>DATNIU010000036.1:0-5463 GCA_035604275.1 Streptosporangiaceae bacterium | reverse complement strand
GCAGGTGCCGTCCCGGCTGGTACGCGGCGAGAGCCTGTCGCTGCGCACCCGCGAGTTCGTGCAGGCGGTCCAGGTGATGGGAGGCGGGTCGGCCCGCTCGGTGATCCGGCACATCATCCCGAACACCATGTCCACGATCGTCGTCAACGCCACGTTCCAGGTCGCCGACGCGATCCTGGTGCTCGCGGTGCTCAGCTACCTGGGCTTCGGGCTGCCGCCACCCGCCGCCACCTGGGGCGGCATGCTCTCGGACGGATCCAGCTACATCTTCGCCGGTTACTGGTGGCAGGTCTACCCGGTCGGCATCCTCATCGTGATCGTTGTCGTAGCGTTCAACTTCCTGGGCGATGCGCTACGCGACCTGCTCGACGTCCGGCTGCGGTAGGTCTAAGTGGTCTGCGTGAATGGCAGAAGCCAGGTGAGCCAGTGAGCCTGCTGGAGGTCAGAGGGCTCAGCGCCGAGATCGGGCTGCGCGACGCCACCGTGCACGCGGTGGATCAGGTCAGCCTGACCGTGGATGAGGGCGAGACGCTTGGGCTGGTCGGCGAGTCCGGCTGCGGCAAGACGATGCTGGGCACGTCCATCATCAGGCTCCTTCCGCCGGGCGGACGCATCGTCGGGGGCGAGGTGGTCCTCGCCGGGCGCGACCTGGTCCGGCTGTCCGCGGCGGAGATGCGCAAGGTCCGCGGTGGCGAGATCGGGATGGTGTTCCAGGATCCGATGACCTCGCTGGACCCGACGCAGCCCGTCGGCCGGCAGATCGCCGAGAGCGTCCGGCAGCACAAGGGCGTCAGCCGCAAGGCCGCGCTCGACCGGGCCGGCGAGGTGCTGGCGCTGGTAGGAATGCCGCGGCCGAGCGAGCGGCTCGACGACTACCCGCACCAGCTATCCGGCGGCCTGCGGCAGCGCGTGATGATCGCGATGGCGCTGGCGAACGAGCCTAGGCTGCTAATCGCCGACGAGCCGACGACGGCCCTCGACGTCACGATCCAGGCCCAGATCCTGGACCTTATCGACAGCCTGAAGGACCGGCTCCAGATGGCGGTCATCCTCATCACCCACGACCTCGGGGTGATCGCCGAGCGGGCCGACCGCACCTACGTGATGTATGCGGGCCGGATCGTCGAGCACGCGACCACCGTGCAGCTGTTCGACCAGATGCGCCACCCCTATACCGAGGCGCTGCTCGCCTCGATACCGAAGATGGACCAGGACGCCCGGCACCGGCTGTACTCGATCCCCGGCCTGCCGCCCGAGCTGACCCTCCCGTTCACTAGCTGCCGGTTCGCGCCCCGGTGCCAGTACGCGCAGTCGGCCTGCCGCGAGGAGGACCCGCAGCTCGGCGGTCCTGACCCGGCTCACCAGTTCGCATGCTTCTTCCCCACGCAGACCAGCGCCGACGACGTCAGGGCGATTGATGAGCTCGGCGGCACCGAGGCGGCAGCGGCCGTCACCGAGCCGAGCCGAGCCGCGGGGGGGCCGAGGGGATCTGGGGGGAAAGACTTCCCCCCAGGAGCAGGGGGGGTCTGGAGGGGATCGTCCCCCCGGGGGGACGCAGCCGCGCCGGACGGGGAGCGCCGGTTCCTTCCGCTGCTGAAGCTGACCGGCGTGAGCAAGGAGTTCCCGGTCACCGCCGGAGTGCTGCAGCGCAAGACTGGCTCGGTCAAGGCGGTCACGGACGTCAGCGTCGAGGTCCGGATCGGAGAGACGTTCGGCCTGGTCGGAGAGTCCGGCTGCGGCAAGACGACGATCGGCCGGATGATGGTGGCGCTGGAGAAGCCGACCGCCGGGCGCGTCGTCTTCGAGGGCAACGACCTGGGAGCCCTCACGTCCAAGCAGGTCCGCAAGCTCCGCAGCGACCTGCAGCTGGTGTTCCAGGATCCGTACGCGTCACTCGACCCCCGGATGCGCGTCGGCGCGATCCTCCGGGAGCCGCTGGCGATCCAGGCCGTCGGTACTCGCGCGGAGCAGCGGCTGCGGGTCGAGGAGCTGCTCGACGAGGTGGGGCTGAGCCGCAACGCGGTCGAGCGGTTCCCGCACGAGTTCTCCGGCGGCCAGCGTCAGCGGATCGGGCTGGCCAGGGCGCTCGCGCTGAACCCGAAGCTCATCGTCGCGGACGAACCGGTGTCCGCGCTTGACGTGTCGATCAGGTCGCAGATCCTGAACCTGATGAAGCGGCTGCAGGCTGATCACTCGCTCACGTACCTGATCATCTCGCACGACCTGTCGGTCGTGCGTTACATGGCCGATCGGGTCGGGGTCATGTACCTTGGCCGCCTCGTCGAGATCGGCACGGTCCGCGACGTGTACGAGCGGACGGCGCACCCCTACACCTCGGGGCTGCTCGCCTCCATCCCGGTGCCCGCGCCACGGCATCATCGAGCCCTAGGCGTGGGCGTCAAGGGCGAGCTGCCGTCGGCGATCGATCCACCGTCGGGGTGTGTCTTCCGCACCCGCTGCCCGCGGGCTCAGCAGATCTGCGCCGACGAGGTTCCGCCTGTTGTCTCGTTCGGCGCCGAGCACCTGGCCGCCTGCCACTTCCCGCTGCAGTCCTCGGCGGGCCTGCCGACTGCCTCGGTAGCGGCTGACAGCGGCGTAGCCGCTGACGCCGGCGCCGACGGCGCGATCGCCGGCAACTGAGCGGCCGGTTGGCTGAATGAGCGTCCGGGCTGGCCGTGCGGTCAGGATCGCTCGCGGCCCGTCACCCAGTCGTAGCGCACGTCGTCATCGATGATCGGACCACCCGACCGGACCCCGACGCCGGCTCCCCCGTCGACGTGGTAGACCGATCCGGTCACGTAGCTGGCTGCGCTCGAGCACAGCCACAGGACGAGGTTGACGACCTCCTGCGGCTGGCCCGGCCGGGCCAGCGGCAGGGTGGGGATGCGCCGAGACAGGCTCTCGGCCATCACCGGCGGCAGCGGCTTGGGCTGTGTGTCGATCAGGCCGGGACTGACGCAGTTCACCAGGATCCCATAGGGCGCGAGCTCGACCGCCGCCACCCGCGTGAAGCTCTCCGTGGCCGCGCGGCTGCTCGCGTACGCGGCCGCACCGGCCGAGCCGCGGCTGCTGACGCCGGAGGAGAAGTTGATGATCCGGCCGCCCCCACCCTGGTCGATCATCGCCTGCCCGGCGCGCTGGGTCATCAGGAACGTGCCGCGGCAGTTCACGGCGTAGACCGTGTCCCAGACCTGCACGGTCTCCTGCAGGAGGCTCGTGTGCGGCGCGACGGCGGCATTGTTAACGCAGATGCTGAGCCTGCCGAAGTGGCCGACCGCGCTGCCGATGATATGTGCGGCGTCGTCGGGCTGGCTCACGTCGGCGCGAACGGGCAGCACTGATTCCGGATAGGGTGCACAGGTCTCCGCCAGGCCCTGATCATCCCTATCGGCGGCGACCACCTGGCAGCCCGCCTGCGCCAGCGTGCTCACCAGCGCCCGGCCGACGCCCCTGGCCGCGCCGGTGACGACCGCGACCTCACCCGAGAAGTTATACGTGACGTCCATGTGGCCTTTCTTGGCCTCGCGGTCAGGGGCCTGCCCTACGGCCACCGGAACCGGCTGGGGCTCGCAGATCGCCTCGGTCCGTGCCCGGCCGGTCCCGGCCGTCGCCTGGCGCCGAGTTGTCGGCCGACGGGAAGCCGACCAGGTAGTGGGCACGAAGCTCGGCCCTCAGCCGGGCCAGGTCCCCGTCGCTGACCGCGTCCACGATGCCTAGGTGCCGCCTGACTGTCTCCGCCATCTCTATGCCCTGGCGCTCGAGTTCGGCCCGCATGAGGGCACCCATCTGGCTGTTGAGCATGCACCACAGGTCCTTCAGCCGACGCCGTCCGGAGACGTCGATGAGAACCTCATGGAACTGGGTATCGCTGTCGACCAGGGCGTCCATGTCATTGAGCCGGGCGGCGACGGACATGTGCTCCAGGGCCAGCCGCAGCGCCTTCAGCAGTTCTTTGCGACGGCTGGCGAAGTCGCCCTCCAGGCTCGCGTCCTCCAGGACGTACCTGGCGAAGCACACGTCTTCGGCGTCCTCGGTGGACATCCTGGTGACGACGCTATACCGGCGCGGCACGATGTCGATCAGGCCCTCAGCCTGCAGGCTGCGCATGGCGTCGCGGATAGTACCGCGGCTGACCCCGAACTCGGCCGCGATGTTGGCCTCGACCAGCCGTGACTCGGCGGGCAGTTCGTTGTTGAGGATGCGGTGACGCAGCACGCGGGTTACTGCCTCGGGAAGTGAAACATGTTCGAGAATGGCCCTATACCTACTTCCTGCACGCGGCCGTCGCCCGTCGGTACGTTATAACCCGGCAACAGTCAACAATCGCACAACGGCTTCGGTCAAGCCTGCATGACCCGCCCGATCCGGCGCTGCCCGCAGCACCTCCGCCGGGCCTGTGAGGATCGGCGTGATACCTGGCCCGTGGCCGGGCAGCGGGCTCGCGCCGTGCACGATCACGCCGACCGTGAGCCAGCCGCGACGATACCCCAGGTTGAACCGTGCGTCCAGGTCGGAGACGGCAACCAGATCGCCGAGCAGCACGTCCTCGTCGGCTGCCGCGCCGGGGTCAGCCCGGCCGTCCCGCCCGCTCCCCGCCGCTGGCCTTCCGAGCTGGAGGTCCAGATCCCAGCCGACAGCGGGCCTGCCGATGCCGTTGCCCGCCAGCTTGCTCGGCACGACTGCCCGAACTCCGGCGGTCACGTATTCTCCGTCGCCGCCCGCGGTGATCGGCAGCCACCGGAGGGCGGCGGGGTCGGTATTGAGCAGGGTGACCTCGGACGGGAAGCCGGGCGGCCGCCAGCCCTGGCCGCAGGTCCGGACCGCGACCTGATCCGATGGCCGCATCTTGGCCAGATCCTGCTGGTCGAAGCTCACCACGACGCGCCCGAGCTCGCCGCGCTTGCCGACGACCACACCCCGCGCGCCGGCCGCCTGCCCGGTCCGAACGGTGGCCTGGTTGCCTACGCAGGAATAGATCGTCAGCGCGTGCCGGGCGGCCGGATCCGGGTGCACCAGGCACGCGCCGGGCGCGGCGTGGTCGGCGTCGCGCCCGAAGCACGACTCGCCGAGCCGAAGGCCGAGGACGATGCCGCCGTCGCCCGCCGGCACGTAGGGGCGGCCGTCGGCGCTGACCCGGTACGGCGTATCGCCGAGCTCCGGGTGCTCGACCAGGCCGAGCAGGTTCACCGCGACGGCCCGGACGTCCTGGTTGGCCTGGCCGGTCACCGGCTCACCTCCGGGGTGGCGTGCAACCAGCTGGCCAGGTTGGAATCAGGGTCGGTGACCAGGTGGAACGCTTCCTCCGGCCCGCTCATGAGCGTACTCGGGCCAGGTCCGTGCCCGAAGAGCATGCACTGCCCGGTGGAGATGACGCCGATCGTCAGGTAGCCGGCCCGGTACCCGCGGCCGAAGCGGTGGTCGGAGTCCTCGAGGGCCACGATGTCGCCGATCCGCAGCCCCTCG
>DATNIU010000035.1:0-4617 GCA_035604275.1 Streptosporangiaceae bacterium | reverse complement strand
CGCCCACGCCCTTTTCCTTGGCGTAGGCGAAACACGTGTTCTTCTGCGTGTCGGTCGGCAGCACGCTGGCCTGGTCACCGCTCAGATGCGCCGCGTCGAAATCGCCGCGCAGCGCCGTGGACACGTTGAGATCCCTGATCTCGTGCCGCTCGGTGTCCCGGTAGATCCGCACGACCCTGGTCTCGGCCTTGCCGTACTGGTTCGGGCCAAGGACGATCGCCATGACTCAGCTCCCTCGGTAGGTCGAGTAAGAGTACGGGCTGAGCAGCAGCGGCACGTGGTAGTGCGACCGGCTCCCGTCCGCCGCGAACGCGACGGCGACCTCGGGGAAGAACGGCGGTCCCCCCGCGCTGCCGGCGGCCAGGTAAGCGGCGGTCTCGAAGACCAGCCGGTAGGTCCCGGCCGGCAGCGGCGTCATGGCCAGCCCGAAGTCCGCGATCCTGCCATCGGCGTCGGTAACCGCCCGGCCGATCTCGACCCCGTCTCCCGCGGGCCCGACCCGCTCGAGCCGGACGACGACGCCGGCGGCCGGCTCGCCCCGAGCCGTGTCCAGCACGTGCGTGGTCACCGCGGTCACGCCTGCCCTCCGATCAGCCTGCGCAGCCTGATCCGATTGATCTTCGCCAGCTCGGCCGCCACAACACCCCACTCGGTCTCGCGATCGTTGTCCAGCCGCTCACGCAGCAAGGCCAGCAGCTCCCCAGCCGTCCGCCCGCTGGCACAAGCCAGGTAAATATGCCCAAACCGCCGCTCGTAAACGCGGTTTCCCTCTTCAAGATCCCGCAGCATCTCCTCGTCAGCGGTGCTGACACCTGACTGTTCCTGCGAAGACCAGCCCGTGCTGTGCTCGATTGCGGCGCCGGCCAGCAGCCCCCCGGTGCCGGCTGCTGGCGCAACGCCTGGCACCGCCGGCCTGCCGTCCGCCGCCGAAGGTGGTTCTGCCGATTGGCTGGCCTCCGGCGAGCTGCGACCGGCGATCACCCGCCGGTCACCGATTCTGGGGTGCCCGGCTAGTGCCGCGCGGAGATCGGCGGTCCTCAGAGAGGAAACAGCACGGTCGGACTCGGTCAGCAACTCGTGGATGGAGTGGTAGGGGCGGGCTGCCGCCACGGCGTTCGCCCAGCGGCTAGACGAGCAGCAGCCGAGCAGAGCTTGGATCGCCGCAGCATTGTCCAGCTCATTGAACTCGTCCAAGCCAGTCATGGACCCTAGACTCCCACGGGCCGTGACCGGGCGGCGGACGGCACTGACACGTGCTGAGCTTCGCGCAGCAACTGCACCGCGCAAGTGCCGTTCGCCGCCCGGTGAAGGGTCTTATGGTCCCGCGAAGTTGCCAGGTCAGGCGGCGGACGGCATGGGCGCGGCGCGAGGCGTTGCGCCAGCAGCCAGCGCCGCGTGCGTGCCGGTCGTCGCCCGCACAGCTCTTGTTTGTAGTTTTGTGACGGACAGGAACTTGGATTAAGTGGGGAGCCAGGGGCCTTGGGTGGTGGTTAGCCAGCGGAGCATCTGGGCTCGGGAGACGGGGCCGCGGGGGATCCAGGGGGCGGGGAGGTCGCCGGAGGCGGCGAGCGCGCGCTGGACCGGGCGGTTGCGCTCGAGGATGTCGGAGGCGAGTACGCAGCGGGTGGCGTGCGGGTCGAGGCCGAACAGGTCGGCGGCGTTCAGGCCGAGGACGCGGGCCCTGACGGCGTCGGTCAGCGCCGGGTAGCCGTAGCGGTCCTGGTACTCGGCGGAGATCTCGAACGCGCGGAACGCCATGATCTGGGTCTGCGGCGGGCCGTACCAGACGCTGTCGGTGCCCCAGAGGACCCGGCTGTGGCCGAGGCGCTTGAGCAGCTTGCCGACGGCGTGAGCGGCCTGGGTGGGGTCGGTGAGCAGGACTCGCCAGGAGGTGGCGAGGTCGGCCCAGACGTTGCTGTCCGGCGGGACGTGGTAGTCGTCGAGCGCCTTGAGCAGCGAGTCGATCCCGACCGGGTCTGCCGGGTTGTAGGGACCTTCGGTGTGGCTGGGTGTCCAGCCGGCGTGGTAGACGACGAACTGCATGTCGGGGAACTGGCGGGAGACTGCGACCATGTCGCGCGGCTGGTTCCAGGTGCTCTCGAAGTTGAGCAGCGGCAGGCCCTTGTGCCCGCAGATGATCTTGACGCCCAGGTCGTGCGCGTGCTGGACCACAGGGAGGCCGATAGCCGGGTCGTCGAGGTGGAAGCCGTGCCCGCCCGGTCCCCAGGCCGTGTACACCTTGAACGTGTCTACCTGGCCGGTCTGCACCGTCTGAGTCATCTCGTCGAGCCTGGCCTGGAGCGGGCCGAAGTTGGGCGCTAGCACGTTCTGCAGCAGCAGGCGGGACGCGCCGCCGCTGGTGAGGCTCGCGACCATCTGGCGGGTGCCCTCGGCGGAGGAGAACGGGATCGAGTCGTTCGAAGCGCCGGTGCTCGGCAGGTCGGAGAGCAGCGCGACCGTGGTGTCGCTGGCCAGGAATATGTCGTGCAGGTAGGCGCTGCGGTCCACGCAGGTCAGCGGGTTGGAAGCGGTGCAGTCCGGCGGGACCATGTCGAGCACCAGCCGCAGGGTGTCCGGCGCGGTCTGGCGCCAGGGCAGGTGCGGCATGACGTGATGGGTGTGCACGTCGACGATGAACTCGCCGCGGCTGCCGAGGGCATGCTGGCAGGCGGGCAGGTTCTCCGGCGGCGGCACGCGATAGCTGCCGCCAGGACTCGGACTCCGGCCGGCCAGCGGCCGGCCCGGCCCGCTGCACGCCGCGACGTTCACGGCGCCGAGCAGCGCGGCCATGCCGCCAGCGGTCTGCAGGAATCGCCTGCGGTCGACGCCCAGCCGGTCAGCGGCCGCGGCCGCGCGGTCGATGACGGCCTCAGCCAGGCGCACGTCACCAGGTCCCGCCGCTGCGGGCAGGAATTCGCCGTTCGACACCGGCCCGAGCACGAGCGGCAATCGGACGGGGTCGTCGTCGCCAGCCACAGCGCTATCATCTCCGCTGCGCCATCGAAATGCCGGACATCTCGCCCCTGGGCGGGCGCCGATACCTGATCACGCGACTTTCTCGGACAATGCGACTGACAGATCCGCCTGATCACGCGATCAGCCGGCCGCGCCAAGAAGAAATCTCGCGGAGCACCAATCCGGCTGGCCGACCGCTCCGAACACCTCGAACGACCGAACCAGGAGGTTTGCCAGATGCCCAGCGCATCAGCGGAGCGCCCGGATCCCACGGGTCGGGAAGTCTTAGCCGCGCGAGGAGTTCTGCCGTACCTCGGCACCGGAGCCAGGACACTGGCCGCGGCATGATCTGGACAACATCGGCCGACCAGCCATGCCCCGCCGCCGCTGACCTGCTCTGGCCGACGCTTGAGCGTCTGTTCCACGGCAGCCTGCCAGTGCGGCTGCGTGCCTGGGACGGCAGCGAGATCGGGCCGCCGGATCGCCCGGCCGTGATCGTGCACGACAGGCGGACTGCGCGGCGGCTGCTCCGGCAGCCACACGAGCTCGGCTTAGCCAGGGCATATATCGCCGGGGAGCTCGATGTCGACGGCGATCTCACCGACTGCCTGCGGCTGGTCTGGCAGGCCGCGAGGGAGCACGGGCTGACCGATGGCCGGCGCCCGCCCGGCCGCTGGGTCAGCGCCGCTGGCGCTGCCGCGCGACTCGGCGTCGTCCGACTGCCGCCCAGGCCGCCGGCCAGCGAGGCGCGGACATCAGGCCAGGCGCACGCAGGCCGCCAGGATCCGGTCCCGATGACCCGCCTTGACGACCTGCGGCCAGAGTTCTGCCAGCTCATCCTCGGCCCGCAGCTTGCCTGCTCCCCCGCGCTCTGGGCGCCCCGCTCCCGGGACCTGGCCGGCGCGCAGCTCGCCGCGCTGGACGTGCTCTGCGCCAGACTGCGGCTGAGGCCGGGCACGCGGCTGCTTGACGTCGGCTGCGGCTGGGGCGCGCTGGCGATCCACGCCGCGCGTGACTTCGGCGCCCTGGTCACGGCGGTCACGCGCTCCGCCAGTCAGGCTGCGTTCGTCGAGCGGCGGGCAGCCGAGCTCGGGCTGCGGTCGCACCTGACCGTGCGCCTGCTGGACTGGACGGAGATCTCAGAGCCGCCGCAGGACGCCGTCGCCATCGAGTTCGGCGAGCAGATCGGCGACCCGGACTTCGCGACCTGCTGCGATCAGCTCGGCGGCCAGCTCGCACCTGGCGGGCGACTGGTGATGCGGCAGATGTCGCGCGGAGCGCCAGAGCTGGGCCGCAGTGCGTTCATCGACCGGTACATCGCCCCTGACCTGCACATGCGGCCGGTCGGCGAGACCATCAGCCGGCTCGAACGGTCTGGTTTGGAGATCAGCGACTTCACCGCGATGCGCCAGGATTTCACCAGGACCGTCCGCGCCTGGAGCCGGAATCTGGAGCGGCGGTGGGACGAGGCGGTCACCCTGGCCGGAGCCGAGTCGGCCAGGACCTGGCAGCTCTGCCTGGCCGGCCTGGCACTGGCATTCGAGGAAGGGCGGCTGGGCATCTACCAGGTCGTCGCCGCGGCCCACACCGCCCGCCCGGCCCGCGGCGGGCCGGCCGGCAGCCGGCCGGCTGGTGCCCATGCGGCGGCTGCCCGCTCGGCTG
>DATNIU010000034.1:0-32987 GCA_035604275.1 Streptosporangiaceae bacterium | reverse complement strand
AGTGCCACCGGCCTTTGGGCAGTGCCACCGGCCTTTGGGCAGTGCCACCGGCCTTTGGGCAGTGCCACCGGCCTTTGGGCAGTGCCACCGGCCTTATCTGTGAGGCGATGGCCCCTGTCAAGACCGGGCGCTGATCGGATTGCGGGGTTGGGGTGACTGGTACTCCCCTGTTCCTCATAGCTGCCCGGTTGGGGGCCGGGCGGTCCGGAGTCAAGGTGGAGCGCCCAGCCGGACGAACGACCTTGAGGCCGGGCTGGCCGGCCCCGATCATGGGCGGCGAGGAAGCGGGTGCGGGTCGGTCAGGTCATCGTGATGCTCCTCCGGAAGTTGTGCAGATGGGGACCTCGTTGGGCAGTTCCCGCCGGCCGGGCGCCCAGCCTTATCTCGGTGCGCGGAGCGTTCTGCGATGCTCCGGCGACATGATGCGTGATGGGGTGCCCCGGCTGGGGTGGTTGCGGCCGCTCATTCTTTGGAGGCTGGCCAGGACGCGACCCGGCAGCAGGCCGTTGGCGGGAGCTGGCCGCAAGTTCATCGGTTCACGGGCGCGGCGGCGGGTGCGGGACGGCCCGGCTCACGCGGCGGGTGCCAGCGCCTCCTCTCCGAGCTCGCGCAGGGTGTGGTAGCAGCGGCGGGCGAGCTTGCGGGCGACCGACAGCGTGGCCAGCCCGGCGGTGCGCCGGTCGCGGGCCGCGGCGTAATAGCCGTGGTCGGGGGCGGCCGGGCGGGCGGCGCACTTGGCTGACTCGTACAGCGCCCAGCGCAGCAGCTGCGGTCCCTGGCGGGACAGGCGCCCGGGGGGTCCCTTGCCGTCGGAGGAGTGCACGGTGATGTCCAGCCCGGTGTGGCGGACCACGTCGCTGGAGCTGGGGAACCGGCGCACGTCGCCCAGCTCGGCCCAGATCGCCACCGAGGTTACCGCGCCGACGCCGAACTGGGTCGCGCGCAGCGCACGGCAGCCGGGCTGGCGGCGTGAGATCATGTCCAGCTGGCGGCGCAGCGGCTCCAGCTCGGCGGTGAGCCGGTCGACCTGACGCAGCCCGGTCTCGACCGCCTGCCGCCCGGCCGCAGACAGGGCCACCCCGGCCACTGCGGCCCGGCCCTCGGGCCTGGCCATGGTGCCGATCGCCGGCACGCCCTGGTGGAACAAGGTCGCCGCGATCCGCTGATGCCAGGCGCCGCGCTCATCGAGCAGGTCCTTATACAGCCGGACCACAGCGCGCGCCTCCAGCACATGGCCCGGCGGTATCCAGCACTCGGGCAGATCCCCGGCCAGCAGGTGCACCCGCAAATGGCGCGCATCGGTCTTGTCGGTCTTGGCGTGCCGCTTCCTGCCGCGCAGCGCCGCGGTATCCGCCGGCTCGGCCAGGTGCGGCTCAATCCCGGCAGCGAGCAGTTCCTCGACGACGTACCGCCAGCCGGTGCAGCCCTCTAGGGCGAAATGAACATCACCGCGCCCGGCAAACCGGGCCAGCCACTGGCGCAGATGCGCCCGGTCGGCCGGAGCCACCCGGCCACGCTTCAGCTCCCCGGTCACGGTGTCCAGATATTCGAAGGTCAGCTGGCGACGGTGCACGTCGAACGCGCCTACGATACTCATGAGGGACCTCCTCGAGCTCCTGAAAAGAAACTGGGACAAGGGACCTGCTCCCTAAGCCCGCATGTCGTAGATACTGCTACGACTGACGCCGGGGAGGTCCCCCCTCACATGGCATCTTTGGGCAGTGCCACCGGCCTTTGGGCAGTGCCACCGGCCTTTCGGCCTGGACCACGTCGGCCCGGCGCGCTCGGAGTCGGCGGCGCTAAGGCGGCGTCAAGACTCGGTATGGCGGCGTTAGGATTTCGTCAAGATCGCCGGGATTCGGCTACCTGAGCGGTCGACTGATCCCGAGATGAACGATGCACCGGGACGGCAGCCGACCGGACGGCAGGCCCCAGGGCAGCCGGCGCGACGGCGCGGGCTCGGGGCCGCCTTCGTGCTGCCGGTCGCCTTCACCGCGCTCCTGACGGTCGGCGCCGTGGCCGCCGGGCTGCACGGCCGCCTGCCTGCGCTGTGGGTGCTCGTGCTGGCCGCGGTGATCGTCGCCGTCATGTCGGCAGTTGCCGAGCCCGCCGTGGCGCCGCTGCTCGGCGTCATCGGCTGGCTCACCGTGACCGGCTTCTCCGGGCAGCCGTACGCACAGCTGCGGCTGACCGGGTGGGTAGCCGCTCGCGCCGCCGTCGTGCTGTTCTCCTGCTGCCTGGCCGGTGCCTGCGCCGGATGGCTGGTGCGCAGGTTGACGTCGTCGTTCACACTATGGATTGTGGACATCAGCGGCGGGGCGCCAGCGGCGGGGCGCCAGCCTGACCTCGCTGCCAGCTTGCCGCAGCCAGAGCGGCCTGGTCAGCCTGAGCTGATCGGCGGCGAGCGGCTGACCGGAGTAGCCCCCCTGACCGGCGGCGAGCGGCTGACCGGCGGCGAGCGGCTGGCCGGCTCGCGCGCCGCGGAGTCGCGGCCGGAGTCGCGGCCAGACGGCCGGGCGGCCGGGCATCCGGGGCCGAGCCTGCCAGGCGGGCTCGACCGGCGGCGGCAGGCGGCCGGGCTGCTGCTTGCCGCTGCCGTGCTGCCGTTGCTGACCTGGGGCCTGGGTGCCGACACCCGGCATCTCAGCCTGGCCGACGACCTGCTCATCTACCTGGTCGCGGTGGTGGCGATCGCCGTCGTCGGCGGGTTCTGGCCGGCGGTGCTCGCCGCTATAGCGGCGAGCCTGCTGCTCAACTGGTACTTCACCCCGCCCCTGCACACGTTCACGATCGAGGAGCCGGAGAACCTGCTGGCGCTGCTGCTCTTCGTGACCGTGGCGGTGACCGTCAGCAGCGTGGTGCACCTGGCCGCGCGGCGGGCCAGTCAGGCCGCCCGCAGCGGCGAGGAGGCGGCGTCACTGCTCGCGCTGGCCCAGACCGTGCTGAGCGGCACCGATACTCCGGCGGCCGTTCTCGACCACCTGACATCGACCCTGGGCGGCCGGGCCGAGCTGCTCGAGCGCGTCGGTGACCAGTGGATCCGGATCGCCGCGAGCGGGCAGGCCGCGGCCGGGGCGGCCGAGATCCGGGTCCGGGTCCGCGACGACCTTGAGCTGGCCGTCGCCGGGCAGTCCGGCCCGACGACCGCGCGGCTCATCGACGGTTTCGGCGCTCAGGCCGCGGCCGGGCTTGATCGCGAGCGGCTGCGTACCCAGGCTGCCCAGGCCGAGGCGCTGGCCGAGGGCAACCGGATGCGCACCGCGCTGCTCGCCGCGGTCAGCCACGACCTGCGCACCCCGCTGGCCTCCATCAAGGCGAGCGTGAGCACGCTGCGGCAGGCGGACGTGGACTGGGCACCCGAGGACGAGGCCGCGCTGCTCGCCACGATCGAGGAATCGGCCGACCGGCTGGACGCGCTGATCGGCAACCTGCTCGACATGAGCCGGCTGGCGACGGGCTCGCTGCAGCCGTTCCTGCGGCCGGCGGCGATCGACGAGGTCGTGCCCGTCGCGCTCGGCGGCCTGGACCGCCCCGCGAACGTGCGGATCGCGGTGCCCGACGAGCTGCCGCTGGTCCGGACCGATCCGGGTCTGCTTGAGCGAGTCCTCGCCAACTTGTTCTCCAACGCGCTCAGTCACTCACCAGCCGGCGTCCTGCCGACGATGCGGGCCAGGTGCGCAGGCGACACCGTCGTGCTCGAGGTCATTGACCACGGCCGGGGCGTGCCCGACCGCGAGAAGGCGCGCATCTTCGAGCCGTTCGAGCGGCTGGACGACCGGGGCAGCGGCACCGGCGTGGGGCTCGGACTGGCCGTTGCCAAGGGGTTCGCCGAGGCGATGGGCGCCGCGCTTGTCGCGGACGACACGCCGGGCGGCGGTCTCACCATGCGCGTCACGCTGCCCGTCGCCACCAGGACGGCCGGGTCAGTCCGGGTCACCGAGCCGTGACCAGGGTCCTGGTCGTCGATGACGAGATCTCGATTCTCCGGGCGCTGCGGATCAACCTCACCGCGCGCCACTATGAGGTCAGCACGGCGGTAGACGGGGCCTCGGGGCTGGCGGCCATGGCCAGGGACCGGCCCGACGTGCTGATACTCGACCTCGGCCTGCCCGACATGAACGGCACCGACGTGATCAGGGGCGTCCGCGGCTGGACCACGACGCCGATCATCGTGCTGTCCGCCTGGGGTCAGGAGAACCAGAAGGTCGCGGCGCTTGACGCGGGGGCTGACGACTACATCACGAAGCCGTTCGGGATGGACGAGCTGCTCGCCAGGCTGCGCGCCGCGGTCCGGCGCGCGTCGCCCGCGCCGGACGAGCCGGTCGTCGTGACCGCCGACTTCACCGTCGACCTGGCGGCGAAGCGGGTCACCCGCGGCGGCTGTGATGTGCGCCTGACGCCCACCGAATGGCAGCTGCTCGAAGTGCTCGTACGGCATCGCGACCGCCTGGTCACCCAGCGCCAGCTGCTGCAGGAGGTATGGGGTCCGGCGTACGAGACCGAGTCCAACTATCTGCGCGTGTTCATCGCCCACCTGCGCCGGAAGCTGGAACCAGATCCGTCCCGGCCGCGATACCTGCTCACCGAGCCGGGCCGGGGCTACCGCTTCGCGGCCAACCGGCTACCGGGTCAGCCCGGGCCCGAAGACCGCAGGTGATAGTGCGGGTTGTAGATGATGCGCTCGCCCCTGACGCTGGTGATCCGGCCGCGGACGATCATCCGGCGGCCAGGCTGGATGCCGGCGATATCGCGCCTGCCTAGCCAGATCAAGGTGACGCTGCCGGTTCCGTCCCACAGGTCGGCCTCCATCGTCAGGCTCGTCGCACGCGGCCTGAGCGTGACCGAGCGCAGCGTGCCGGCCACGGCCACGATCTCCCGGTCCCGGCACTCGGCGATCGGGGTGGCCTTCTCCGCACTCATCTCGCTCTGCAGCTCCGCCGCGTGCAGCTCCTCCCGGCCTGCCGTCAGCCGGTGCCGGGCGGGCATCGGCCGTTTCGGCTGCGGCGCCCGGCTCGCTGCCAGGTTGCTGCCTGTTTCGGCCAGGTCCGCGGGCATCATCCAGGTATCGTGCGGCAACGGGTCGTCCGGGGCCGATCTGAGCTGGTAAGGAACGCTCGCGATGATCACACCAGGCAGCAGCAGCAGGCGGGTCTTGAGCCGCAGCGCGCTCTGGTTGTGCAGCACCTGCTCCCACCAGTGCCCGAGCACATACTCCGGGATGAAGACGGTCACGATGTCCCGTGGGCTCTCGCGGCGCAGGTGGCGCACGTAGTCGACCACCGGCCGGGTGATCTCGCGGTACGGGGAGGCGACCACGGTGAGCGGGACTCCGATCTCGGCCCGATCCCATTCCTCGATCAGCCGCAGGGTCTCGGCGTGATCGGCGTCCACGGTGATCGCCTCAAGCCGGCTCGGCTTGGTCGCCCGGGCGTACGCGAGCGAACGGAGCGTGGGCAGGTGCAGCTTGGACACCAGCACGATCGCCCGGTTGCTGGCCGGCAGCGTGATGGGCCCGTCCTCCGGCGGGACCAGCTCGCGCTCCACGCTCTGGTAGTGCTTGTGGATGCCGCGCATGGTCAGCCAGATCAGCGGCATCGCGACGACCACGATCCACGCGCCGCTCGCGAACTTGGTCACCAGCACGATCACCAGGACGACCGCCGTGAAGACCGCGCCCACGGTGTTGATCACCCGGCTGCGGAGCATGTGCCTGCGGGCCCGCGGGTCGGTGGTCACCCGCAGGTTCCGGTTCCAGTGCCTGATCATGCCGGTCTGGCTGCACACGAAGGACACGAAGACCCCGATGATGTACAGCTGGATCAGGCGGGTGGGCGATGCCTGGAAGACCACGATCAGCAGGATCGCGAAGCCGGACAGCAGCAGGATGCCGTTGCTGAACGCCAGGCGGTCGCCGCGGTTGTGCAGCTGGCGCGGCATGTTGCCGTCCCGCGACAGGATCGACGCCAGGATCGGGAAGCCGTTGAACGCGGTGTTCGCGGCCAGCACCAGGATCAGCGCGGTCGCGATCTGGAGGATGTAGAACAGCGGCGACGACCCGCCGAAGACCGCCCGCCCGACCTGTGCGATGACGGTGCGCAGCTGCTGGCCCCGGTGCAGGCCGCACTGCGCCGCGGTCTGGCAGGCGTGCACGTGACTGACCAGTGCCAGGGCGGTGACGCCGGCGAACATCGCGACCGCGATCACCCCGAGCAGGGCCAGCGTGGTGGCCGCGTTCTTGCTCTTCGGCTTCCTGAAGTTGGGTACGCCGTTGCTGATCGCTTCCACGCCGGTCAGCGCGGTGCACCCGGAGGAGAAGGCCCGGAGCAGCAGGAATCCGAGTGCCAGCCCGCCGTAGGTACGCGCGGCCTGCACGTGGTAGGCGGCGCTCTCGGCACGCAGGTGGTGCCCGGTACCGAGCCTGACCACGCCCCACGCGATCATCAGGCAGACCACGCCGATGAAGCAATAGGTCGGGATGGCGAACGCGGTCCCTGACTCCCGCACGCCGCGCAGGTTCATCAGCGCGATCACGGCCACGACTACGACCGCGATCAGCGTGACATGCGAGCCGAGCACCGGGAAGGCCGATGCCAGGTTGGCCACTCCGGCCGAGACCGAGACCGCGACCGTCAGCGTGTAATCGACCATCAGCGCACTGGCCACCGCCAGGCCGACCCGCGGCCCGAGGTTGGTGGTAGTCACCTCGTAGTCACCGCCGCCCGACGGGTAGGCGTGCACGTTCTGCCGGTAGGAGGCGACCACCACCAGCATCAGCACCCCGACCGCCAGGGCGATGTACGGCGTGTAGGAGATCAGCGCGATCCCGCCGAGTGACAGGACGAGCAGGATCTCCTCGGTGGCGTAGGCGACAGATGACAGCGCGTCACTGGCAAAGACGGGCAGGGCGATCCGCTTCGGCAGCAGTGTGTGGCCGAGGTGGTCGTTGTGCATGGGCCGTCCGACGAGCAGGCGCTTGGCGACTCCGAAGACGATGGCCACGACGCGATCCTAGGACCGGCCAGGCACGAAGGTACAGGTTGTCCCATCAGCGGGTATGTTCTGCGGTCGGCCGGCGTGTCAGATGCCGCGGCCGGGTACCTGATCCAGTTGGATGGTCCGTGCCTCATCCGGGGTGAGGTCAGCACGGTGAGGTCAGCACGAAGGTCGGGGGGATCCGGGGTGAATCGGTGGGATGCCAGCTCTGCTCGGCTTAGCGGCTCGCTGGTGGTCATGGCCGTGGCCGGTGCGAGCGTTCTGGCGGCGTCCGCGTGCTCGTCAGGTGCGGCCGGGGCGCAGGGGACCGGGCAGCGGACCGGGCCGCGCCCGGCTGCCCAGCTGACGGTCGTGCCAGCGAACGGCGCCAGGGATGTCAGGCCGGGTGCGGGGGTCACCGTCACCGCGGCGGACGGCAAGGTCCGCGATGTCATCGTGAGGACCGCCGGCGACCCGGTCGCCGGCCGGCTGAATAGCGGCGGCAGCGTCTGGCGCAGCATGGCGCCGCTGAGCCCGTCGCGCAGGTACACGGTGACGGCGACGGCGGTCGGCCCGGGCGGCAAGACCGTCACTACCACGAGCTCGTTCAGCACGCTCAGGCCCCGCCGGACGTTCAGCGCCACGATTCTCGAGACCTACCACCAGCGATACGGCGTGGGAATGCCGATCGTCCTGACCTTCGACCGTCCGATCACGAACCGCGCCGCGGTGGAGCGATCGCTCAGCCTGACCACGTCCAGGCCGGTCATCGGCGCCTGGTACTGGGACGGCAACCAGACCGTTGAGTTCCGGCCCAAGGTCTACTGGCCCGCGGGCACCCGGGTGAGCGTCACCGCGCGATTCACCGGAGTGGAAGGAGCGCGCGGCGTCTACGGCACTCGTGACCTGCACCAGGCGTTCAGCATCGGCCCGTCGCTGATCGTCAGGGCGAGCACCAGGACCCACTACATGAACGTGTACTACAAGGGCAGGCTATTCGGCCACTGGGCGATCAGCACGGGCCGGCCCGGCGACGACACGTCCGACGGCAGGTACCTGACGATCGAGAAGGCCAACCCGACGTTCATGAAGGGCCCGGGCTATGCCCTCTGGGTGCCCTGGGCGGTCCGGTTCACCTGGAGCGGCGAGTACATTCACGATGCCTACTGGTCGGTCTGGGCTCAGGGCTCGGTCAACGTGAGCCATGGCTGCGTGAACACCTCTCCGGCGCACGCCGAGACGTACTACAAGATGGAGCTTCCCGGCGATCCGGTGATCGTCACGGGCAGCCCGGTCCCCGGCACCTGGGACAACGGCTGGACAGAATGGTTCTTGTCCTGGAAGCAGCTGCTGCTTGGCAGCGCGCTGCAGGAGGCGGTCTCGGCCGGCCCGGACGGCAGCTCGTTCATCACGCCCGACGTGCTCCAGCCGGCCACGCAGCTGCCCGGACGGCTGCTGCACGCCATCGGCTGACCGGTCGCGGGCGGCCAGGGGCCAGATCACAGGCGGCCAGGGCCAGGTCACAGGCGGCCAGGGCGGTCGGCGGCCGGCCGCTCGAGCAGGTAGGCGACGTGGCGGCGCAGCGGGCTGTCGGCCGCCAGCGCCGGATGGTCAAAGTGCGCGTGCTGCGTCATCCCCAGCCGCCGCATGACGGCCTGCGACGGCAGGTTGAGCACGGCGGTGATCGACCAGATCTGGTCGAGGCCGGCGCCGCCGAAGCCGACATCGACAGCGGCGGCGGCGGCCTCGGTGGCGTAGCCGTGGTGCCAGGCATGCCTGGCCAGCCGCCAGCCCACCTCCATGCCTCCCGCTCCCGGGGTGCCGTCGGGCATCGGGTTCAGGCCGGTGAATCCGATGAACTCCCCGGTCGCGGCGACCTCGAGTGCCCACAGCCCGAACCCTTGCCGGTCGAATAGCTCGTCGATCCGGTCGACGTGCCTGTCGCTGGCCGCTCGGTCCAGGGTGCCGGGAAAATAGCGCATCACCTCGGGATCGGCGTTCAGCGCCGCATAGCCGTCCCGGTCCGCGTCCCGCCATCGCCGCAGCACAAGCCGGCCGGTCAGGATCCGGTCGAATCTGCGCGTCACCACGGCAGCCTAGCTGGCCAGTGCGCCGCCAGCGACCGCGAGCAGACCCGCTGCCGCGCCCTGGCCGGCGCCTTCCCGCACGCCACTAACCTTTGTTCTCGGTGCCGGGAACTCGAAGGGGCGGTGCAGGTGGCCAAGGCCAGCAGGAACAGGGAGAGCGCCCGCGCGAAGATCGCCCGGATGCAGGCTCTGGAGACGCAGCGCGCGCGCCGCCGCAACTTGATCACCTGGATCGGCGCTGGCGTGCTCGCGGTCATCGCCGCCGTGGCCATCGTGCTCGCGGTTACCGGGAGCAAGGGCACCGCGCCGGGCGGCCCGAAGCTCAAGCTCGCCGCGCTGAGCACGCTCGGCACTCTGAGGCCGGCCCCGGCGGCCGGCCCGGCCGGTCCCGAGGGCGTCCCGATTCCGGCCGCCGCGCCGCTGGCCGGCACGACATCGAGCGCGACCGGCGGCAAGGTCGACGGGATCAGCTGCCAGACCACCGAGCAGGTCATCTTCCACATTCACGCCCATCTGACGATTTTCGTTAACGGCTCGCCCAGGCAGGTCCCGGCCGCTATCGGGATCCCCGGCCCCCAGCCGCAGACCACGCCGACCGGGACCTTCATCGGCGGCGGCCGGTGTTTCTACTGGCTGCACACCCATGCCGCCGACGGCATCATCCACATCGAGTCCCCGGTCCAGCGCACCTATACCCTGGGCCAGTTCTTCGACGAATGGGGCCAGCCGCTGGGGCCTGACCAGGTCGGCCCGGTCACCGGGCACGTGGTGGCCATCTACAACGGGCAGGTCTACCTGGGCAACCCGCGCGGCATCCCGCTGAACGCTCACGCCCAGATTCAGCTCGAGGTCGGCCACCCGCTGGTCGCGCCCGAGACGATCACGTTCCCCAGCGGCCTGTAGCTCCCGCTCGGGCAATCCCGCCGGGCCCGTCAGTCACAGAGGTCACAGTGATGGTGGTCTTCCGGGACTTAGCACGGATTTGCGTCGCACATAACATAATAAAACGGGTGTTAACATGACTGAAACCCGTGTTAAGTCGCCTCATCCTGGTGGGGAAGGTCGCGCGAGCGCGAAAATGGGAATGACCAGAGCCCCGGGACCCTGGTCGAGGTCGTGACGCGGGGCCGCGGGAGCGGGCAGGAGGTTGGCTGCGATGCCGGTGCCGGACCAGCGAGATCCCGAGCTGACCAGGACCAGGCTTGAGTCCTGGCTGCGCACCCGGCTGCCCGGCGCGGACGATTTACGCGTCTGTGCCGTCCAGACTCCCGCGACCACCGGATTCTCGGCCGAGACGCTGATGTTCGAGGCCTCCTGGCGGGACCCGCAAGCCGGCCTGCGCGAGGAGCCGCTGGTCGCCAAGGTCGCTCCGACCGGCTTCCAGATCTTCCCCGAGCCCCGCTTCGACGAGCAGTTCCGGCTGCTGAAGATCCTCGCCACCACATCGCTCGCCGTGCCGGCCGTGCACTGGTACGAGCCGGATCCGGCCGTGCTCGGCGCTCCGTTCTACGTGCTCAGCAGGGTGGACGGACAGGTGCCCACCGACATGCCGCCGTATCACACCGATGGCTGGGTGACCACGGTCAGCCCGGCCGAGCGTGAGCGCATGTGGTGGGCCGGCCTCGGCGTGCTCGCGTCCGTGCACGCTCTCGACGTCGACGCGCTCGGCCTGCGGTTCGTCGATCAGATCAGCTACGGAGCGACGGGCCTGGCGCAGCGGCTCAGCTATTACGAGCACTACCTGCGCTGGGGCTACGAGGGCCGGGTGCCGGTGGCCGAGGAGGCGCTGCGCTGGCTGCGGGCGCATCAGCCGGCCGAGACCGCCGAGCCCGTCCTGCTCTGGGGTGACGCGAGGATCGGCAACATCATCTACTCCGGTGGTGCGGTCGCGGCCGTGCTCGACTGGGAGCTGGCCACGCTCGGGCAGCCGGAGGAAGACCTGGCCTGGTTCCTCTACATAGACCGGCATCACAGCGAGGGCTGCGGCGTCGCGCGGCTGACCGGATTCCCTGACGCGGCCGACACCGTCGCCAGGTACGAGCGCCTCACCGGCCGGACCATGCGGGACATGGCCTACTACGAGATCCTGGCCGGGTTCAAGTTCGCGGTGGTGATGGCCAGGATCGGCCAGCTGTTCATCCACTACGACCTGGTGCCAGCCGACAACGACTTTCCCTATAACAACACCGCCAGCCAGCTGCTTGCCAAGACCCTCGGGCTCCCCCCTCCGGGCGGGGAGCTCACCACCCCGGCGTTCTAGCAGCCGGCCCGCGCGGCCGACCACGAGGACCGCGATGACGCTCTCGCCGCTCGATGACTATCCCGTCCACCAGGTCGCGCAGGTGATCAGGCACCCGGCGACCTCCGACCGGAATTTCTACGACAGGTACTACTTCAACTGCCATCCCCGCTCGGACGAGCTGATGCTGATCGTCGGCCTCGGACAGTACCCGAACCTCGGCGTGACCGACGCGTTCGCGCTTGCCAGCCACGGCGACACGCACCGGGTGGTGCGGGCATCCAGGCCGCTCGGCGCCGACCGGATGGACACCACCGTGGGCCCGTTCCTTGTCGAGGTGATCGAGGGGCTGCGGACGCTGCGCGTGGCGCTCGAGCCCAACCCGCACGGGCTGGACTTCGATCTCACCTGGCAGGGCTCGATTCCGGCCCATCTTGAGCCGCGGCACCTGATGCGCATGCAGGAACGGGTCATCATCGACTCGGCCCGGCTGGCCCAGACCGGCCGCTGGACCGGGCAGATCCGAAGCGGCGGCGAGGTGTTCGAGGTCACGCCGGACCGCTGGCAGGGCTCGCGGGACCGGTCCTGGGGCATCCGTCCGGTCGGCGAGAGCGAGCCGCCGGGCATCCAGTCACGGAATCCGGCGCAGTTCTACTGGATGTACGCGCCGATGCAGTTCGACGAGTTCTCGATCCTGGCGATCGTGCAGGAGGACGCAGCAGGCAACCGGATCCTTCAGGAGGGGGTGCGGGTCTGGCCGGAGTCGTCAGGCAGGCCGCCCGAGCCGCTCGGCAGCCCGGAGTACCAGCCGCGGTACGCCCCGGGCACCAGAGACGTCGTGCGGGCGACGATCTCGTTCAGCCCCCCTGGCGGCCAGCCGATCGAGGTGACGGTCAGGCCGGTGCGACCCGTTTCGCTCATGGTCGGAACCGGATACGGACTTGAACCTGCATGGCGGCACGGGATGTATCAGGGGCCTGACCTCGTCGTCCAGGGCGAATGCTATGACCTCGCCAGCCCGCAGGACCGGGCCAGGATGTGGGGCATGGTGGACAGCGTGGCCATCATCGAGTGCGCCGAGGGCAGCCAGACGGTGACCGGGTACGGGTTCTTCGAGTACTGGGCGCTCGGCGAGCACGCGCCGACCGGCCTGACTGCTTGACCGCTGCCCGCCGGAGCCCGCGGCGGGCCCCGGCGAACGTACCCTTCTTGCTATGCCGGCGGAGTGGTCGGCGCGTGCACGTGCCGAGTCGGCCCGTCTCAGCGGCCGGGCGCCGGGCGGCGGCGAGCTCACAGTCGCCGAGCTGAGCGCTGCCCGGTTGGTCGCCGGGGGGATGACCAACAAGGAGACGGCGGCCGAGCTGTTCGTGACCGTCCGCGCGGTGGAATCAACCCTGACCAAGGTCTATGCCAAGCTCGGCGTGCGCTCGCGGACTCAGCTCGCCGCCCACCTGCAGCGCCCACCTGCAGCGCCCGGCTGAACCGTCGGCCTTTGCTCCGGCGCCTGGTGGCCGACGTCAGGCCGGCTGACCAGGCCGCGCCGCTCGGCGCGAGCCCGGATCTTGCTGACGAGATTGCCCTCGCAGGTCAGGGTCGGGCGCCGGGAGTATCGTCGTGCCCTGCGCCGGTCGCGGACCGCGACGGCCCGATCGTCCGGCCGAGGAGCGCGCGTCATGACCGAGCCCAGTGCCGCCGACCGCCAGTGGATGGAGCGGGCGATCGAGCTGTCCCGGCGGAGCCCGCCCAGCGAGACCGCCTACAGCGTCGGCGCGGTCATCGTCGGCGCCGACGGGCAGGAGCTGGCCAGCGGCTACTCCCGCGAGCACGACCCGAAGGTCCACGCCGAGGAGTCCGCGCTCGGCAAGCTGGCCGCCGGCGACCCGCGGCTTCCGGCGGCGACCATCTACAGCACGCTCGAGCCGTGCTCCCAGCGCAGGTCCAGGCCGCGCAGCTGCACGGAGCTGATCCTGGCCGCCGGGATCGGCCGGGTCGTCATAGCCTGGCGCGAGCCCGGTCTGTTCGTCGCCGACTGCCAGGGATGCGAGCTGCTGACCGAGGCGGGCGTGACCGTGGTCGAGCTGCCGGAGCTGGCCGGCCGTGCCAGGGCCGTGAACGCCCACCTGACGTTAGGGACGTAGCGGCCGGGTGTGCCAGGCGGCGTGCCGCGGGTGCGCGCGGAAGGTGCGCGGCGACGCCGCGCCGCGCTGCGCTGCGGCGTGACGCGCGAGAAGCCCGCCGGAGCGCGCAGGCGCTCCGGCGGGCATCCCGGTTACGGCAGGTCAGGCATTGCCTGGCCGGGCAAGGGCAGGCCCTTGCCGATCGGGATCAGGGATGCACGTGCGACAGCGGCCCGGCATTCACCGGGAACTGCGCCGTGTTGAGCACCTGGATGCCCGCGTGCTGCTCGCCGTTGAACGGCGTCACGACCGGCGACGTCGCTCCAGGCTCGCAGCCCAGGTTGAACGGGACCTTCGGGTCGCTGAACCACAGGCCCAGGTGGAACTGGTGAGTGGGGGCGAACTTCGCGGTACCGCCCAGGGACACCGAGAACGTCTCGCGGTTGAAGATGCCGCGAACGGTCGCGCTGCCATTGCCGTGGGCGTCGGCGTTGAGGTCGGTCTGGTACCAGGCCACGCCGAATGGCTTGGTCGGCTGCTGGATCACGAAGAAATCGAAGCCGGCATTTTTCGGCATGCCGTGCACCGTGATCGTCATGGTGTCGTTGAGCGATCCCCTGGTAATCGTGACGTGCCCGCCGGCGTGCGGCAGGCACGCCGTGATGCCCTTCGAAGGCACCATGGCGAACGAGTAGGACGACGCGGCGTGGTGGGGTGCCGCCGTGGTGGCTGCCCCCGCGGCGGTCAGGCCGAGGGTGATGGCTGAGGCGGCGGTCGCGCCCGCCAGGCTCGCGGCGATCAGTGTCAGACGTCGCCGGCTCGGGGACGGGGTGTGAGTCATGTTCGGCAGTCTCCTGTCTCGACGGACGGCGCCGTAGGAGCGCCGCCGGTACTCGGTTCCCGGGCCCGGGATATCAGGCAGGAGTACGCATCCAGGTGACCCGTCGGTTCACCGGATGACCGTCTGACTTTTTGGCTGTTGCGCGAACCCCCACCCAGCTAACGGACGAATGAGACGGACGGCCGGTTGACATGCGGCTCATTGGCGGCGTTCGGGGACAACATTCGGCGCACCGGGAGGTACCGCTGTACGATCCGAGCGGTTGAGCCGTGCAGAGCCCGCGACGGGAGCAGTCCGATGGCGATCCCCGCGCTGCCGGGGCGCAGAACCCAGGCGCGCCGTTCCCATGCGGTCGCTGCTCTAGGGCGCGGCGGCGGTGACGATGATCTTCTCGTGGCCGAGCTGTACCGGCTGTACCGGGCGCCGCTGCTCTCGTTCGTCCTGCGGCTGACGGCCGGAGACCGGCAGCATGCCGAGGATGTCGTCCAGGAGACCATGCTGCGCGCCTGGCGGCAGGCCGGCCAGCTCGATCCGGCGGCCCCGTCGCTCATGCCCTGGCTGGCCACTGTGGCCAGGCGTATCGTAATCGACGAGCAGCGCAGAAGGAATGCTCGGCCGGCCGAGACAGGGGAGGCCATGCTGGAGAAGGCTTCCGTCACCGACGGAACGGATGATCTCCTGCGCAGCGTCGTCGTGGCTGATGCGCTGCGGGCGCTCTCGCCGGCCCATCGCGAGATACTGAACCAGACCATCCTGCGCGACCGTAGTGTAAATGAGGCCGCCGAGGAACTCGGGATCCCGGTCGGGACCGCCAAGTCGCGGGTCTACTACGCGATCCGGGCGCTGCGCCTGATCCTGGCGGAACGGGGGGTGTCGGCATGAGCAGCCAGCACACCGACGTTGCCGCCTACTCGCTCGGCCTGCTCGAGCAGCAGGACAGGCAGGAATTCGAGGCGCACCTGGCCGAGTGCGCGTCGTGCGCGGCCGAACTGGCCGAGTTCTCGTCCATGGCGGACCTGCTCACCGGGATCGAGCCGGTCGAATCCGCTCAGGACGAGCCGGCCGAGGCCGTGGTCGTCGACCTGGTCCGGCGGCGCGCCGCCGACCGCCGTCGCCGGGTGTGGCGGCAGTCCGTGCTCGCCGCGGCGGCGAGCCTGGTCCTGCTGGCCGGCGGTGTGGCCGCCGGAGTCGCGGCAGCGCCGCAGCAGGCCGCGCCGGCGGCGGCGCTCGTTCCCGGCGAGCCGCACTCCGCCGCCGATCCGGCGACCGGCGTCACCGGGAAGGTCGGCCTGGTGGCCAAGGCGTGGGGCACCCAGGTCACGCTCGAACTGGCGAATGTGCGCGGGCCGCTGGAGTGCCAGCTGATCGCGGTCTCCACAACCGGCGCGCGGCGGATCATCACCGGATGGTTCGTGCCAAGCGCCGGATACGGAGTGCCCGGCCACCCCGGCACGCTGATCATCACCGGCGGCACCGCGATCGCCAGGAACGACCTGGCTAGCGTGGTGGTCCAGGTCGTGCACGGCGGCACGCTGCTGACGATTCCGGTCTGAGCACCGCGGGTCCGCGTCGCGGGCGGCTTCTCAGCTGGCGCCACCTTCGCCGAGAGCCTGGTCCGCCGGAGTTTCCTTGGCCTGCTCGGCCGGTGTTCCCGGTGCCTGGTCGGACGGAGTTTCCTGGGCTTGCTCGGCCGGTGTTCCCGGTGCCTGGTCGGACGGAGCTTCCTGGGCTTGCTCGGCCGGTGTTCCCGGTGCCTGGTCCGCCGGAGTTTCCTGGGCTTGCTCGGCCGGTGTTCCCGGCGTCTGGTCGGACGGAGGCTGCGATAGCTCGTCCGCCGGTGCGACGGGCGCCTCCCCGGTCACCGCTACGAGCAGGTCGTTGAGCCGGCTGACGAAGGCAGCCGGATCGTCGATCCTGGCGCCGAGGGTCAGGATCGCCTGGTTGTAGAGCACATGCGCCCAGTCGGCCAGGAGCGGGTCGTCCAGCTTCCGGCTCAGCCGCTCCACCAGCGGGTGCTTCGGGTTGATCTCAAGCACCGGCTTGCTCGGCAGGCCAGATCCTCTCAGCCGGCGTGCCAGGTTGATGTCGATTTCCGGCTCGTCGGCCACGATGCAGGCCGGCGACGTCGTCAGCCGGCTGGTCAGCCGGACGTCCCAGGCCTGGCCGGCCAGGATCTCCTTCAGGCGGGCAAGCAGGTCCGCGTACTCGACGGCGGCCTTCTCCTTCGCCTGCTGCTCGGCCTCGTCCTCGAGCCCGCCGAGATCGGCGACGCCCTGGGCGACCGACTGGAGCCGCTTGCCGTCGAACTCGCGCAGGCTGGTCACCACCCAGTTGTCCACGGCCTGTCCGAGCAGCAGCACCTCGACGTTCTTCTTGCGGAAGGCCTCAAGATGTGGGCTGCTCGATGCGGCGGCCAGCGTCGGGGCGAGCAGGTAGTAGATCTCCTTCTGGCCCTCCTTCATGCGTGCCACGTAGTCGCTGAGCGAGACGTCCGCCTCTTCCTGAGAGAGCGACCCGGTCGAGGTGAAGCGAAGCAGCCTGGCTAGGTCGTCCCGGTTGGCATAGTCATCGGCTATCCCCTCCTTCAGGACGGCGCCGAACTCCTTCCAGAAGCTGGCGTACTTCTCAGGCTCGTCCGCCGCGGTGTCCTTCAGCAGCTTCAGCACCCGCTTGACCGCGGTGGACCGGATGCTGTCGACCACCCGGCTGCCCTGGAGCAGCTCACGGGAGATGTTCAGCGGCAGGTCGCTCGAGTCGATCACGCCGCGGACGAACCGCAGGTATCCGGGCAGCAGCTGCCCGGAGTCCTCCATGATGAAGACCCGCCGGACGTGCAGCCTGACGCCCTGGTGTGACTGGGGCAGCCACAGGTCGTAGGGCGCGTGAGCCGGGATGAACAGGAGCAGCGTGTACTCGGACGTCCCCTCGATCTTGCTGTGCAGGTAGGCAAGCGGATCGTTGAAGTCGCTCGTGATGTGCCGGTAGAACTCGTTGTAGTCCTGGGCGCTGATCTCGTTCTTCGGACGGGCCCACAGGGCGGATGCCCGGTTGACGGCCGTCTCCTCGGCGGCCTGGTCCGCATCCGGCCCGTCGCCTGTCTTCTCGGCCGGCATCAGGATCGGCAGGCTGATGTGGTCGGAGTACTTGCGGATGATCGAGCGCAGCCGGTACCCGTTCAGCAGGTCGTCCTCGCCCTCGCGCAGTTGGAGCACGATCGTGGTGCCACGCGCGGGGCGCTCGATCGTCTCCAGCGTGTACTCGCCCTTGCCGTCGGACTCCCAGCGGACGCCGTCGGTGGCGGCCAGGCCGGCCCGGCGGGTGGTCAGCACGACCCGCTCGGCCACGATGAACGCGGAGTAGAAGCCGACGCCGAACTGGCCGATCAGGGTCGCGTCCTTGCGCTGGTCGCCGGTCAGCGCCTGGAGGAACTCGCGGGTGCCTGACTTGGCGATGGTGCCGATGTGCTCCACCACCTCCAGCCGGCTCATGCCGACGCCGTTGTCGGCGACAGTGATCGTGCCCGCGTCGGCGTCGTAGCCGACCCGGATCTGCAGCGGGTCCTCGTCGTCGCGGAGGTCCGGCTGGGTGGCCGCCTCGAGGCGGAGCCTGTCGATCGCGTCCGAGGCGTTCGAGATCAGCTCGCGCAGGAAGATTTCCTTGTTCGTGTAGAGCGAGTGGACCATTAAATCCAGGATCTGGACCACTTCGGCCTGGAAGCTGTGACTCTCCTGCTCCGACCGCACGCTCATCGGCTGTCTCCCGGGTCTCTGGCATACCTGTCCGCTGGCCTGATCGGATCACCCGCCGGGCGCGCCGACCCCAGGCCGCCTACAGCGTAATACCTGCTCGCGGTAGATTCTCAGTCACTACGGCTGAGAATCGTCCACTCAGGCGCGCAGGCAGCGCTAGTCGCCCGTGACGGCGCACGCGGGGCCCGCGTCCAGGGCGCTCGCACAGCTGCCGCCCGCTGGATCGGCCTGGTCGGCGTGCGTCGCGAGTTGCCGGAGCATCGAGCGGAACGCACCGCGGTCCTGCTCCGTCGGCAGGCCGGCCAGCAGCCGCTGCTCGGCGGTCGCCAGGCGCCGGTCGAGTTCCGCGAGCTGCTCGCGGCCCTTCGCGGTGGGCGCGATCCGGCGGGCGCGGCGGTCGGCGCGGTCCGGGCGGCGCTCGATCAGCCCGGCGCCCTCCAGGTCGTCGAGCAGGTAGGTCATCACCGTCCGGTCGACGCCGAGATGCCTGGCCAGGGCCAGCTGGCTGCCGGGCTCACCGAGCGCGGCAGCGGCCAGTACCTGATAGCCCCGTGGCCCCCCTGGGAGATCGGCGAACGCGGCGGTGGCCGCTCTGAGGTAGGAGCGGAAGATGACACCGAGCGCCCAGCCCAGGTCGTCACTGAGGGCTCCGCCGCAGGCACCTGGGTCTGGCGCGGAGCTGGCGCCGGCCTCGCTCGCCACGCTCATGACCGTGAGTCTACCCTCGGCCACCCGGACGGCAGTTAGCACAGAAGATCTGTAATACAGATGATCTGATCAGTATATTATTGCTTCAGCGCCAGCCGAAGAGACAGGAGATGTGATGCCCGAGCAATCAGCGGCCAAGCCGACCGTCGTGATCGTCGGAGGTGGCTACGCAGGCGTCAACGCGGCCAAGTCCCTCGACGAGATCGCCGACGTGGTGCTCGTCGAGCCGAAAGACGCCTTCGTGCACAACGTCGCCGCGCTCCGGGCGCTGGCCGACCCGTCCTGGCTGCCCCGGATCTACCTCAGCTACGACGGGCTGCTCGCCAGCGGCCGGGTGATCCGCGATCGCGCGGCCAAGGTCGACGCCGGCCGGGTAGTCCTCGCTTCCGGCGCGGAGATCGGCGCGGACTTCATCGTCCTGGCGACCGGATCGGCCTATCCGTTCCCGGCCAAGAGCGATGTGGACAGCACCAGCGCCGCCCATGAGAAGGTGCGCGCGGCGCACTCGGCGCTCACGGCGGCGTCCGGGGTGCTGATCCTGGGCGCGGGGCCAGTCGGGATCGAGCTGGCCGGCGAGATCAAGGCGGTCTGGCCGGGCAAGCCGGTCACGCTCGTCGACCTGGCCGACGACATCCTCGGGCCGGTGTTCAGGCCGGAGCTGAAGGCCGAGCTGCGCCGTCAGCTCGCCGCCATCGGGGTCGAGCTCGTGCTCGGCAGCCCGCTGCGGGAAGCTCCGCCGGGGGCGCCCGGCGAGCTGAGGGCCTTCACCGTCGGCACCGAGTCCGGTGTCACGGTGACCGCCGACATCTGGTTCCGCTGTTACGGGGTCACCCCGGCCAGCGACTACCTGGCCGGTGGTCTGGCTGGCGCCCGCCGCGCGGACGGCTTCATCGAGGTCACGCCATACCTGCAGGTAGCCGGGCAGGACCGGGTATTCGCCGTCGGCGACGTCGCCGCCGCCGATCGCAAGATGGCCGGGATCGCCGCGCGGCAGGCTCAGCGCGCCGCCGACAACATCCGGGCCATGATCACCGGCGACGGCGAGCTGGTGGCCTACCAGCCGTCGCCCCCGGTCATCATCGTGCCGATCGGGCCGGAGGGCGGCTCGGGCCAGCTACCGGACGGCGAGCTGGCCGCGCCGGAGTTCGTCGCGCAGGTCAAGGGCCGGGACATGATGGTGGACCGCTATGCGCAGCTGCTCGGGGTGACCGGCGACCCGGCCGGGGCGGGGTGAGCGTCCCGGCCGGGTCGGCGACGCCGGCTCAGCGCCAGTGCGCGCACCACAGCTGCGCGTGACCACCCGGCCAGTCCTGGCGCCGGTAGTAGCCCTGCCGCGCGGCCCGGCGCATCCGGCTGCGGAATCGGCCGATCAGGAGAATCGCGGCAAGCCCGGAGATCAGCCAGGCGATCAGGAAGACCTGGAGCACCGCGAGGAGCAGCCAGCCGGCGCTGTGCAGCACCAGCGCGGCCAGCAGCACGAGCATCGCCAGCGGAAATATCCGCGGGCCGCGGTGACGCGCCATCCAGGGCCGCGCGGCCGGCCCTGGCGGCCCGGGGGAGTGCCGCGTCAGCAGCGGCGCGGGTTCGGACTCGGGAAGATCGGCCAGGACGCGGCCCAGATCACCGAACGTCCTTGCGTTGAGGGTCGCCGTGAGCCGCTCGTCCAGTTCCTCGGCCGTGAGCCGGCCCTCGGCGAAGTGGTCGCGCAGGCGCTCGGCGACCCGGTCCCGGTCGGCGTCTGAAGTCCGGATGCGTTGGTCCATCGCCTTGCTCGCCTTCTACTCTTCCTGCTCTTCGTCCTGGGAGTCTTCGTCCGGCTCGCCGCTGGGGTCCTCGGCCAGGATGTGGTACAGCCTGCGCCGGGTCTGCTCAAGCAGCCGCTCGGCGGCGCGGATCTGCTCGGGGCTGCCCGCGTGGGCCATCTGCACGATGCCGGCGCCGAGCCTGGCGGCCTCGGCGAACAGGCCGGGCAGCTTCCAGTCCTCCTGCTGCGCCATCGACTCCCACGCGCCGCGCGCCATGTCCGGGTTCTGCTCGATATAGGCGCGTCCGGCATCGGTGAGGCTGAAGGTGCGCCGGCCGCCGGACTCCTCGGCTGCGATCAGGCCCTCGTCGGCTAGCTGGGCAAGCGCCGGATAGACCGCGCCGGGACTCGGCCGCCAGGCACCGCCGCTGCGCTCGGAGATCTCGGACATGATCTGGTAGCCGTTGAGCGGCCCCTCCCGCAGCAGAGCCAGGATGGCGGCGCGGACGTCGCCGCGGCCGGCCTTGGGGCCGCGTGCCGAGCCAGGTGAGCCAGGCGGGCCTGGCCACCAGGCGCCCCACGGCCCGCCGAAGCCGCCGCCCCACTGCTTCTGGCCTCGTGAGCCGCCGAAGTCCCTGGTCCAGGACCCGCCGTGGTGGCCGCCGTGGTGGGCACCGTGACTGCTATGGCCGCGGCCCGCGGACATGCCGCGAAGGGCGCGGTGGACCTGTCCGAGTATGTCGTCGGCGCAGTTGAACATGTCGGACTTGAGGGGATCGAAGTCCCCGGCTCGCATACCTGCTGTAGCCATCGCGTGCTCCCGGTTCATTCTCACGATACGATCGCGATATATCGGCAGCGTACTCCTCCGGGCGCTAGGTATCAAGATATAGCTCGATCAGGGACCAGGCCTTCGCTCGCAGCGAAATCCGGGCAGCGGCTGGTTCTGGCTGCCTGCTGGTCCGCAGCGGGCCGGCCAGGTCAGCCGCGCCGCGGCCGGCTCAGGTTGCCGCCGGGCCAGACGGGCATTCCGGCCGAGACCGCGGTCGCGTATGGTGTGCCGATGATGCCCGCCGCTCGCGCCCGCTCGCGGCCAGCCGGCCTCTTCGTCGGGTAAGCCGGAATGAGCAGCCCCGGCGGCGACCCCCGGCAGGTGACGTCCGAGCTGCTGTTCGATGCCTGGAAGGCCGCCGACGTCCGGCAGCGCAGGGAGATCCTCGACGGCAGGCGCGTTCCCGGCGCGATCGCGCTGCGCAGCAGATACCGGCACCTGCTCGATCCTGAGGCCCCGCCGGGACCGTGGGACGCGGGCTGGACCATGGATCAGTGGGATGCCGTCCTCCGGCTGGAGGCGCAGGGCGATGACGCCGTCTACCGCAATGACGCCGCCCGCGCCCGGACGGCCTTCGCCGAGCTGCTCGGACTGGAGTCCTCGCCGTCACATCGCGTGGTCACCGTCCACGCCCACCTTGGCTTCGGCGACATCGGCCTGGCTGAGGACGACGCGGAGTCGGCCGCCCGCGAGTACGAGACGGCCCTCGCGCTGGCCAGCGAGGACGGCTACCGGTTCGGCCGGCTCAGGGCGCTTGTCGGCCTGGCCTACGTGGCGCTGATCTTCCACTCGGGCGGCGCCGCCCTCGGCCTTTTCACCGAGGCGTTCGCGCTCGCCGGGGCGGTCGGTGACCCCGGGTACGCGGGCAACGCGGTCCTCGGCATGGCCGAGTGCCAGGAGCGGCTTGGCAACCTCGAGCAGGCAGCACGGGACGCCGCGGAGGCGTTCGGGATCTTCGCTGACCTCGGTTCGCCGATGGGCCAGGGCAACGCGGCGCAGCGGCTGGGCTCGGTGCTGCACCGGCTCAGGCGGCGGAGCGAGGCGCGCGAGTGGCTGGAGCGAGCGCACGCCGCGTTCGCGGAGGTCGGCAACCCGATGGGCATGACCAACGCGCTCAGCGGCCTGGGCGACATCCTGCTCGAGGAGGACGAGACGGACCGGGCTGAGCAGATGTACCTCGAGAGCCTCCGGGTGGCGCAGGCCGCGAACCTGCCCCGGAGCAGGGCTCATGGCCTGCAGGATCTCGCCAGGGTGGCGAGAGCGCGCGCCGACTGGGAGACGGCTGTCGCGAGGTTCACCGAGGCGCTGGCAGCGTACCGTGAGCTCGACGACGTGCTCGGGATGAGCAACGCCTTCGGCAAGCTCGCCGATGCCCATGAGCGGCTTGGCCAGCCAGAGCAGGTCATGCGGGTCCGGATGGACGCCGTGTTCGCGATCGAGGAATACCGGGCAACGCACAGGGACGAGCGGTCGCAGCGGGAATACCGGGACCGTTTCGCTGGCACGTATGCCGCCGCGCTGGACGCTGCCACCAGGAACGACTCCGCTGCCTCGTTCGCCGTCGTGGCGGACTGCCTGGCCGGCCGCCGCCTCGCCGGGCTCTTCGCCGAGTCCGCCAGGGCGTCGGCCGAAACCGGCCAGCTCGCCCTGCTCCAGGAGCTTTTGGTCCGGGCCGACCAGCGCCTCGTGGAGCACCATCGCACGGGGAGCGCCAGCGGGGACGAGCCGGGGGAGGCCGGGACATCCGGCCCTGACCTGCGAGCCCGTCGCGAGCGCGTCATCCGGCTGCTCGGCGCGGTCAGCATCAGGCACGGCCTGGCGCCGCAGACCGAGGCCTCGCTCGATGACCTGCTCGCGACCGTCTACCTCCCGCCAGCGGACGAAGGAGATGCGCTGCTCAGGGCGCTGCCTGGCGGCTGTCACGTGCTCCAGGTGCTGGTTGACCCGGAAGACGAGTCTGCGCTGCGCTGGCTATGGCGTGATCTGGACGGCACGGCCCGGGTCGGGGCCACGCCGCTGTCCGGTGCTGCGGCTGCGCTGATCACCAGCCTCCAGACAGACGGCGACCAGCGGATCGGCCTGCGGATCGCCGACCTGACGCCGCTCCGCGAGCTGCTGCCCGAGCCGCTCAGGGAGGCGCTCGCTGACGGCGACGGCCACCGGCTCATCATCGTCCCTGTAGGCGGGCTCTGGCTGGTGCCCTGGAGCGCCGTCCCGGTCAGCGGGCAGCGCGTGCTCGGCGAGATCGCGGGCTACGTCCTGTGCCCGTCGCTGACGGTCCAGCGCCAGCTTGCCGCGCGGAAACCGGCGGCACCGGGCGCGGCGCCGCGGCAGGTGGACCTCTGGCGCAGCCCGCATGTGCTGCACCACACGCTGACGGGATTCCTGCGGGACCGGGCGTGGCAGGTAACCGTACTGGATACCTCGGCGCAGGCCCGGAGCCGGCTGCGCGCGGGCGGCCAGGCGATGGTTGTCACCGGCCATGGCCGTCCGGCCCCGGGCCTGGGCCACTATCTTGAGCTCGACAGCGGCGAGTGGCTGCTGCCGGTCGACATGATCGGTGCGGCGCCGCCGCGGCAGCTGGCCATGATCGCGTGCTGGGGAGGCGCGGTCCCCGGCCGCGGGCCGTCGGATCCGCTCAGCCTGGCGACGCTCGCCCTGGCCGCCGGATCGGTCGAGATCCTGGCTACCGTGGGAGAGCTCGCCGACTCCGCACCCGCCGCCCGGTACGTGGAGACAGTGCTCGCGGCCATGGCGACGAGGCCGCTGCCCGAGGCGCTTCAGGCCGCGACCAGGTGGATCCTGAGCTATGAGGACATCCGGTCGGAGCCGGTCTATCTCTGGGCCCCGCTGGTGCCGCTCGGGACTCTCTACTGATCCCGGCCGGCTGCTGATCCCGGCCGGCTGCTGATCCCGGCCGAGCCGCCAGGATCTCGAAGCGGGCGGCGCCTGAAGCGCACTCAGGTATCGGCGGTCAGCCCGGAGCCGTCCGGCGGCTACCAGCGACCATAGTGCACGACCTCGCCGAACGGCCGCCGCCTGGGATTCCGGACCGGCGCAAGCGGCCGGTCCGCCGGGTAGCCGAGCGAGATGAGCAGCGCCCAGTCGCGGTCGCGGGGGAAGCCAAGCAGCTCACGGGCGAGCCTCAGGTCGGCGACGCCGGCGTGGCAGCTGCCGATTCCCAGGTCGGCGGCCGCCAGCAGCATGGCCATCGTCGCCTGACCCAGATCGAGCTGAGCCCGGCCGAACTCGTTGTCCCCAGCGGGCCCGACCACCACGATGGCCGCTGCCGCTCCGGCCACGTGACCGGCGCCCCGCCAGACATTGGCCAGCTCGCGGAGCTGCCCGCGGTCGGTGACCAGGATGAAATCCCACGGCTGCCAGTTCTGCGAGGACGGGGACCGGCGGCCGGCCTCCAGGATCTGGTCCAGATCGGCCGCCGGGATCGGGCGGTCGGCAAAGGACCGGACGTTGCGGCGCGAGGTAATGGCTTCCCAGGTCTGCATGACACCCTCAACGCGCACGGCACCCGGTTCATTCGCGGCGTCCTGCCGCCCGGCCCCGCCCGCCGCGGGCCCGGGCTGGCCTGGCTAGGCGGCGCTGTCGTCGTAGAGGGCGGCGATCTGAGCCGCGTACAGTTCCATGACGACGTTGCGACGCACCTTCAGGGTCGGTGTCAGGTGACCGCCCGCCTCGGTGAAGTCCTCGCCGAGTATCGTGAACTTCCTGATCGCCTCCGCCCGTGACACCGCCCTGTTGGCGTCGTCGACGGCAGTCTGGATCTCGGCCCGCAGCGCTGCGTCATCGGGCAGGTCTGCCACGGTTGCCGTCTCCGGCTTGCCCCGCTCGGCCTTCCACTGGCCGAACGTCTCCGGGTCGATGGCCACCAGCGCCGCGATGTAGGGCCTGGCATCGCCGACCACCAGGCACTGGCTGACCAGCCAGTGGGCGCGCAGCCGGTCCTCGAGCACGGCGGGCGCGACATTCTTGCCGGCCGACGTGATGATCAGATCCTTCTTGCGCCCGGTGATCGCGAGGAACCCTTCGTCGTCGAGCGCGCCGATGTCGCCGGTGTGCAGCCAGCCGTCCTCGTCGATCATCTCCTTGGTCGCTGTCTCGTTGTTCCAGTAGCCCTGGAAGACCACGTGGCCCTTGACGAGGACCTCGCCGTCGGCCGCGATCCGGATCGTGCAGCCCGGGATCGGCCGGCCCACGGTGCCGATCTTCTGGGCCTCGGGTGTGTTGGAATTGGTCGCGGGGCTGGTCTCGGTCAGGCCGTATCCCTCGAGGATGTTGATGCCGCATCCGCGGAAGAAGTGCCCGAGCCGCGTGCCGAGCGGGGCGGCCGCGCTCCACGCGTACTGCACCTCACCGCCGAGCGCCGCGCGGATCTTGCCGTAGACGAGCCGGTCGAACACCGCGTGCCCGAGGCGGAGCACGAGACCGGGACCGCCGGCGTCCAGCGCCTGGCTGTAGGCGATGGCGCTGGCCTCCGCCCTGGCGAAGATCTTGGCGTGTCCCTCGGCGCCAGCCTTGTGCTTGGCGCTGTCGTAAGCCTTCTCCCACAGCCGCGGCACGGACAGCACGGCGGTCGGCTTGTAGGCCGGCAGCTCGGCGACGGCCTCGGTCATGTCGACCAGGCCGAGCACGGTGCGCGAGTAGACGGCGCCGTACTGGATGACCTGGGCGTAGCTGTGCGCCAGCGGCAGGAACAGCAGCGTCGAGTGGTGCTCGTTGAATACCCTCTTGAAGCCGTCGTTCTGCATGCAGTTGCGGGCATTGGCGACGATGTTGCCGTGGCTCAGCATGCAGCCCTTCGGGCGGCCGGTCGTGCCCGAGGTATAGACGATCTCGGCGAGGTCGCCCGCGCCGCGGGTGTGCCGCCGTTCCTCGACCTGATCCGCCGTCACCTGCGCGCCGCGGGCCTTGAGGTCGGACAGGTCGCCGAACCGGCTGCCGTCGATCTCCCACACGTGGGCCAGGGCGGGAAGGCTGGCCCGCGCCGCAGCTACCATCTCGGCGTGATCGCCGGTCTCGACCACGACGGCGACCGCACCGGAGTCGCCGAGGATCCACTCGACCTGCTCCAGCGAGGAAGTTGGGTAGATCGGGACGGTAACGCCTCCGGCGGTCAGGATCGCGTAGTCCAGCAGCGTCCACTCGAACCGGGTGCGCGACATCAGTCCCACGCGGTCACCCGGCTGTATGCCTGCGGCGATGAATCCAGCGGCGACATCGCGCACCTGCCCGGCGAACTCGCGCCAGGTCACCGGCGTCCAGGCGCCATTCACCCGCAGTTTCAGGCCGACCGAGTCTGGCCAGTTCTCCGCATTCGCGAAGACATCATCCGTGACATTGTCCTCTGGTTTCACGACATATGCCACAGGCACGGAGAATTCCTGCATCGGAGCCTCCCATATACGTAACGCCCCATATCGTCCCCGCTCTCGACGCTAGCTGCGACGGACTTCGCAGGCCAGGGCCAAAGGTCACCAGCTGGTGAACGCACGCGCTCGCTGGGTAAACCGCCGCGGAGCAGATGCCCGCATGCGGGTTCGGATCGGGGAACGTCACTTCGACCAGCAGGCCTCCGGCCGGCTGCGAGCAGGCGGTGATGCTGGCGTCGTGGGCGTCCGCGATTGCCCGGGCGATGGACAGGCCAAGACCGAGTCCCTGGCCCCTGCTTGTGCGGTCGGCGTCGAGCCGCCGGAAGGGCTGGAAGAGCTGGCTGGCGCCGCAGGCCAGAACCCGGTCATGCGCGGCACGGAGCGAGTCGATGGTGGCGCCTGGATCGGCCAGGGCAACCTGGCTGATGACCGCTGCCGGGCCAGCGGGGTGCGCAGCTCGTGCGAGGCATTGGCGATGAAGTGGCGCCGGGCGGCAAAGGATGCCTCGAGGCGGGCGAGCAGCCCGTCGAAGGTGTCGCCGAGTTCCCTGAGCTTTCGGGACGCTGCACCGCGGGTCAGCTGCCGACTATGGGCGCATAGACGCGGCGTGGTCCGGTCGGTGGGCTTCGCGCAGATTACAGCTGGCGCAGCTCGATGATCACATCTGCGTGACGGCCCAGGTGCCTGCCGCCGCCGGCGGTCACGCTACCACGGCCTCAGCACAATGCGCTCGGCTCAGGCACGCTGACCGCCGCTGCGCCATCGGCGGCGCGGGCCGCGGCCCGATCGCGGTCGCCGTGGACTGGAAGACCGGCAGAGCGGTAACGACCTTGTCGCGGTTCTGCTACTGCGCTGGTCGGGGCGCGTACTTCAGCACCATGTCGCCGACCTGGGGGAGCGCGGCCTCGACGTGCCTGGCCGCACTGCCTCGGACGGTGCCGTAGGCCCTGATCACCGTGGGCCGCCCGGAGGCCGCGGCGCGTGCGTCGGTCACCGCGAGCAGGGCCGCGGCCACCTCCTCGCCGCGCCCGGCCAGGTAGCCGGCGAAATCGGCGCCGCCGCAGCTGCCGAAGTCCGCCCAGTACGGCTCGAGCCGGTCCACCATCTGCGGGAGCATGGACTCCACCAGATAGCGGATGTGGCCCGGCCGGAAGGTGTTCACCGTCTTGCAGGCCAGCCTGGCCGCGGCGCCGGAGACTCCGGATGTCTGCGCGACCTCCTGCTCCACCAGCGCGTAGCAGTCGGCGACTACCTGCGGCCGGGTGGCCGGCCCGAGCAGAATCTGCTGAAGCGTGACTGCCATGACTATGTTCTTCTCCTCACACGGGCGCTGCCCGCTGGATCCCGCACGAACGCATCCTGTCATGCGCCGTCCGCCAGCAGATGGCGAACACCCGGCTCAGAGTTTGCCGCTTCCCGCCATGACCACGCCCGGCAAGCACGTGCCCTGCCGGCAGCACTGCATGCGCTGCTCACGACCGGGGCCATACCGTCAGCAACAGGCTGGCGGCACCGGTGCCGGCCCGCCAAGGACAACGGGCCAGGCACCGGAGAGCGGCCGTACGTCAACTGCTCTGAATGGGTTATGGCAATGTGATGAAAGTCTCGGCGGTCGCGGGAAGCGTGCCAGCGTTGCAGACGTTGCCCGTGGCCGGAACGACCGCCGGATTGAGCATGTCCGTGAGGTCGACCTTCACCATCTCGGTCGCCCCTTCGTTGACGAGAAGGGCGATCGCATGACCGCCGTTCGGCGACTGATAGGCGGCCAGGGTGTGCGGATCGTCTCCCATCGAGAAGGCGTTCCCTGATGGGTCCGGCCCGGTCTCACACGTGACCCAGTTGCCGATGGCGGGAACGGCGCCGGTTCCGGATGTGGTGGGCAGCGCGAGTGCGGTGAGACCATCGCCGCCGAATTCGCCGGAGACCACGCCCGTGTGAGTTCCCTGCGCTACCGCCGAGGTGGACGCCCCCGCGCTCAGGTTCGAGCCGGTCAGTGTCTGCACCTGCTCGGGCGCGGTCCACGATCCCGGCGTACCTGGGGTGAACACCGCCTCGGGCGATGTACCGGGATTGCTGATGTCCGCGATTTCGATCTGGGATGGGCTGCTGAATTCGGCCGGCGCCAGGATGATCCCGGTTGCGCAGTCCTCGGCGGAGGAATCCAGCTGGCCGCTGACCGACGAGACTGGATGCTCGAAGAATTGCGGTGCGGTACTCGTCGACACGTCGGCCAGTTCGTAGTTGTTGTCTTCAGCGGCCGACAGGATGAGGTGATGGACCGGATCGATCAGCGGATCTTCCGAGATCTCGCCGCCCGGGTCCTGTGTTGTGAACGCAGGCTCGAAGGTATCGGTAGCCAGGTTAAGGAACTGGAATCCGGCGGTACCACCGACGCTGAGAGCGAGAAGCGCCTTGTTGTCCGTGGCGTCCATCGACACGCCTGTCGTCGTCGCCGTACCGCCAGAGAACGAGATGGTGCCGCTGCCACCGTCGGTCAAGGGATCGGGCGAGACGCTCGGGTCCAGGCCGGTGCCCTTCAGTACGTAGACATCGTTGTTGTTCGCGGTGCACACAGTCTGTCCGGTGACCGAGTTCGACGCGCAGGAGTTGATCACATCCGACCCGGTCGGAATCGTGCTGCTGGTGATGCTGGTGCCCTCCACATTGACGACATCGATCCCTGTCGCGGAGGAGCCCCAGGACCCTTTGGGGACATACGAGATCACGTTCGCTCCGGAGACCAGGGCAGACAGCGATCCAGAACCCTCGCAGGAGCCCTGGGGAACCGGCGGTGCCACCTTCACGGTCTCCTTGGCGCAGGCGCTCGAGGCGGCGAGGTTGTTGGAGTCACCGGAATAGGTGGCGGTCCAGTTCCAGGTCCCGGCCGTGCCGGCCGGGGTCGTGTTGGTGGTGGAGTAGGACCCGTCGCCCGACACCGTCACCGTCTGGGTGTAAGCCGGGGTACCCGAGCAGTCGGTGTGCGACGGGTCATAGAGGTTGAAGGTGATCGATCCGCCGGGCGACACCCCGCCCGACAGGGTTCCCGTGTCGTTGATGACCACCGAGCCCACCGTGCCGCCGTGGCCTGGGGTGGTGGTGAGACTGGGCGTGGCCTTCCCGGTGGCCGGATGACCGCACACGAGGTAGTGGCTGATCGTCGCAATATTGCCGCCGCCGTTGTATGGCGAGTGCAGGCCTGTGTCCGAAGGATAAGCCGGATGTGCCGTCGTGCCAGGGTAGGCGTAAGTGTCGTAGGCCGGCCCGCCCTTGATGTAGACGGTGAAGCTCGGCGAGTTCGTAATGAAACTCAGGAAGGTGCCTTTTGAATCCACTTTCGCCTGGAATGTGGTGCCGCTGCGCGAGTAGCTGACGCTTTGGTCACCCGGACTCGAGTCTGACGTATTGATGAACGTCGTCGTCCCCGTCGGGCATCTAGTGATATTTCCCGCCGTATATGCAGGCTGAACCGCATGCGTCAACGTTGGAGGTCCGGCCGTGTTCGCCGTTGTCTTCGAGGTCGTCGTCGCAAGGGCCGTTCCGGCCGAGGGCAGGAGAATCACCGCAAAAGTGGCGCTAAGCGCGCCAAGGACCCTCACAAGTCGCTTTTGACCCATACCGAGCTTCATCACGCCTCCCCGATCCGCATCGCTTCGCGGCGATGCTTGGGACTCGAATCCGCATCCAGTGCACAGTTTCAGGGATATGGTGCCATGGCTCTGGGCGGTGCCCAGAGTTTTCCTAACTTAAAGTGGCCTGTTCGAATTTCCGGTGCTAAACGCCGACGGGAGTAATGCGGCAAATGGGTAATTGGACCAGTCGAATCTGGTGCAGAGCGCACGATATCTTTGCCTGAGTCACCACTTTGGCGCTGGGCCCGGTCATGGTGCAGGACACCAGCACCATCTCTGGTCACCCGGTCCGGCAGCTCCGTTCGGGTGCGCACCCTGAAGGACGTGCTTGTCGTTGCGCGATCGTCATCGGCGATTCGCCGTCGCGTGATGTTGGCGTCGCAGCGTGAAAGGCACGTGCTTGCGTGCTCGCGTTTCAGGGATAACCACGATCACAGGGCGGTGTGAGGGGTGATCACGGGAAGCGGCCGCGTCCGGCGCGCTCTGGCCTGCCCGGCGCGCGCTGCCGCGGCCATCGCGATAACGGTGATGTCTTTGCTCGCCGCCGGGTGCACTCAGTCAGCCGGCTCGAAGGCCGCGGAACCGGTGCGAGTGTCATTCTGCGGCGGCGTGCTTCAGGCACATCCGGATGTCGTGAATGTCGTGTGCGCGAACAACAGCATCGCGGCGAGGGACTTGCACTGGTCAGGCTGGGGAGACCAGGTAGCTACCGCCACCGGGTCCGCGGTCGTTGACCTGTGCGCCTACGAGGACTGCTACGCGGGGGAGTACGTGACCGTGCCGATCGTGATCATCACCTCGAAGATCATGCATTGCCCTGGCAGCATGCGGGCCTACTCGCGGCTGCAGTACGTGTTCGTGGGACGTTCGCCGTACGCCGGCCTTCCGGCCGGCATAAGCATCCCGGACGGGTCTGACACCCCGGCAGATCCCGGCGACCAGACAGTCAGCCTGGCCTGCTAGCCCCGCCGGCCGGCAGGCCGGTCACTAGTGATGCCGCCCAGGCAGCCCGGCCGAAAGCCGCGCAGGACGGCAGCCCGATGGTCGGCGCCGAGCACTCAGGGTATGAGGACGATCTTGCCGCGGACGTGGCCCTGCGCAAGCAGGCGGTAGGCGTCGCGGACCTCGGCCAGCGGGAAGGTCGCGGCGACCGGAACCTCAAGCCGGCCTGCCGCGATCAGCGCAGCCAGCTCGGCAAGCACGCTCGCGCTGGCCCCGGCGGCGCTGCCCTCGGCCTTGACTCCGTACTGCCCGACCGCGCCGAAATTGACGATGGTGTCCACCCGCGAAGGCTGCACGCCGAGCTCCAGCGCCAGCTGCACGTAGTCCGCGCCGACCGTGTCGATGAACGCGTCTGCCCGGGCGGCGGCCTGCCGGATCCGGCCGGAGACGCCGTCGCCGTAGGTCACGGGAATCACTCCGTGCCCGGCGAGCCATTCATGGTGCACCTGGCTGGCCAGCCCGATCACGGTGGCCCCCGCCAGCCGGGCCAGCTGGACAGCGATCGAGCCGACCCCGCCAGCGGCGCCTGACACGACCACCGTGTCGCCACCGCGCAGCGCGACCGCTCGCACCGCCGCGTAGGCCGTGGCCCCTGCCACGAACAGCGATCCGGCCACCTCCCACGGCACCGGCGCCGGTTTAGCGGTCAGATTCTCCGCCGCCACCAGGACATACTCGGCCTGGCTGGCCCGGTTATCGGTATAGCCGATAACCTCCGCGCCCACGGCAACCCCGGCCACGTCCGGACCGGTCCCGGCCACGATGCCCGCCAGATCGCTGCCCTGCCCGGACGGAAACACGGCCGGCCACCTGTCATGCAGCAGACCCGCGCGGATCTTGGCCTCGCCCGGATTGATCCCCGCCGCCCTGACCCGCACCAGCACCTGACCCGGCCCCGGCACCGGCTCGGGCACCTCTGCCACCTGGAGTACCTCGACATCGCCGTACTCCCCGAACCGCACCGCCTTCACCCCGGCACCTCCGTCCGCCCAAGGCCCGGGTCAACCGCCTCCCGGCGCCTCTTATGCCCAGCCGGGCACCGGCGCGCCCGCACACGACCGTCACGGCACGCTCGCCACCGACGTTCAGCCGCCATCGGCAGGGCCGCCGCAGAGACCCTATCCGCGCGCGACCGGCGGCCACAGCGGACGTCCGGGCCAGGGCCGTTGCCGAGCCGGGACCCCTGGCCAATGGAAGGGGTGAGGGTCTGCACGGCCTCGGGCGATCACGCGGGCGGTTCCCTGAGTCTTCCGACTGCCTGCACGAACCTGCTCTTCTGCTCGCTGGACGGATCCTGCGCCCATTGTCTCAGCGCGGCCCATACAGCCGCGCGCGTCTCGCAGGCATGTATGACCTCGCTGCGCAAGTGGCTGTTCTGAGCTGCCAGCTCAGTACATCTCGCTGCGTACTCTGACCAGTCGCGAGTAATAACGATCACATTCGATGTATCCATCTCGTCATCTTTCGGCAGAAGGCGCCCGCACTCGTAACCTAGATAATCGAATATCGCCTCGGTCTCCCGCAGGACCTGCTGGGTTACTTCGAAGTCCCCTGTGTCAGGAAGGTAGGTCCGCTGATCAACGTTTGGATACGGCACGGACCGGGCCTCGAGACCAAGAGATTCAATCCAGTTGCGTCGAGCCTCAACGGCCTCTCGACGGGTCTGCCACTGACGGTAGA
>DATNIU010000033.1:0-3444 GCA_035604275.1 Streptosporangiaceae bacterium | reverse complement strand
GACTTCGAGCCAGGCGGGCCGATCCTGCTGTGCGACTGCGGGAGCGCGGATGTCGCGGTTCTGGCCGGCCAGGACCTGAAGATCCTCTCTGTTCAGGTGGCCTGAACGTGTGCGCGACCTGCGGATGCGCGGCCGACGGTGCCGAGATCAGGCTCATCGCCGGGGCCGGGGCTGATCACGAGCACGGCCATGATCACGATGCCGGTCACGGGTACGATGCCGGTCACGGGCACGAGGTCGGCGATGGGTACGAGCCGGGTCACGGGCACGGCCACGGTCACGATGCCGGTCACGGGCACGAGGCGGGTCACGGGCACGAGGCGGATCACGGGCACGTGGCCGCGCCACGGGCCGGCGAATCCGATCGCACGGTCCTGCTCCAGCACAAGATACTGGCCAGGAATGACGGCATCGCGGGCCGCAACCGCGACTGGCTGCGCCAGCGGGGCGTCCTCATGCTGAACCTGATGAGCTCGCCAGGGGCGGGGAAGACAACGCTGCTCGAGCGCACGGCGAGGGACCTGGCCGGCACGCTCAGCTTCGCCGTCATCGAGGGCGATCTCCAGACGGCGCTCGACGCGACCAGGATCGGGGCCGCGGGCTGCCGGGTCGTTCAGATCAACACCGGTGTCGGCTGCCACCTCGACGCCGCGATGGTGGCCAGCGCCCTGCGCGTGCTCGATCCGGCCGCCGGGTCGATGGTGATCATCGAGAACGTGGGCAATCTGGTCTGCCCGGCGATGTTCGACCTGGGCGAGGCGGTCAGGGTGGTGCTGGCGTCGGTCCCCGAGGGCGCCGACAAGCCGGTGAAGTACCCGCACATGTTCCGCCAGGCCGACCTCGTGCTGCTCAGCAAGGCCGACCTGCTGCCCTACGTGAATTTCGACACCGAGCGATATACCTCCGATGTGCGGGCGATCAGCCCGGGCGCCCGGATGATGCGGCTGTCGGCGGTCACCGGCGAGGGCATGCCGGACTGGTACCAGTGGCTGCGGGACCGGAACCCGGCGGCCGCCGGCCGGTGACGACCAGGGACCGGTGACGCTCAGGCCCGCTGGTCTCGTGCCGCGGCCACCACGGCCTGGCCGAGGCTGATGCCGCCGTCGTTGCACGGCACCCGCGAGTGCACGAGCACGACGAACCGCCGCGCCTCGAGCCGGCCGATCACCGCGTGCAGCAGCAGCAGGTTCTGGAAGACACCACCGGACAGCGCGACCGTGCTCAGGCCGTAGCGCTCCCGCAGCGCCAGGCAGCAGTCCTCGATCAGGGCGGCGACGCCGTTGTGGAAGCGGGCGGCGACGATGCTCCGGTCGACGCCGGCGGCCATGTCCTCGGCGACCGCTCGCACCAGGTCGCCGCCGGATACCTGGAGCCGGACACCGCTCGGCCGGCCCCGATCCGCCGGCGTCCCCGGCCGGGCGCCGCCGGGCGTGGCCGCCACCGGCGCCGCGTCCGCACCCGCGGAGGCCAGGACCGCTGCGCGGTAGGCACCCCGCTCCGCGGGATCGGCGAGCTGCTCGAGCTCGACGGCCGCCTGGCCCTCGTAGTTGACCGAGTCCCGCACGCCGAGAATGGCCGCGACCGCGTCGAATAGCCGGCCGGCGCTGGAGGTGAGCGGGGCGTTGATGCTCCTCCTGGCCATCGCGGTGACACTGGCCCACTGCCGCTCGTTCCGCCTGGCGACGTCCAGGGTCACGGGCGGACCGCCGGGATACGCCGAGTCCAGGTAGGCGGCGGCCATCCGCCATGGCTGCCTGATCGCGGCCGCTCCGCCGGGCATCGGCACCGGCGCGAGGTGGCCGGCCCGCTCGAACCCGGCCAGGTCCGCGATCAGGAACTCGCCGCCCCAGATCGTGCCGTCGGTCCCGTAGCCGGTGCCGTCGAAGGCCACCCCGATCACCGGGCCGGCCGCGCCGTTGTCGGCGAGGCAGGAGGCGATGTGCGCGTGATGGTGCTGCACTCCGGCCAGCTCAAGATCGCCTGGCCCGGTCGCGGCGCGTTCCTCGGCGTATCTGGTCGACAGGTAGTCCGGGTGCAGGTCGTGCGCGATGACCGCGGGCTGGATGTCGAACAGGCGGCAGAAGTGCTCGATTCCCTCGGTGAACGAGCGGAGGGTCTCCGCGTTCTCCAGGTCCCCGATGTGCTGCGAGACGAACGCGTGGCGCCGCACGGCCAGGCAGAAGGTGCTCTTCAGCTCGGCCCCGCAGGCAAGCACCGGCCTGGGGAAGCCGGTACGGAGGCCGACCGGCTCAGGAGCGTAGCCCCGGGACCGCCTGATCAGCGACTCCCGGCCGCGGAACGCGCGCACCACCGAGTCGTCGGTCCTGGTGTGGATGGCCCGGTCGTGGGTGAGGAATGCGTCCGCGATCCCGCGGAGCCGCTGCAAGGCGTCGGCGTCGGTGTACGCGATCGGCTCGTCCGAGACGTTGCCGCTGGTCAGCACCATCGGCCTGCGGATCTCGCCGAGCAGCAGATGGTGCAGCGGCGTATAGGGGAGCATGACCCCCAGCTGGCGGTTGCCTGGGGCGACCGACGGAGCGACGGCGTTTCCCGGCAGCACGGGCAGCAGCACGATCGGCCGCCGGCGGCCAGTCAGCACCGTCGCCGCGGTGTCGTCGACGTCGCACAGCAGCCGTGCCGCCGCCAGATCGGCCACCATCACGGCGAACGGCTTGTCCTCGCGGTGCTTGCGCGCCCGCAGCGCCGCCGTGGCCGGCTCGCTGGTCGCGTCGGCGGCGAGGTGATAGCCGCCCAGGCCCTTGACGGCCAGCACCTCGCCGCGGGCGAGCAGCCCTGCCGCGGTCGCGAGCGGCTGTCCAGGCAGTGCCCCCGGCAGTGCCGCGCCCGCGGCGTCCACCAGGCGCAGCCGTGGTCCGCAGGAGGGGCAGCAGACCGGCTGGGCGTGGAACCTGCGGTCCGCGGGGTCGTGGTACTCGGCGGCGCAGAGCTCGCACATGGCGAAGCTCGCCATCGTGGTCAGCGGCCGGTCGTAGGGCACGTCGCGGATGATCGTGAATCTCGGCCCGCAGTTCGTGCAGTTGATGAACGGGTAGCCGAACCGCCGGTCGGCCGGGTCGCCGAGCTCGGCCAGGCAGTCGGCGCAGGTCGCGGCGTCGGCCGAGACCAGGGCCCGCCGCTGGTCACCGGACTCACTCGGCGCGATGCAGAAGGATGCCGAGCCGTCCGGCGGCAGCGGCCTGGTCGTGATCCGCTCGATACTGGCCAGCGGCGGCGCGTCCCGCCTGAGCGCCGCGACGAACTCGGCAACTGACTCCGGTCGTCCCTCGACCTCGGCGAACACCCCGTCGAGATCGTTGCCGACCAGGCCGCCGAGGCCGAGGCCGGTCGCGAGCGTGTAGACGAACGGGCGGAAGCCGACCCCCTGGACGATCCCCTCCACGCGGACGAGCGTCCTGATGCGCTGGCTCACCCGTCCAGTGTGGC
>DATNIU010000032.1:0-9268 GCA_035604275.1 Streptosporangiaceae bacterium | reverse complement strand
ACGACGGTCGGCCCGCAGGTGGGTGCGACGGCGGCTCACACGTACACTGCGGCCGGCAGCTACACGGTCACCGTGACGGTCACCGACGGCAACAACCTGACCTCGCAGGCCAGCAAGACCGTGACGGTCAGCGCGGCGCAGGGTGCCACGGCCAAGTACGTCAACCAGATAGCGACGAACTACTCGACCAACTCGCACACCTCGGGTTCCGTGACGGTGTGGCGCACCGGCGGGGTGACGGCCGGCGACCTGATCATCGCGACGGTCCAGCTCACGGGAACCTCGTCGACCGGGGCGGTGACCGGGACCGACAGCAAGGGCGACACGCTGGCCGTTGCGAGCGACGTCTCCGACGGCAATGGTGACCGCCTGGTGACGCTCTACGGCATCGCGATCAACGGGCTGGCGGTCAACGACGTGATCACCGTCAGCTTCCCGACCGCCTCGTCCTACCGGATCATCGCCGACGAGGTATCCGGGGTCGCTAGCCTGGATCAGAAGTCGGTGGCGAGCGGAACCGGGACCACGTTCTCGTCCGGATCCACCGGCACGATCAGCCGGTCGGGCGAGTTCGTCTTCGCCGCGACGGCGACGTTCGGCGGAACGTCGATCAGCTGGAGTTCCGGCTGGACGGCCACTGCCGTCTACACCGTGGGTTCCAACGCGCTGGGGCGGGCCTACCAGATCCCGACGGCAACCGGCAAGTTCACCGGGAGCGGCACCAACACCGGGACCTGGCTCGCCTCGGTCGTCACGTTCATGTGAGTGGTCCTGGCCCGTCCTCGCTCATCGGCGCCCGTCCTCGCTTATCGGCCTGGTGAATGCGCGGTTCCACCCGGTAGCGGGGAGGACCAGGCCTGGTGAATGCGCGGTTTGATAGCGAAAAACCATGATGGATTGCGGGATCCACCAGGCTGGGCGCCCTAGTCGAGCGCTACGGGCTCGGTGCGGGCCGACTGCGCGGCCTGGTCCGACCGCAGTGCCGCCACGGGTACCACGTAGAAGACGGTGTCCACCAGCCAGCGGATGGTTCGGCCCAGCGAGGGATTGCTGAGGTAGTCGAGATCCATGGCAACGCGGCGCGGGACAAACTCGGTCAGGTAGAAGCTCTCCACATCCGCGACGCCGTCCTGAATGTTCTCATCGCCCACGAGCACCTGGCCTGGCCCGGTGATGCCCGGCCGGTAGTGGAAGATCACCTTGAGGTCGGCCGGATAGCGCACGGCAAGCGCGACCGTCTCGGGTCGCGGGCCGACCAGGGTCATCTGACCGGTCAGAACGTTCACCAGCTGGGGCAGCTCATCCACCTTGGCCCGGCGCAGCAGCGTGCCAAGCCTGGTCACCCGGTCATCGCCGGGCGCGGTCACTTCAGGCCCCGTCATCCAGGCGCGCATGGTGCGGAACTTGAACAGCGTGAACGGGATGCCGCCCTGGCCGACCCTGATCTGGCGGTAGATGGCCGAGCCGCCGGTGCTCAGGCGGGTGGCCAGGACGAGCGCGAGGAAGAGGGGCCACACCAGGGTCAGGATGCCGAGGGCCACGGCGATGTCAAGCGCCCGCCGAGTCGGGCCCGGCCCGATCCCAGGATCTGCCTCGTCAAAGATCCTGTGCTCACCGATCTGGCTGGCCGTGGCATGGTCCCCGTTCTGGCTGGCCGTGGCCTGCTCGCCGTTGGGGCTGGCCGTGGCATGGTCCCCGTTCTGGGTGGCCGTGGCCTGCTCGCCGTTCGGGCCGGCCGTGGTCTGCTCGCCAATAGGGTCGGCCGTGGCCTGCTTGCCGTTCGGGCCAGTTGCGGCAGGGCGCAGGACGCCAAGGTGCCGCAGTCCCCTGAGTCCGTTAACCGCGCGCTCTGACAGCATCAGAAAGCCTCCAGATGTGGTGACTCGACTGACCCACCAGGGAGTCGCGCAGACAGGCGTCGGCTGGCGAGCGGGTCGCAGCGGGCGTTCAGGCACTCGCCGGTGGCGAGGTCGAACTCCAGGTTGTGGCCGAGACAGCGGATCGTGCCGTCGATGACGGTGCTGGCGATCGCGAGATCCTCACCGGCGTGCGGGCAGTAGCGACCGATCTCGAAGCGGCCGCTAGCGGAATCCACCACGATCTTCTCGTCGGTGGACCGGCTCTGCTCATATACCTCTACGGCCTTCAGCGCCTGCGGCTCGGCGTGCTTGAGCATGCCGATGAGGTAGTCGTTATAGATGTCCGGGTCCCGCCACGCGGAGAACCGGAGCGAGAGAAAGAGGTCCTCCCATGCGATCTGGCCGAAGATCACGGGCGCGAGCCAGCGCGAGTCGAGCCGGAAGCCGTACTCGGGCCGCCGGGCGCGGCCGCGCAGATCGACCCGGACACCGTCCGGCCTGAGGTCTACATCCCAGCGGCCCTCGATCTCTCCGGTCAGCTCAAAGCGGACGGTCATGTCGATCCGGTCGAGGAAGTACGAGCTCATCTCGCCGAGCCGCCTGAAGTGCTCGACGAACGCATCTGCCAGATCGGCGCTCGCGGCCGGATATGCGGCCCTGACCGTCTCGATCTCGGGCTGGCGGGCACTGGCATAGGCGTCGATGTAGTCGTCGATGTCATTGAAGCCGAAGTTCCGCCAGATGCTGTCGGCGGTGTGCCGGCCGGCCAGCGGCACGTACTGGTCGCCGGGCAGCCACAGCCCGACCTTCTGGCCGGGTAGCCGCCCGGTCAGGAAGTCGGCGGCCTGCTTCTGGTCCGGGAACAGGCCTGGCGGTTTCATCCAGCGGTTGTGATGCCTGATCTGCGGATCGAGGAAGCACATAGGGCCGGCGAAGGGAACGACGAGTTCCGGTTTCACCAGCCTGATCAGCCGTCCGACCGCCCGGAACTTTCCGGCCCGCTTGGCCGCGCCGATCTCGGCCATCTGCCCGGGCGGGTACTCGTAGCAGATCGGATGCCAAGTGGCGCTGGACATCTGCGCTGCCAGCACATCCAGCCGGCCGCCGCACTCCAGTGCGGCGCGACGGGCCTGGCCCACGGTCAGCCTGGCATCGTTGCAGTGCAGGATCGACGCGCCGCCAGCGAAGACGAGGACGGCCGCGTCATGACACATCGGCGACTGCTCGGTGATGAAGGTAAGCCAGTCGCCATTGTCATTCAGCCGGAACTTGTGCCATGCGGCCACCTCGACCAGGTTGGCGACTCCGGCACCGGTGAGGCGATCGCGAAGGTTCGGCGAGGGATACTGCGGAATGAGCACCGTCGTGGTCGGTGTCAGGTGCGTCAGGACCGCCAGATCCATATGGTCGAGGTGCTCGTGCGACACGGTGACGTAGTCGCAGTCTGCGAGCGCGGCCCGATCGAGATGACCGTTGGAAGGGAACTGGAACCAGGCTGCCTGGAACGCGCCGCGCTCGGACAGCCAGGGATCCATCAGGAGGCGCAGGCCCGCGCCGTCGACCCGCAGGCCGGCGTGCCCGAGGTAAGTGATCCTGACCGATTCGCTCATCCGGTGCCTGCCGGAAGAAATATGTCGGTGAAGACGGTCGCGATCATCGCGAGATCGCTCCTCAGCCCGACCTCGACCGAGTGCGGGCTCATGTGCGTGAAGAGCACGTCACCCGCGCGCCTGCGCTGCTGAAGCTGCTTCCACAGGGCATTCGTCCGCATCCCCGGGTTCATCAGGTGATACAGCGCGCCGTTGTACATCTGGTTCCAGGTCCAGATGTCGACCGCCTTGGCGCCGTTGGCGAGCGGGATGTCGACGAACAGGTGGACGTCGGCGGCGGCCTCGGCCCCGGTGCCTGAGTACGAGCCGGGATGCGCGAGCGCCTTGCGTGCCTGGAGCTGCACCAGGCCGGGCCAGCCGCGGCGGTCTACCTCTTGCCAGGCCGCGGTCTGTGCCTCATCTGACGTGGTCCCCCAGCTCGTGTACGTGCCGTCCGACAGAAGCCCGGTGCTGAGGTCGAGCACGTCGATCGCGTGCAAGCGCAAGTAGCCGTCGACCGCGGGGAGCGCGAGCTGCGGATAGGCGGACTGTGCCGCAGCGGCGCACCCGGCCTCAGCTGACCCGGCCGGCTGGTGGCCAGGTATGCAGCCGAGTTGCGGCAGCACCATGTCGACGAGAATCAGCTTGTGCGGTGCGGAGGCACGCAGGTCCCGCGCGGTCTCCGTCAGGAACCGCCTGATCTCGGCCGAACTGTCCATCCCGTCGTTGTAGCCAAGCTCATCCGCGATCTTGATGCCGATGACACCAGGCCGGTTGGCGAGCGCGCTGACCCGGGCGACCGCGACGTGAAACCACTTCGGGCCCTCTTCCCAGCGCTTCACCATGTCGGCCTCGATCCAGACCCGCAGGTGATCCCGGAGGGCCACGGTCACGGCCTTGCGGTAGTCGGCGATCGGTCCCAGGGGCGCCGGGACGGGAGGCGGCGTGGTCCGCACCGGGCTCGGAGTGCTCGCGACGCCGTGCTGGGCGCCGCAGCCGGCCGCCGCGCCCGCGGTCACGGCGGCCGTCGCGGCCGCGACGGCAAGCTGCCGGATCGTCAGCCAGCGACGCCTGGTCATGACGCACGCACCACACTGGTCACCCGGTGCGCGGGTACATGGACTAGCTTCCGCACCGTGAAGTAGCAGGCGAGCAGCGCCGCGCTGCTGGTCAGGTAGGCGGCGGCCGAGGCAATCGCCGCGCCGATGGCGTGATAGTGCGGGATCAGCGCTAGGTCGAGCCCGATCGTGACCACCACAGACACGGCGAGGGCCAGGGAGTTCATGCCCGGCCGGCCGACACCGTACAGATAGGCGCTGACCAGGCCAGCCACGCCCTCGCCGATCAGACCGAACAGGAGGATGTACGCGGGGATCATCGCGCCGGTGAACGCGTGCCCGTAGACAAGCGGCAGCAGCGGAACGGCCGCCGCGATCGGGATCGCCGCCAGCGCGGTCAGGAAGAAAGCGCGCGGCAGCAGGTTCGCGACATCCCGCCCGGCTTCCTTGCGGTCGCGCGTGGCCAGCCGCGGGTAGAGCACGTAGGTAATCGCGAGTCCCGGCAGCCTGAGCAGCTCCGCGTATTTCGACGCGACAGCGTAGACACCGAGCGTTCCCGGGCCGACGAGGGCACCGAGGATCGCCACGTCGAGCCGCAGATTGACCAGCGAGAGCATGCCGCCGATCTGGCCGCGCAGGCCGTAGCGGCAGATCTCCTTGGCCAGCCGCCATTCCGGCCGCTCCCAGTTCCTGACGAACCCGCTCCGGAAGAGCCGGATCGCGATTCCGCCAGCGACCAGGACATCCGCCCCGACCAGCGCCGACAGCAGCAGGCTGGTGCCGTGCAGGAATGGCAGCAGCCCCAGGTAGACCGGCAGGAACGCGGTCTCCTCGACGGCGATAGCCCAGTTGGCGCCGCGCATATCGTGCTCGCCCTGCAGGAACGACTTGCCCACCGCCACCCAAAGCTGGGAGAAGACCGGCACGGCCGAGGCGATCACGACGCCCATGTGCCACGGATGGAAGAAGAACCGGTGCAGTACCGGGCTGAGCGCGAGCCAGCAGGCGCTCGCGGCGAGCGAGCCAAGCAGGGTCAGCATGACCAGGGTCGAGCGCACCCGCGGACTGGCCGCGGTCTCCCGCCCGGCGAGGAAGTACGGCACGGCGCTCGGCAGCCCGCAGCCAACCAGCACTCCCACCAGGCCGGGCAGGACGCGGAGCAGGGTCATCTCGCCGAGCAGCTTGGGGCCGCCCGCATGCGCGACGAGGATCGTGGCAGCCGACAGCGCGCCGATGGCGACCAGGCGGGCACCGACGTTCGCCCCGAGGCTGGCGGGCACCAGCTTCGACATGCGGGCGCTGAGTCTGCCGATGGCACTGGTACGGGCCGGAGCCGCCGCCTGCTGGCCCGGTGCGCCCGGCTCGCGCGCCGCCTGCCCGTTCAGCGCTGCCTCGTGCTTCAGTAGCGCGTCGACATCCAGCGGTGCGGTCCGGTCCAGCCGTGCCTCGTTGTCAAGCCGCGCCGTCAGCTCGAATAGCGCGCGGAGATCCAGCGGAACCGTTCGCTCCGGCAGGTCCTCGTACTCCGGCAGGTCCTGATGCGCGGGCAGGACCCGATGCGCGGGCAGGACCGCATGCGCGGGCAGGACCCCATGCGCGGGCAGGACCCCATGCGCCGGCAGGACCCCATGCGCCGGCAGGACCCCATGCGCGGGCACTGCGTCAGCGTCCAGCCGGGCGGCAGCAGGGTCCACCAGGGTCTCTCGCGCAGGCAGGGTCCCCTGTTCCAACAGGGCCTCCTGATCCGCCGGGATCTCCTGTCCTGCCGGGGCCTCCTGTGCCGGCAGTGCCTCCTGATCCGCCGGGATCTCCTGTGCAGACAGTGCCTCCTGTGCAGGCAGTGCCTCCTGTGCAGGCAGTGCCTCCTGTGCAGGCAGTGCCTCCTGTGCAGGCAGTGCCTCCTGTGCAGGCAGTGCCTCCTGTCCTGCCGGGGGCTTCTGCGCGGGCAGTGCCTCTTGAGCGGGCACCACCGCTCGCTCGGGTGCTGCCTGCGGCTCCGGCGCCGGCCGACGCTCCTGCGGCACCGGGGACCAGGCGGGCGTGCCGCCGGGGCGCAGCGGGGAGAAATGCGCTGGTGCCGGGGCAGTGCCTGACCGGGTTTCCGGCGCCGTCCGCGGAGCGTCCGTCCCGCCGATCTTGCGCTCGCGCCGGCCGTAGAGGTCAAGCGCCGCGACGATGCCGAGCAACGCCCAAAGATGCCGGAAATGCATGACCTGATAGAGCGTCGCGGATATGTACATGCCGATCACGGCGGCGCCGAGCAGCTCGGGGCGCGGAATGAGCTCGGCATACTCGGGCCGCAGCGGCCGGCGCGCGATCCGGCGGCAGCGCGTGGCGATGATGACGAGGAGGCAGACGAGCGCGATCCCGCCGAGCACGCCGCGTTCTACCAGGGCCGCCGCGTAGTCGTCGTGAGCCATCTTGACGTAGGAGAACTGGTGCGACTGGAACGCTGACTTCGTGCCGCCTGGCCCGATGCCGAGGGGATTGTCATAGTACAGGTAGAGCTTGATGGTCTCCGACAGGATCGTGCTGCGGGAGCCGCTGCTCTCGGCCTGGCGGCCGATCGAGTCCTGAGCGAGCTGCGAGCTTGTCTGGGCCTTCTGCACGATGCTCTGCACGTGGACATGCGGAGCGATGGTCAGCACGCAGAGCGCCAGGGTGGCCGCCGTGATGACGGCGGGAACGGCGCCACGGCGCTTGGCCATTCTGAAGAGCCCGCCGAGCACCGCGGTCAGAATCAGCACCAGGGCCCCGCCATTGGAGCCGGTGAGCACGATCGCGGTGACGATCAGCGCGCAGCAGATCCACCTGAAGAGCCGGCGCCTCGGATACCGGGCGGCACGCAGCACCAGGAGCGAGCAGATGAAGTAGTTGGCCGCCAGATTCGGGTCGCCCAGGGTGAAGGCGGCTCGGACGCCATCGCGGGTCGTCTCGCCGGAGAGCGCGGCGATGTGCCCGAGCACCCCGATGATCATGAGGGCGGCCCAGAACGGCGTGCTGATCGCCCAGGCACGGATGACGGTTCTCAGCAGCGCGGGGTCGCGGCCCAGGTTGGCGATCGAGAAGCACCACGCCAGCAGGAACACGTCCTGTAGCAGGGTGATCAGCCCGCCGCCGACGCTGACGTACGCTCCGGCGTACGCCACCGTGCTCGCGAGCGCCCCGGCGAAGATCGACAGGCCGACCGGGAACGCGTAAGGGAACCGCAGGACCTGGCGGCGCGTCGCGAAATAAAGCAGCGCGACCACGACCGAGAACGCGAGGAATACGTCGGCGGGCGCCGTGTTGCCAGGGCCCGCGGGCACCAGCAGCGGCATCGCCCATACTCCGGCGCCGACGACGATCTTGACGATGTTCGCCCGGTGGCTCACCTGGGGACGGGCGGGCCCGCCCGCTCCCCTTCGCTGAGGCTGCGGGCGGGCCGGGCGGTCGAGTACCGCGCTACCCAGGATCGGGGGCGCGGTCACAGCGGCCCCTCGCTGATCAGGTCAAGCAGCAGGTCACGGTGCCTGGCGGCGAAATCCGGGTGGTCGGCGGTAGCCGCGATCTCGCCGAGACCGGCGAGCAGCACGTCCCGCCACAGGTCAGCGGGCGCGCCCAGGCGGACCAGGGCGTCGGCGACGAAGTCGCGGACGACAGCCCCGAACCACTGCTGGCCGGTGATCGCGTACCTGATGCCCGCGCCCCAGCCGTCCGCGCGCAGGCCGGGATGCCCGGAGACCGGCCTGCCAGGGCGGGTATGCCGGTCCAGATAGAGGGAGTAGCTGAGCGCGAACCTGGCGACGTCCCTGAGCGGATCACCGGACATCTCGCCGGCCGCCCAGTCGACGACCCCGGTGACCTCCTCGCCGGTCACGAGCAGATTGCCGGCCCAGAAATCGCCGTGCACGACCGTCCGCGGCACGGCGGACCTGGCCAGGCGCGCGGCGAGCTGGCCGAGTTCAGCGGCGAGCGCGGCCGCATGATCGGCGGGCCAGCGCGCGGTGATCCGCTCAGCGACGCCGTCGATCATGGAAATCGGCGTGCTCCCGGACCCGCTGTCGTCTTGCAGCGCGGTGAGCCAGCGCTGCGCGGCAGCGAAGTCGGCGCGCACCGAGGCGGGCCGCGCCACATGACGGAAGGCGTGGTACTCCGTCCGCATCGGCACTCCGGGCACCACGGTCGCGACTACCGCCAGCATCCCGTCGACCTCGAACGTGCCCGTATGCCGTGGCAGAGTGTGCTCGACCCGGCCCAGTGGCCGGCGCTCAAGCTCAGCCAGAACGGCCGCCTCGCGCTCGATCACCTCAGCGGCCAGCGCCGTGGTAGCGATCTTCACTGCCAGGTGCGGTTCGGCCGCTCCCGGTGCGGTCAGCAGCACGGTCACGCCGGAGTTCGGGTCGCGTGAGCCATCCAGGAGCACGGTCCGGCCGCCTGGCGTGTTCAGCAGCGCGCGAAGCTCGTCGGCGCGCGGCTGCGCCTGCGGACCTGCCTGGGTTTCCTGGGTCATGCCGACCTCCCGACCATGACCCGTCCGCCGGCTAGCCACCCGGCCAGTCCAGGTCGCCAGCGCAGGCTCCTGATCGCGGCGTCCACGAGCGCGTGTGCCCAGGTGACTCCGGGGGGCGGTGCGACGAGGGATCGACAGGCCCACGCCAGCGCGGCGCCAGAATCCTCGGCTACCACGATGGCGTTGCGCAGCGAGGGCAGCGCGACGTACTGGTGGTCGAACTCCATTACCTTGGCGGCGGCGATTCGCCGTGACCGGAGCCGCCCGCCG
>DATNIU010000031.1:0-40088 GCA_035604275.1 Streptosporangiaceae bacterium | reverse complement strand
GCGGACTGACCGTGAGCGGGCCGGCCGGGGGCGGGCCGGCTGGGGGCGGACTGACCGTGAGCGGGCCGGCCGGGGGCGGGCCGGCCGGGGGCGGACTGACCGTGATCAGAGCGGGCACGGTGCTTCCGGCCCGCCGCGAGGACATCGTGCTGCACACGGTCGACGGGCTCGATCTGGTCGGCGAACTGGCCCTGCCGCGTGACCGGCCGCCGGCCGCGACCCTGATCTGCCTGCATCCGCTGCCGATCGCGGGCGGCATGATGGACAGCCATGTGCTGCGCAAGGCGTCGTTCCGGCTGCCTGCCCTGGCCGACCTCGCGGTGCTGCGGTTCAACACCCGCGGTACCTCGTCGGAGCGCGGCACCAGCGAAGGCGAGTTCGGTGCGGGCGAGACCGAGCGGCACGACCTGACTGCCGCGATCGCGTACTGCGTCGCCGCCGGATTTCCCAGGCTGTGGCTCCTTGCCTGGTCGTTCGGCACCGCGCTGGCGCTGAAGTGGGGCAACGTGGCCGAGGTGGAGGGAGCGATCCTGCTGTCGCCGCCGCTGCGGGTGGCGGTCGACGCCGACCTGGACCGCTGGGCGGCGAGCGGGCGCCCGCTCGTCGCGCTAGTGCCCGAGCTCGATGACTACCTGCGGCCAGACGAGGCCAGGGAGCGGTTCGCCCGGGTTCCGCAGGCACAGGTGATCGGGGTGGACCGGGCGAGACATCTGTGGGTGGGGGAGACTTACGTCCGTATCGTGCTGAATGAGATCGTGCGGCTGGTGAACCCGTCCGCCTGGCCGCTTCCCACCGAATGGAAGGTCTGACCCGTGAGCCTCTTCGACCTGACCGGCAGGACGGCCTTCGTGACCGGAGCGTCACGGGGGATCGGCCGGGCCATCGCCGTCGCCCTCGCCCAGGCCGGCGCGGACCTGGCCCTGGTGGCGCGAACGGCAGAGGGGCTCGCGGACACGGCGGCCGACGTCACGGCGCTCGGCCGCAAGGCGATCGTCATCCCGGCCGACGTGACTGACCAGTCGGGGATCGCCGACGCCGCGGCCGCGGCCATCGACGCGCTCGGCTACGTCGACGTGCTGGTGAATAACGCGGGCGGCTCCAATTTCATGGTCGGATTCCGTGATCTGCGGCTGTCCGGATGGGACAAGCTGATCAGGCTGAACCTCACCTCGGCCGTCTACGTGTGCCACGCGTTCGCCGGTCACATGCTCGACCGCCACAAGGGCTCGGTGATCAACGTTGCCTCCGTCGCCGGCGTCGCGTCCGCCCCGCTGATCTCGCCGTATGGCGCGGCCAAGGCCGGCCTGATCTCGCTGACCAAGTCGCTGGCCGTGGAGTGGGCCGCCGACGGCGTCCGGGTCAACGCGCTGTGCCCGGGCTGGACGGCCACCGACCTGAACCGCAATCTGTGGGAGGACCCGGTCGCGGGCCCGGCGACGGTCGCTTCGGTGCCGATGGGCCGCTGGGCCAGGGCGCAGGAGATGGCGGGCCCGGCCGTCTTCCTGGCGAGCGATGCCTCGAGCTACGTCACCGGCCAGGCGCTGGTGGTCGACGGTGGCCAGACGGCCAGCCCGTAGGCATGCGAATGGCCCCGCAGCCCAGGCAGCGGGGCCATTCGCGGCGCGGAAGGTGTTACTCGGTCCACCAATCCTCTTCGCCGTCGGCTGACTTGCCGTGCGACTGCTTCGGCTCGCCCTTAGCGGCGGTTGCCGCGGTCGGCCGGGCTGGCGCGGGGCCGGCCCCGCCATTGGCCGGTGCCGCGGCGACCGCGCGAGTGGGCGCCGCGTGCAAGGCCGGAGCCGGGGCCGGCGAGGCAAGGCTGGCCGCCGACGGCCCGAGCAGCTGGCTGATCTGCGCCAGGTGCGCCTGCACCGTCTCGTACTGCTTGTTCGCCTCGTCGACCCGGCGCTGCGCCACGCTGGCGTGCCGGTCGGCCTCGGCCTTCGCCTCGGCGAGCAGCTGGTCGGCCTGGGCCTTGGCCTGGGCGACGATGTCGTCGGCGTTCTTCTTGGCGCCGCTGACGAGCTGCTTGGCGTGCTCGTCCGCGTCCCGGCGGGACTGCTCGGCCTGCGCGCTCGCCTTGCTGGCCCGCTGCTCGGCGGTCGCCGCCCGCTGCTCGGCCTCGGAGACCAGCCGCTGAGTGGCCGCCTGCGCCGCTGCGAGCCGCTCGGCCTCCTGACGCTCGGCCTCCTCGCGCCGCGAGGCGAGCTGGATATCGAACTCGGCCTCGGCCTGAGCCCGCTGCGCCTCGCTCTCCTCCAGGATCCGCTGGGCCTGGCTGCGCATCTCGTCGGCCTGGCGCTTGGAGGTGGTCAGGATCTCGTCCCGCTCGCGCTTCGACGACGCCTTGAGCTGGGCGACTTCCCGCTCCGTCGTGGTGCGCAGCTTGGCGATCTCGCGCTCGACCGCGGCCCGCTTCTCGGCGACCTCGTGGTCCACCATCGCGCGGAGCTTGGCGACCTCGCGCTCTGTGGTGGACGTCAGCTCGTCAGACTCGCGACGGGCGGTCGTGCGGATGCTGTCCGCCTCGCGCTCGGCCGACGCCCGCTGGTCGTCGGTCTCCCGCTTGGCGTTGGCCCGCAGCTCAGCCGTCTCGTTCTCGGCGCCGGCCCTGAGCTCGGCAGCGTCGACCTTGGCCGACGCCATCACCTGGCTGGCCTCGGTCCTCGCCTCCTGCAGGATCTCGTCGCGCTGCTCCTCAGCCAGCCGGAGCAGCTGCTCGATCCGCGAGCCAAGACCGGAGTACGTGGGACGCTCCTGCTCCTGCATCTGGCGATGCGCGAAGGCGAGCTCCTGCTTGAGGGCCTGCTCGTTCTCGCGGATCGCGCGCAGCTCGGCGTCCTTCTTCCTCAGGTACTCCTCGACTTCTTCCTGGTCGTAACCGCGCATCTTCTGCGAGAAATGCGGCGGCTGGTCATCGTCGAAAAAGGTGCCGAGCTGGGCATTGATATCGGGCTGCATGTCGCCTAATCCTGGGTAGACGGGGGTTTTAGCATCGTACGAGCCTGCGGGGACCGGGGACGCCCGCGCCGGTGCGGTCGTCTCGCCTGCCGGCCGACCCGCTGGCAGCCTCGCGCTGCCTGGGCCGATGCCCGCACACCAGTCCACCTTCCCGGTGCCTGGCAGCGTACTCCGCCGCCGGCCAGTTGGTGGGGTGTTCGCGGTTGCTCGTGCCGAAGCTCACGAATGAGCAGTCTTGCCCCGGCTTACCCGTCGCGGCTTCAGATCCAGCCCGCGGCTAGCCCGCGGCCGATTGAACCAGCTCGGTGAGCACTCCGCCGACGTCCTTGGGGTGCAGGAACGCGACCGCGGCGCCCATCGAGCCATGCCGCGGCCTGGAGTCGAGCAGCCGGATTCCGGTCGCCCCGATCGCGCTCAGCGCGGCCGCGATATCGGTCACTCCGTAGCCGACATGATGGATTCCCTCGCCACGCCGGTCCAGGAACCTGCCGACCGGAGTGTCAGGCCGCAGTGGTTCGAGCAGCTGGACATAGGACGTGCCAGCGGGGGCGTCGGCCACCCGGAGCATCGCCTCCCGCACGCCCTGCTCGGCGTTGATCTCCTGGCTGACCAGGGTCAGGCCGAAGGCTGACTGGTAGAAGGCGATCCTGGCGGTCAGATCCCGGCAGGCGATTCCGACGTGATCGATGCGGGTCAGCACGGCTCGTTTCCCTCCGGTCCACGCCGCGGCTCCACGCCGCGGCCGGGCAGACCTAGGTATCGTTGCAGCCATGCAGGAAGCGGTGATTGTCGGCGGGGCCAGAACTGCGATCGGACGGCTGCTCGGATCGCTGAGCGACCTCAGCGGCGCCGAGCTCGGCGGCATCGCGATCAGGGCGGCGCTCGGCCGGGCCGGCATCTCCGGCGACCAGGTCGACTACGTGATCATGGGCCAGGTCCTCCAGGCTGGCGCGGGCCAGATCCCGGCCAGGCAGGCCGCCGTCGCGGCCGGCCTCCCGATGACCGTCCCCGCGCTGACCATCAACAAGGTGTGCCTCTCCGGCCTGGACGCGATTGCGCTGGCCGCCCAGCTGATCAGGGCCGGGGAGTTCGACGTAGTGATCGCCGGCGGCATGGAGTCCATGAGCAGGGCGCCGCATCTGCTGCCCGGCGCGCGCAAGGGAATCAGGTACGGATCGGCCGAGCTGGTCGACGCGATGGCCCTGGACGGGCTGACCGACGCCTTCGATCACGTCTCGATGGGCGCCTCGACCGAGCGGCACAACACCAGGCTCGGGATCACCCGCGCCGAGCAGGACGAGTTCGCCGCCCGGTCGCATCAGCGCGCGGCCGCGGCGATCAAGAACGGCCTGTTCGCGCAGGAGATCGTGCCCGTCCCGGTGCCGCAGCGCCGCGGCGACCCGGTGATCGTCGATACCGACGAGGGAGTCCGGGCGGACACGACCGCGGAGGCGCTGAGCAAGCTGCGTCCCTCGTTCGCCGCCGACGGCACCATCACAGCGGCGTCTGCCTCGCAGATCTCCGACGGCGCGTGCGCCGTCGTGGTCGCCTCGGCCCGGGCCGCGGCGGAGGCCGGCGCTCAGGTGCTGGCCGGGATCGGCGCGCACGGGGTCGTGGCTGGCCCGGACAACTCGCTGCAGTCCCAGCCGTCCAACGCGATCAGGCGTGCGCTGGCCAAGGCCGGGCTGACCGTCGGCGACCTGGACCTGATCGAGATCAACGAGGCGTTCGCCGCCGTGGCCATCCAGTCGATGCGCGACCTGGGCATCGGGCCCGACATCGTCAACGTCAACGGCGGCGCGATCGCGCTCGGCCATCCGATCGGCATGTCCGGGGCGCGGATCGCCTTGCACCTGATCTACGAGCTACGGCGCCGGGGCGGCGGGAGGGGCGCCGCCGCGCTGTGCGGTGGCGGCGGCCAGGGTGACGCCCTGCTGCTCGACGTGCCGCCGCCGGTCCGCGACTGACCCGGGTGCGCCGAGATCCTGACGCGCTCGTCGCCGCCGCGCGGGACGGCGATCCGCGGTCACTGGCCCGGCTGGTGTCCCTGGTGGAGGACGGCTCGCCGGCCTTGCGGCCGGTGATGCGGGCGGTGGCCCGCTACACCGGCCACGCCCGGGTGGTGGGGCTCACCGGCTCGCCCGGCGTCGGAAAGTCGACGATCACCACCGCGCTGGTGCGGCTGTACCGGAGGCAGAACCAGCGTGTCGGCATCCTGGCGGTCGACCCGACCTCGCCGTTCAGCGGCGGTGCCCTGCTCGGCGACCGGGTCAGGATGGCCGATCACGCCACCGACCCCGGCGTGTTCATCAGGTCGATGGCTACCAGGGGTCACCTGGGCGGGCTGTCCCTGGCGGCGCCGCAGGCGCTGCGGATCCTGGACGCGGCCGGCTTTGACGTCATCGGGGTCGAGACCGTCGGCGTCGGGCAGGCCGAGGTGGAGATCGCGTCGCTGGCCGATACCACTCTCGTGATCCTCGCGCCCGGGATGGGTGATTCCATTCAGGCGGCCAAGGCGGGCATCCTGGAGATCGCCGACATCTTCGTGGTGAACAAGAGCGACCGGCCGGGCGCCCAGGAGGTCATCAGGGACCTGCGGTCCATGCTGGCGATGGTCAGGCACGACCCGCCAGCCTGGAAGCCGCCGATCATCGCGACATCGGCCGCCACCGGAGACGGCATCGATGAGCTGGCGGCGCATCTCGACGCGCACTGGACCTGGCTGGCCGAATCGGGGGAGCTTGACCGGCGCCGTCAGGCGCGGGCGCGAGAGGAGATCTCGGCCATCGCCGTCACCACGATCCGGCGCCAGCTGGGCGGCCTGCCCGGTGAGTCCAGGCTCGATGATCTGGCCAGCCTCGTGGTCAGCGGCAAGCTGGACCCGTACTCGGCCGCCGACGAGCTGATCGCCGGCTGACCGGGCCGGGCCGCCGCCCTCCGGGCGTCGCCGGCTGGCGGCCTGGGCAGGCCGGGGCAGGCGGTGGCCCGCTCGGAGCCGAGGATGCGCGATGCCGCTTCACGGGTCCATGAGGCGGGCGATGCGCAGGGCGACATCGAGACCGCGGGGGACCGCGGCGAGCAGCTCAGGAACCAGCCCTTGTGCCAGTGCCGCTCCAGCTGGGCCTGACGGGCGCAGGCCGATGGCGCGCTCCACGTTGAACGCGACCCAGTCGAGGCCGATCATCATCGGCTGGCCCAGGTCAGCGGGCTCGAAGGCGGTATCGTCACCGCCGGCCTGGCGATAGGAGCGCACGACATCGCGGGCGATATCGAAGGCCTCCCAGCAGCCGAGCGACAGGGCGACATCGGCCAGTTCCCGGCGCGGGACCAGGGGAACGGCCACGTCCCAGTCGCACAGCACCGGGCCGTGCGGGGTCGCGATGAGGTTCTTCTGGTCGATGTCCCCGTGCGTCATCACCTCCTGCTCCGGCCGGTGCCCCGCCTGGAGTGCCAGCTCGGCCAGGATCGACACGGCCGGGCCGATCTCGGCCAGCTGATCGGCCCACTCGGCGCCGGACCGGCGGGCGGCATCGGTCAGCTCGGGCCACCGGCTGGCCGTGCTGGTATCGGGAACGGGAAACAGGCTCCGATCGCGGGGCCGGATTCCCAGGCCGTGCAGCGTGGCGAGCACCTCCCCGGCCCAGGCGGCGACGTCAGGCTGGACTGGCCCGGCTCCGAACGGCTCGCCGTCGACCCAGCGGTGCAGGCGGACAGCCGCCGGCGAGGTACCGCCGCGCCGGGTCACCCAGGCCAGGCAGCCTCCGTCGGCCGGGTTGGGAACGGGCGCCGGCGCTGCCACCCCGGCCGCGATGGCGCGCTGCTCGAAGGACAAGGCCTCGCCGAGCCATTCCGCCCAGCGAGGCTCTGCCCAGGGATTGAGCAGCTCCTTCAGGGCGAAGCTCGCGGTAGCGGCGTCCAGCCGATAGACCCGGTTGGACCACGCACCGCCGACCGCGGTCACGGCCGTCGCAGGACCCCGCAGGCCGAACGCGGCAAGGACCGAGTCCGGATCGGGAGCAGCAGCATCATCATCCGTGGTCGCGCTCATCTGATCCTCATAAATCAGGGTGAGAGATGGCCGGTGCAGGAGCAGCCGGGTGCCGGGCGGTGCCATCCGGCCAGTCGGTCTGGTCTGACCCGCGCTCTGGCAGTGCTAGCGGATTTCCGATCGAGCACGAACAACGGCTAGGGGGCCGGGAGTCCAGCGGGTCGCGATCTGGCTATCGCACGGTCGAATACGGTGCTTACGGCCTGGCCGGTCCCCGCGCCGATCAGCGCGCCGGCGACGGTGTCGCCCGGGTAGTGCACGCCGGTGTGCACCCGGGAGTATGCCACGCCGCCTGCCAGGAACTGGATCGCGATGGCCAGCCACGGGCTGTCGCGGCTGATCGCGGTCGCGAAGGCGAACGCGCAGGCGGAGTGGCCGGAAGGGAACGACGTCGATGACGGCATCGTGACGTGCCGCTCGCCCGGCACTCCGGCGCGGGCCCGGTCCGGCCGCCGCCTTGCCGAGACGGACTTCACGCCCAGGTTGACGACCGCCGAGGTGACGCCGATCGCCAGGATGCCCCTGGCCGCCGCTCGCCTGCCCGCCGGCCCGCCGGTCAGGGCGAGGCCGCCGGCGATGCCGAGCCAGAGCCTGGAGTGGTTGGCCGCGTTGGAGAGCCGGCGCATGGCCTGATCGAGCGCCGGTGCAGGGACCGCGGCGACGGCATCGTAGACGGCCCGGTCGATCGCGCCGATCTGGTGCAGCGCGTCGGTAAGCCGCTGCCGGGCCGGATCGCCGAGCCGGCCAAGCCGATCGGCCAGGCGGTCGGCGACCGCCTCGGCGACCGCCTGCGGATCAGCGGTCGCAGGCCCGCCGCCGGGCGCTTGCGCACTGCCGGAGGCCGCCGGCGGTTCGCGATCGGCTTCCCCCTGGGCCATCGACGCATGCTAGCACCGGCGACCGCGCGTTCCCGCGGACTGGCGGGCCGCGCGGGCCGGGCCAGAGCGCGGCCCGGCCGGAGTGGGTATGACAGAAAGCACCGGCCCGAGCCGCATCATCGGCGGTGATCGCGCCTGGATGTCAGGGCCGGCGACGAGGCAGGCACGATCACGAGCGGGCCCGGCCTGGCGGCGGAGCGGACCTGGCCATGGAGGGGGAGACCGTGCCAGCTAGTACGGCGGATCGGCGACCTAGCACGACGGATCGGCGACCTAGCACGGCGGATCGGCGGCCGACCATGGGCGAGCGGCTGAGCGCCCTGGCCGCGATCTTCTCGGTGGCGGCCGCCATGGTCCTGATAGCGCTCAATATCGTGCTCAGGTTCGGCGCCGTGCTGCTGGCGCTCGTCGGCCTGCTCGCCTGCGTGACCGCCTGCTGGTACGCCGTGTCGCGGCGCGGGATCATCCGGGTCATCGCGCTGATCACCGCGGTGCTGGCGCTTGCCGCGCTGGTGACTGGCCTGGTTATGGCCGTGATCAGCCTCTGGGCGCTCGCCGCCGTCGTCGGGCTGGCCGTGGTCTCGGTGATCACGGCCCGGCACGCCCTGCGCCGGACGCCCAAGGCGCTGCGGTCGCGCGAGCGGGGGGCCGTGCGGCATCCTGTCCGCCGGTCATCCACGGCCGGGGCGCCGGCGAGCGGCGAGCAGGCCGGGAGTCCGCCGCCGGCCGACCAAGCGGAGCCGGGCGGCGCTGATGCCGACGCTGGTGATGCCGCGGCCGCTGGCGCTGAAGCAGCTAGAGCTGGTGCTGAGACGACAGGTGCTGAAGGTGCTGGTGCTGGGAGTGCGGGTGATGTTACTGCTGCGCGGGGGCCCGCTCGGCCGGTTCTGATCATGAACCTGAAGTCGGGCGGCGGCAAGGCCGAGCGGTTCAGGCTGGCCGACGAGTGCCGCGCTCGCGGCATCGAGCCGATCATCCTGCGCCGCGGCGATGACCTGGTCCAGCTCGCGGAGGACGCCATCGCCGATGGTGCCGAGGTGATCGGGATGGCGGGCGGCGACGGATCCCAGGCCGCTGTCGCGTCCGTCGCGGCCAGGCGCCAGATTCCGCATGTCTGCATACCGGCCGGCACTCGCAACCACTTCGCGCTCGACCTGGGCCTGGACCGTAACGACGTGATCGGCGCTCTCGACGCGTTCGCTGACGGGGTCGAGCGCCGGATCGACCTGGCCGCGGTCAACGGCCGCACGTTCGTGAACAACTGCTCGCTCGGCCTGTACGCCAAGGTCGTGCAGTCGCCCGAATACCGGGACGCGAAGCTCAGGACCGCCGCCGACCTGCTGCCTGACCTGCTCGGGCCGGACGCGGTGCCGCTTGACCTGCGCTTCGACGCGCCCGGCGGCGCACGTTTCGAGACCGCGCACCTGATCCTGGTCTCGAACGATCCCTACCAGCTTGCGCACCCAGGCGGCCGGGGCACCAGGGAACGACTGGACACCGGGCTGCTGGGGGTCGTGATGGTGCAGGTCACCGACGCGGCCGACGCCCGCAGCTTCATGCTGCTCGAGCTGGCCGGGCAGGTGCGGCGCTTCCCGGGATGGCAGGAGTGGACCGCGCCGAGGTTCGAGGTCAGCTCGGACGGACCGGTCGAGGTCGGAGTCGACGGCGAGGCCCTGGTGCTGGAGCCGCCGCTGGTCTTCGAGTCGCACCCCGGCGCGCTGGTGGTCCGGCTGCCGAAGAGCGCGCTTCGGCTGTCGCCCGCCGCGCGAGCGGTCCGGGTGCTGACCCGGTCAACCGCGGCCGACCTGGTCAGCGTCGCGGCCGGTGCCGGGCCCGGCGAATAGCTTGACATCGAGAGAGCTGGCTCGGTAATCTGGCGAAGTAACTTGACATCGAGATACTTGGCGGCGCCCGGACCAGCACAGGCTCGCGGAGCGCTCGGACGAGAACTATTCGACGAGCCCCGCCGGACGAGCCCTGCCGGACGAGCCCTCGGACGAGCCCTGCCGGACAAGCGCTGTCGGACGGGTACCGGAGGAAGCGCTGGGTCCTGGCTGGCGGCCAGGCTGGGCGCGACGGCAGGGGCGCGCTACGGCAGGATGGCCGACAGGACGTCGACGCGGCCGCGCGGGCGGCGCCGGGCGGCAGGAAGGCAGCTCATGATGACGGCTAACAGCTTCGGTGCTCGCGGCACGCTGACGGCGGGCGGGACCAGCTACCAGATTCACCGGCTTGACGCGGTGCCAGGGTCGGCGGATCTTCCGTTCAGCCTGAAGATCCTTCTGGAGAACCTGCTGCGCACCGAGGATGGCGTCAACGTCACCGCGGACCACGTCCGGGCACTCGCCGGATGGCAGCCGGCGGCCGAGCCCGACACCGAGATCCAGTTCAGCCCGGCACGGGTGATCATGCAGGACCTGACCGGCGTTCCCGCCGTGGTGGACCTGGCCACCATGCGCGAGGCGATGCGGGCGCTCGGCGGCGACGCGACCAAGATCAATCCGCTGGTGCCCGCCGAGCTTGTGATCGACCACTCGGTGATCGCCGATGTGTTCGGCCGTCCTGACGCGTTCGAGCGCAACGTCGACCTGGAGTACCACCGCAACTCCGAGCGGTTCGCCTTCCTGCGCTGGGGCCAGCAGGCGCTGCGCCAGTTCCGCGTCGTCCCGCCCGGAACCGGGATCGTGCACCAGGTCAACATCGAGCACCTGGCGCGGGTGGTGATGACCGGGGAAGCGCCGGGCGGCGGCCTGAGCGCCTACCCGGACACCTGCGTGGGCACCGATTCGCACACCACGATGGAGAACGGCCTCGGCGTGCTCGGCTGGGGGGTCGGCGGCATCGAGGCCGAGGCGGCGATGCTCGGCCAGCCGATCTCGATGCTGATCCCGAAGGTGGTCGGGTTCCGGCTGACCGGGGAGATGCCGTCCGGCACGACCGCCACCGATCTGGTGCTGACCATCACCGAGCTGCTGCGCCGGCACGGCGTGGTCGGCAAGTTCGTCGAGTTCCACGGTGACGGCGTGGCGGCGGTACCGGTGGCGAACCGGGCGACGATCGGCAACATGAGCCCGGAGTTCGGCTCCACCTGCGCGATCTTCCCGATCGACGGCGAGACGCTGACCTACCTGCGGCTGACCGGCCGGTCAGCGGAGCACGTCGCGCTGATCGAGGCCTACGCGAAGGAGCAGGGGCTCTGGCACACCCCGGACCGCGGCATCAGGTACTCCGAGGAGCTCGAGCTCGACCTTTCGACGGTGGTCCCGTCCCTGGCCGGCCCGAAGCGGCCGCAGGACCGGGTGGCGCTGACCGACGCGAAGACGTCGTTCCGCGAGGCGCTTGGCTCGTACGTGCACGCGCCGAGCCTCGACAACGGCGTGGCCGGCACCTTCCCGGCCTCAGACCCGGTGGCCGGCGGCTACCAGGGCCGGCCGTCGGCGCCGGCCGCGGTTACCCTCGAGGACGGGACGAAGACGTCGGTCGACCACGGATCGGTGGTCATCGCCGCGATCACGTCCTGCACCAATACATCGAACCCGTCGGTCATGGTGGGCGCCGCGCTGCTGGCGCGCAAGGCGGTGGAGGCCGGGCTGTCCCGCAAGCCGTGGGTGAAGACCACCCTGGCGCCAGGCTCCAAGGTGGTCATGGACTACTACGACCGGGCGGGCCTGACACCGTACCTGGAGAAGCTCGGCTTCAACCTGGTCGGCTACGGCTGCACGACCTGCATCGGGAACTCGGGCCCGCTGCCTGAGGCGATCAGCTCGGCCGTCGCCGAGAACGACCTGGCCGTGGTCTCCGTGCTGTCCGGCAACCGCAACTTCGAGGGCCGGATCAATCCAGACGTGAAGATGAACTACCTGGCATCGCCGCCGCTGGTCGTCGCCTACGCGCTGGCCGGGACGATGGACATCGACCTGACCTCCGATCCGATCGGGACCGGCGCCGACGGCCGGGCCGTGTACCTGGCCGACATCTGGCCGTCGCAGGCGGAGATCGCCGCCGTCGTCCGCGACTCGGTCGCCGCCGAGATGTTCACCCGCAGCTACGCGGACGTCTTCGCCGGGGACGAGCGCTGGCAGGAGCTCGACGTGCCGCCCGGCGACGTGTTCGCGTGGGATGAGCGGTCGACGTACGTGCGGCGGCCGCCGTACTTCGACGGCATGCCCGCCGACCCGGCGCCGGTCACCGACATCACGGGCGCCCGAGTGCTCGCTATGCTCGGCGACTCGGTGACCACGGACCACATCTCCCCGGCCGGCTCGATCAAGGCAGACAGCCCGGCCGGGCACTATCTGAGCGCCCATGGCGTGCCGCGGCGCGAGTTCAACACCTACGGGTCACGGCGCGGAAATCACGAGGTGATGATCCGCGGCACGTTCGCCAACATCCGGCTGCGCAACCAGCTCGCGCCGGGAACCGAGGGCGGGTTCACCGTCAAGCTGCCCGAGGGGACGGTGACGTCGATCTACGAGGCGTCGCGGGCCTACCTGGCCGAGGGAACCCCGCTGATCGTGCTGGCCGGCAAGGAGTACGGCTCGGGCTCGTCGCGCGACTGGGCGGCCAAGGGCACGGCGCTGCTCGGCGCCCGCGCCGTGCTCGCCGAGTCGTACGAGCGGATCCACCGGTCCAACCTGATCGGCATGGGAGTGCTGCCGCTTCAGTACCTGCCCGGGCAGAACGCGGCGTCCCTGGGGCTCACCGGCCACGAGGTGATCGACGTCCTCGGGATCGAGGCGCTGAACTCCGGCGAGACCCCGCGCGAGGTCACGGTGGTCGCGGACGGCAGGCGATTCCACGCCACGGTCAGGATCGACACCCCGGGCGAGGCCGACTACTACCGGCACGGCGGGATCATGCAGTACGTACTTAGGTCGCTGCGCGGCCAGGACCGAGACTGACGCTGACGGCTGGCGACACGCGAGCCCGGACGGCGGGAGCATGGGCTCTGGTGGCTGGCATCATCGCGCTCTCGTTCAACATGCGCGCGGCGATCACCAGCCTGCCGCCGGTCTACCCTGAGCTGGCCCGCGCCGGGATCTCGCCGGCCACCGAGGCGGCGCTTGCCGCCGTGCCGGTGCTCAGCTTCGCCGTCTTCTCCGGATCCGGTGCCGTCCTGGCCAGGAAGTTCGGCGAGGAGCGGGTGCTCGGGATGGCCCTGGTTCTGCTGGCGGCCGGGCTGGGACTGCGCAGCCTGGCGCCCGGGGTGCTGCTCTTCCCCGGCACCGTCGTCGCAGGCTGCGCGATCGCTCTGATGAACGTGCTGCTGCCGAGCCTGGTCAAGCGGCGCATGCCGGAACGGGCCGGCCTGCTGATCGGGCTGTACCTGATGTCACTGACCGCCGGGGCCGTGCTCGGGGCGGTCATCGCGGTGCCCGTGTTCACCGCTGCCGGCAGCTCGGAGGCGGCGGTACGGCTGACGCTCGGCATGTGGGCGCTGCCGGCCCTGGCGGCCGGGCTGGTCTGGCTGCCGCAGCTAAGGTTCCGCACCATTCCCGATCAGGCGGGGCCGGATGCCGCGGGACCGCCGGGCGGCCGGGGTGTCCGCGCCATGAGCAGGCGGGCGCTGGCCTGGCAGGTGGCCGCGTTCACGGGCACGCAGAGCCTGTCCTACTACGCGACGCTGTCCTGGTTCCCGTCGCTGCTGCGCGATCACGGGCTCAGCGCCGTCCAGGCCGGCAACCTGCTGGCGCTGATGAACCTGGGCAACGCCATCACCGGGCTGGCCGCGCCGGTGATCGCGCACCGCGTCCGCGACCAGCGACCGCTCGCCGCCGCGGCGATAGTCATGATCATGGCTGGCCTCGCGGGCGTCGGCTTCGGGCCAGCAGGCGCAGCGACGGCGTTCATGCTGCTGCTCGGCCTCGGCCAGGGCGGCGCGTTCGGCCTGAGCGTCTTCTTCTTCACCGCGCGGGCGGCCGACGGTCCGACGGCCGCGTCGCTGTCGGGCTTCGCGCAGGCCACCGGGTACCTGGTGGCGATCACCGGGCCGCTGCTGATCGGGTTCCTGCACTCGGCGACCGGCGGCTGGGCGGCATCGGTCTGGGTGCTGCTGGCGGTCGGCGTGGTGCAGCTCAGCTCCGGCCTGCTCGCTGGCCGGGCCAGGACGATCAGCGCCGGGTGAGGGGAGGCTCGGTCGTGCGCCGAGCCCGGTCAGCAGCTCGGGTCCGAAACGCCAGCCCAGAGCTGGCCGAGCTGGCCGAGCCGGCCGAGCCGGCCGAGCCGGCCGAGCTGGCCGAGCCGGCCCTGATGGCGCGAAGCCGGTCAGCTCAGGCCGGTGAGTTCCGCGCTGAGGTCCCAGAGCCTGCGCGCGGTGTCGTCATTCCTGGCCGTCGGCGAGGGCTCGCGGAGCTTGCCGCTGACGTAGTAGCCGCCGGACTGGCCGCTGACCTCCGGCGAGCTTGCCAGGTAGACGAGGGTTCTCGCGCCCTGCTCCGGTGAGCGGAAGAACGGGGCGGCGATCGCGATGCCGAGCCGCAGCCAGGCCGAGCCGGTCTGGCCGAAACGCGTTCGCACGGTGCCCGGGTGCAGGCAGTTGGCGGTGACCCCGGTGCCGTCGAGCCGCCTGGCGAGCTCCCTGGTGAACAAGATGTTGGCCAGCTTGCTGTTGGAGTAGGCCAGCATGGCGGAGTAGCGGTGCTCCAGCTGAAGGTCATCGAGGTCCAGCCGGGCACCGCGGTGCGCGGTCGACGCTACGGTGACGACCCGTGCCGGGCCGCTGGCCTCCAGTTTCGGCCGGAGCAGGTTGGTCAGCAGGAACGGTGCCAGGTGATTGAGCGCGAACGTGTGCTCCAGGCCGTCGGCGGTCAGCTGCCTGTGATAGATGACCAGGCCCGCGTTGTTGACCAGCACGTCGATCCTCGGCAGCCCGGCCAGCCGGCCAGCCAGGTCGCGTACCTGCTCCGCCGATGAGAGATCGGCCAGCTCAAGCGACGGCTCGCCGCCGCGGGCGGCCGCGCCGACCTCGGCCATCGCGTTCTGGCCGCGACCGCGATCCCGGCAGACCAGCACGACCGTCGCGCCGAGCCCGGCCAGCGCGACGGACGCCGCCTGGCCGATACCCGAGCTGGCCCCGGTGACCACGCAGACCCGTCCGCCCATCGGCACACCGGTCACCGGCGCAGCACCGCCGGCCGTCTGGGGCTCGGACATCGCAAGGTCTCCAATCGGGTCGGGAGCGGGGATCGGGCCGAATCGGGGAAGCGGATCGCCAACCTTCCAGCGCGCAGACCCGACGGGCTACGGCAGGCTGCCGTAGCCGTACACGGCCGCGGCGGACCCGTGGCCTCCCACGCCGGCGGATTTGCCCGCGCCCCACGCCGCCTGGCCGCCCGGTACCAGAGTGCAGGCCAGCACCTCGTTGGCCGAGCTCGCACTGACCGTCGTCGTGCTCCAGTGACCAGCCGCCGAGCGCTGCCGCAGGATGGAGTGACCGGTGCCCGAATTGGCGACCACCCAGAGGCCGCCGCGCCCGTTGCGGCAGATCCCGGTCGCCGCGACCGAGCCAGGCATGGTCAGCCTGGTCCAGGCGCTGCCGTCGAAGTGCGCGAGCTTCGGGACGCCGGACACCGACCCGGCCACCCAGACGTTGCCTGGCGCCAGCGCGAGGACGTAAGAGTAACTGAAGCCGGCCAGCGGGCCGGGCGTGACGTGCCGCCAGGTGCCGCCGCTGAGCTGGAACAGGGCGTTCAGCGAGCCACCGATTCCGCCGATCGCCCAGATGTCCCTGGCTGAAACGGCGCTGCCCTGGCGGATGCCGCCGGCGATCCCGCGCACCCGGGTCCATCCCGTGCTGTCCCAGTGCCAGCTCCCGGCGCCCGCGAAGCTGCGCCCGCGCCCCCCGAACAGCCAGACGCTGCGAGGACCGACGGCATCGATCCCGGTGAACTGGGTCCCGGCGCGCCAGGCTCCCCTCGGCACGGTCTTCCACGCCGTGCCGTTCCAGCGCAGCACCGCACCGCCGAGGTAGGTCACGGCCCAGATGTTGCTCGGCGACTGAGCGCTGGCCGCGGCTATCCAGCTGTGCAGGCCCGACGGGAGCGCCGGAAACCGGAATCCGCCGCGGAACCGGCGCAGGACTTCCGGCACGCCGTGTCCGGCCAGGTTCGAGCCGCCGAAGAACCACGCGTCGTGCCGTGAGGCGATCACGACCAGGTACTGGCTGTGATTCGACGGCGGAAGGTACTGAATCGCCTGCCGCAGCGTCCAGGTCAGCTTGACCGGCCCGGGCAACCGGGCCACCGTGACGGTAGTACGAGCAGCGGCAGCTCCGGCCTCGGCGGCCCGGCCGCCTTGGGCCCGGCTTCCCGGCTGCCCGGCCGACGCGCTTGGGGTGGCCGTCGCCGCGGCCAGCGCCAGCCCGGTGACAAGCCCGGCCATCGCTGCCGGCCGGACGATGCCGCGGCGTCTGGTCACCATGCCCTCGTCCGCCTCCGCTCGGTTAGTGCCGCGTGCGACCTGGCTGATGGCCGCGCGCGACAGACGGGACCGATACGTCGCCGATGGTCGAAGATTAGCCACTACCGGCTGGAGAATGGCGGTAACTGGTCGAAGACTAGCCAGCGAGCGGCCGCCGCGATAGCGCCGGCGCCCTGGCCGCGGAGCGCGAGCGCGGGCGAGCCGGCCGCTGGCGGCCAGCGCCCGGACCCGCGGTCGGGGTACGCGGCGCGCATCAGGCCTGCGGGCCGAAATAGACTCATTAGGTTCGCTCCCTGTCGCATGACAGGTTCTGCGGGCCTGGGCTGCGGAGAAGCCGAACCCGGTTGTCCTGGCGACCGGGCCGGGAGCCAGGGCTTGCGCCGCCCGCGATGACCGTGAGGAGCTCACCCGATGACACTGCTTGAGTCGATCGCCGGACCGAAGGACGTCAAGGCGCTCAGCGCTGACGAACTGCCGGTGCTGGCCGCCGAGATCAGGGAATTCCTGATCGACGCCGTCTCGCGGAACGGCGGGCATCTCGGGCCGAACCTGGGAGTGGTCGAGCTCACCATCGCGCTGCACCGGGTGTTCGACTCCCCGGTCGATCGGATCGTTTGGGACACCGGCCACCAGTCTTACGTGCACAAGCTGCTCACCGGCCGGATGGCCGGGTTCGGCAGGCTACGGCAGCTCGGCGGGGTGTCCGGGTACCCCAACCGGGCCGAGTCCGAGCACGACCTGGTCGAGAACAGCCACGCCTCGACCAGCCTGTCCTACGCCGACGGGCTGTCCAAGGCCTACCAGATCCGCGGCGAGACGCACCGCCGGGTGGTCGCCGTGGTCGGGGACGGGGCGCTGACCGGCGGGATGGCCTGGGAGGCGCTGAACAACATCGCCGCCGCCAAGGACCGCAAGGTCGTCATCGTGGTGAACGACAATGGCCGGTCCTATCAGCGGACCATCGGCGGGCTGGCCGAGCACCTCGCCTCGGTCCGGGTGTCCCGGCGGTACGAGCTGGTCCTCGACTTCATCAAGACCACGCTGACGCACACCCCGCTGGTCGGCCCACCGCTGTTCGAGACGCTGCACGGGGTCAAGAAGGGGCTGAAGGACTTCCTCCAGCCGCAGGTTCTCTTCGAGGACCTGGGCCTGAAGTACCTCGGCCCGGTCGACGGCCACGACGAGCAGGCCGTCGAGTGCGTCCTGCGGATGGCCGGGGACTACGGCGGCCCGGTGCTGGTGCACGTGATCACCCAGAAGGGCCGCGGCTACGCCCTGGCCGAGGAGAACGACGAGGACTGCCTGCACCAGGTTCAGCCGGGCGCTCAGGTGCACGCGAACGGGCCGGCCGCAGGCGTAAACGGTTCCGGCGGTGCTCTGGCCGCCTCGCCAGCGCCGGCCGCCAGCCCGGCCTCCGCTGCCGCGGCATCCCGTGCCTCATCGCCAGCGAATGGCGCCCGGGCCTCCGGCGGCAACGGCAGCAAGCCGCCGCCGGCCGGTCCGGTCAGGCGTGGCTGGACCGCCGTGTTCGCCGACGAGCTTGCGGCGATCGGTGCCCGGCGGCCGGACGTGGTGGCGATCACCGCAGCGATGCTGCACCCGACCGGCCTGCACAAGTTCGCCGAGGCATACCCCGAGCGGGTGTTCGATGTGGGTATCGCCGAGCAGCACGCGGTGACCAGCGCGGCCGGCCTGGCGATGGGCGGCATGCATCCGGTGGTCGCGATCTACGCGACGTTCCTGAACCGCGCGTTCGACCAGGTGCTGATGGACGTCGCGATGCACCGGCTGCCGGTCACCTTCGTCCTGGACCGGGCCGGGGTGACCGGGCCCGACGGGGCCAGTCACCACGGCATGTGGGACGGCTCGCTGCTTCAGATGGTGCCGGGAATGCGGGTCGCGGCGCCGAGGGACGGCACCAGGCTGGCCGAGCTGCTGCGCGAGGCGGTAGCGGTCAGCGACGGACCGACGGCGCTCAGGTTCCCGCGCGGGACGGTCGCCGATGATATTCCGGCGATCGGCAGCCTGGGCGGCATGGACGTGCTCGCCCGCCCGGCGGACGGCGCGGCTGCCGACGTCCTGCTGGTCGCCGCCGGCCCGATGGCGGCGGTAGCCATGGCGGCGGCCGAGCGCCTGGCCGACCAGGGAATCGGGGTGACGGTGGTCGATCCGCGCTGGCTCCAGCCGGTCGAGCCGGCCCTCGCCGCCGCGGCCGCCGGTCATCGCCTGGTGGCCACGGTGGAGGACAACGGGACGGCTGGCGGGTTCGGCGACGCCGTGGCCAGGCTGCTCCGGGACACCGACACGCCGACGCCGGTGCGGACGTTCGGGCTGCCGCAGCGGTTCCTCGAGCACGGCGAGCGGGCCGAGATCCTCGCCTCGGCCGGCCTGACACCGCAGCACCTGGCGCTGGCGATCACCGAGGCCGTGGCGAAGATCACCCAGGATCTGGTGCATGACAAGTAAGCCTGACCGGGCGGCGTTCGGACCGGACGCGGACGGCGACGGCCGGTGCGGCCGTGAGCTGTGCGTTGCCGAGCCTGCCCGGGCCGGGTCGGCCAGGAACCGGTCCGCTCGCGCCCGGCCTGGCTGGCGTGCGACGGCCGCGCCTGACCGGGCTACCCGCAGGTCGGTCCCGTGCGGTCGCCGGCGGTGCGGCCGGGGACCTGCTGCGGCCGGGCCTGGCCGGCGTTCCGCCGTGCGGCCCCGCCCCGCGCCATTCAGGGTGCAGAATCGCCTTTCATGAACACGCTCACTGTCGCCGTGGTCGGATCGGGTCCGGCAGGCCTGTACACCGCCGAGGCTCTGCTCAAGCAGGGCGCCGCGCTTGACCCGCCGTGCGCCATCGCGGTCGACGTCCTTGACCGGCTGCCCACTCCGTACGGCCTGGTCCGCTACGGCGTGGCGCCGGACCACAAGTCGATCAAGTCGATCGCCGATTACCTGCGCGGCGTGCTTGAGCACGACGGCGTCCGGTTCGTCGGGGGCGTGCACCTCGGCGACGACGTGACCAGAGCCGATTTGCTGAATTGTTACGACGCCGTGGTCTACGCGACCGGCGCGATGCGAGACCGGCGGCTGGGGATACCCGGCGAGGACCTGCCGGGCAGTTATGCCGCCACCGACTTCGTGAACTGGTACTGCGGCCACCCGGATGTGGACCCGGACCGGTTCACCGTGGACGCGGAGTCGGTCGCGGTGATCGGGGTCGGCAACGTCGCCGTCGACGTCGCCAGGATCCTGATCCGCGACCCGGCCGAGCTGCGCGAGACCGACGTCTCCCAGCCGGTGCTCGACGCGCTGACGGCGAGCAAGGTCCGCGAGGTGCACATGATCGGCCGCCGCGGCCCGGCCCAGGCCAAGTTCACCACCAAGGAACTGCGCGAGCTCGGCGAGCTGGCCGGAGTGGACATATCGGTCGGCGCGGGCGAGGCCGACCTGGACGCGTTCGACGCCAGCGGCGAGAGCGCCCGGCTGGCTCAGCAGGACCGGCACGTCCGCGGCAATTACGCGGTGATCAGCGACTGGGCAGGCCGGAAGCCGGCCGGCGCGGCCAGGCGGCTGACCGTCAGGTTCTGGCTGATGCCGGTAGAAATTCACGGGGCGCAACGGGTCGATGCGCTGACTCTCGAGCGCACCAGGCTGGACGCGGACGGCCGGCTAACCGGAACCGGCCAGCGGGAGACGCTGGCTGTGCAGATGGTGCTGCGATCGGTCGGGTATCAGAGCGTGCCGCTGGCTGGAGTGCCGTTCGACGAGCGATCGCATACCGTGCCGAACGCCGATGGCCGGGTGCTCGGCTCTGACGGCCAGCCGCTGCCCGGGGAGTACGTGGCAGGCTGGCTCAAGCGCGGCCCGACCGGCGTGATCGGGACCAACAAGTCCGACGCGGCGCAGACGGTCCGGGCCCTGCTTGCCGACCTGGCCGGCGGACCAGGACCGGGCGATGTGCAGCTGCCAAGGGCAGGCCTGCTCAGGCTCCCCGAGCCTGCCGCGGCCGCGGTGCCGGCCGGCGCGGCAGCCGCGGTGGCGGCCGGTGTCAGTGGTGCGGATGCCGAGAGTTCCGCGGGTGGTACTGCGGATGCCGAGACTGCCGTGGGTGCTGGCGGTGGCGTGTGCTCGGCGCGGTTCGCTGAGCTGCTGGCCGAGCGGGGTCTGCGGCCGGTGAGTTACGCGGACTGGCTGAAGATCGAGACGGCCGAGAAGGAACTCGCCGCCGCGCTCGGGCGCGGCGCCCGGGTCAAGCTGGCCAGCCGGGCGGAGATCCACGCCGCCTGCGGTCTCGGCCGACCGTAACCCCGGCCCGGACACTCCTACTCGCCGGCGCCGGCGCCGACCCGGTCGGCCGCGGACCGCCCTCGGTTCGCGTGACCGCCTCGGTTCGCGTGGCGGGTCTCGGTTCGTCTGGCGGGTCTCGGTTCGCGTGACCGCCGTCGGTTCGCGTGGCGGGTCTCGGTTCGTCTGGCTGGTCGGCCTCGGTAGGCCGCCCTCACCGGCGGTGCATACTAGCGCAAACCGGGCGAACCCGAGGGTCGGAATGGGGCGCCTTGCCACTTAGCACGGCTTTCAGTGATTTTCGCGTCCAATTTGCCGGGAATGTGGCCACGAAATCCGTGCTATGTCATGTTGATCATGGTGTTGGACGGACTGGACCGGCTGGGCGGGACCGGGTTGGCTGAGCGGACTGGGCGCGACTGGGCGGACTGGGCGGACTTGGCGGGGCCGGATTGGGCCGGCTGGGCGGACTGGACTGGCTGGGCGGACTTGGCGGGGCCGGATTGGGCTAGCTGGGTGGACTGGGCGGGGCTGGATTGGGCCGGCTGGGTGGACCGGGTGACGGCGCGGTGCAGGCGGTCGGCTAGGGAGCGGACGTGGTCGGTGAGCTCGGGTGGGTCGAGGACGGTGAACTCGGCGCCGAGCATGGCCAGGTGGAAGGCGATCGCGCCGAGGTCGTCCGCGCCGGCGGTGAGCAGGCAGCTGGTGTCGTCGACGGCCTCGAGCATCCCGGCGGTGGGCGGCATGTGCTCGGCTATGTCAGGCGCCGGGGCCTGCAGGAGCACGCGGGCCCGGAATCGGTACGGCGCCGTCGTGATGGCGGCCGCCACGAAGCTCGCGGCGTCGGGCGGATCGCGCGGCACGAACCGGCCGCCGGGCGCGGCGGGGGAGTCCATCCGGTCAAGCCGGAACGTGCGCCAGTCGTCGCGCTCGATATCGCGTGCGACCAGGTACCAGCGATATCCGGCGTGAACGAGCCGGTGCGGCTCGACCCGGCGGGAAGTGCGCGCGCCGGCCCGGTCCTGGTAACCGAACGTCAGTGGTCGTCGGCCGGTGCACGCACTGGCGATCGTGGTCAGCGCGGTCGGGTCGACGGTCGGGGTCAGGCTGGGCAGTGCGACGGTGGCCAGCGCCACGGCGGCGGTGCGCTCGCGCAGCCTGGCCGGCAATACCTGGTCAAGCTTGGCCAGCGCTCGCAGGGCCGTCTCCTCGAAGCCGGTCACGGTCTGGCTTGCGGTGGTGCGCAGGCCGATCGCGACCGCGACCGCCTCGTCGTCGTCGAGCAGCAACGGCGGCAGCGCCGTGCCCGCGCCAAGCCGGTAGCCGCCCGCCACTCCGGGCGTAGCGTGCACCGGATAGCCGAGCTCGCGCAGCCGCTGCACGTCGCGGCGGAGGGTTCGGGTGGTGATGCCGAGCCGGTCAGCGAGGTCGGCACCGGTCCAGTCCGGCCTGACCTGCAAGATCGAGAGCAGCCGGAGCAGCTGGGCCGATGCGTCCAGCATGAATCCGAGTGTGCCAGCTATCGCGGACCGGTTCTGTCCGCATTGAGATCTAATGTTCGGGCATGGGCATCGACTGGAACACGGATACTGACTGGATCACAGGTATTGACCGGCACACGGAGCTGCCCGAGCAGCCCGGGGGCCCGGACGCCGACCACTCGCTGGCCGCGCTTGAGCTGCACATCCACCGCGAGGTGATCCATCATGGGCCGAGATCGCGCTGCCGCGTGATCTGCATCTGAGGCGAGGGTAGGACAGTGGCATATGACTTCCAGGTCGTGGTTGACGCGGCACGGCCGCATGACCTGGCCGACTGGTGGGCCGAAGCGCTCGGCTGGGTGGTCGAGCCGTCCGATCCCGACTTCATCCGCCGCATGATCGCCGAGGGGCATGCCACCGAGGCCGACACGACGACGCACCACGGCGTGCTGGTGTGGCGGGACGGCGCGGCCATCAGGCACCCGGACGGACCGGAGCGCGGGGAGCGGAAGCGGGTCCTGTTTCAGCTCGTGCCCGAGTCCAAGACCGTGAAGAACCGGGTTCACCTGGACATCTGGGCTGGCGCGGCGAACGTGGCCGCCGAGGTAGAGCGGCTCGCCGCCCGCGGGGCCACGTTCCTGCACCGGGGGCAGCAGGGACCGCACCACTGGGTCACGCTGACCGATCCCGAGGGCAACGAGTTCTGCGTCTCCTGACGCTGGCGGCCCGCGCCCCGCGGATCAGCCGATCAGGATCCTGAGCACGTCGCGGGTTCGCCGCCGCTCGTCACAGGTGGCGAACTCCCCGGCGACGAAGTCGGTGACGCCGCAATCCGCCAGGGCCGCGATCTGCGCCGCGACGGTGTCCTCGTCGCCGACGATCGCCACGTCGGCCGGACCCTGCGCGCCCTCGCGGTCGAGCATGGCCCGGTAGGACGGCAGCTGGCCGTAGATCGCGAAGATCTCGGCCGCCCGGGCCCGGGCGCCGTCAGGGTCGTCGGTCACGCAGACCGGCAGGATGCAGACGATCCGCGGGCCAGGCCGCCCGGCATCGCGCGCCGCAGCGCCGATCGCCGGGGCGATGTAGTCCCGCACCGTGGCCGGCCCGGTCATCCACAGCACGGTCCCGTCCGTGCGCTCTCCGGCCAGCCGGAGCATCTGCGGTCCGAGCGCGGCGAGCAGAACGGGCACCTGGCCGGTGCGCGGGACCGACAGGCCGATCCCGGCCCGCATGGTCGCTCCCTCGAACGTGGCCTGCTGGCCATCGAGAAGCGGCAGCAGGATGGACAGGTACTCGCTCATGTGCCTGGCCGGGGCGTCGAAACTGTAGCCGTACATGTCCTCGATCACGATCTTGTGGGAGAGCCCGATGCCGAGCGCCAGCCGCCCGCCGAGCGCCAGGGCCGCGGTCAGGGCCTGCTGAGCGAGCACTGCCGGGTGCCGGGGATAGGTCGGGACAACGGCGGTGCCGATCTCGATGCCGGGAACGCCGCCGCCGGCCACGGCAAGCGCGGTGAGCGCGTCCAGGCCGAAGATGTTCGCCATCCACGCCGAGGAGAACCCGTCGTCGGCGGCCCTGCGCAGCTCGTCGCGGAGCAGGCCGAGCGCCTCCGGGCCGCCCGGTTCGGGCAGGGATGTTCCGATCCGCATGGGTCGATCTCCGTTCGGTGAGTTTGCCCGATCCTGAGCGCCTGGCCTGCGCGGCGGCAATCGGAGAAGGCGGGCACCGGCCCCGGGTATTGGATCACTGCCCGCATGGGGAGTATAGGGACATGGATTCGGGGCAGGCCAGGCCAGCAGCCGCTGGCGGCAGGAAGAGCGAGGGCAAGTCGGCCGGCCGGCCAGCGGGGCAGGACAAGCCGGCCAGCGGCGAGCGCGCCGCCGAGCGGGAGAAGGCGGCCGTGAAGGACCGCGCCGCCGGTCACCAGCGGGCAGCGGCCAGGGCACGGGAACGCGCGTCCGAGCGAGAGCTCCAGACCGTTCAGCGGGGAAGCGGGACCGCCGGGTGGGACCAGGCGCCCGCCGGGCCGGGCCATGACCGGGCGGACCGCGGCTTCGAGGATGCCGAGCTCGACAAGGTCGACCTGGAGACGGCGGAACGCGCGGTCGCGGTCCTGGCCGGTGTCGGCCAGGACGTCCCCAGCGCCGGCCCGCCGGCCGCCGCGCTGCGGCCCGATCGTTTCCTCGACCGGGAGGAGAGCTGGCTGAGGTTCAGCCAGCGAGTGCTCGAGCTCGCCGAGGATCCCAACGTGCCGCTGCTCGAGCGGGTCAGGTTCGAGTCCATCTTCGCCAGCGCGCTCGATGAGTTCTTCATGGTCCGGGTGGCCGGCCGGATCCGGCGGATGGCCACCGGACTGCCGGTGGAGAGCGTGAGCGGGAAGGCGCCGGACCAGATACTCGAGAACACCCTGCACATGGCCCGCGACCTGGCCGCCCGGCATGCCCGGTGCTTCAGCGACCGGCTGCTCCCCGCGCTGGCCGACGCCGGGATCGAGATCCTGCGGTGGAAGGAGCTGCTGCCGGCCGAGCAGGCCATGCTGGAGCGGCTGTTCAGGGAGCGGATCTACCCGGTGCTCACGCCGCTCGCGGTCGATCCGGCGCATCCGTTCCCGTTCATCTCCGGCCTGTCACTCAGCCTGGCGGTCATGGTCGCCGACCCGAGGTCAGGGCTGACCATGTTCGCCAGGGTGAAGGTGCCGCCGCTGCTGCCCAGGTTCCTCGCGGCCTCGCCGAGCAGGTTCGTGCCGCTGGAAGACGTGATCGCCGCGCACCTGACTCAGCTCTTCGCCGGCCTCGACGTGATCGAGCACCATGTCTTCCGGGTCACCAGGATCCGCGACCTGGAAATCGACGAGGACGTCACGGAGAACCTCCTGCAGTCGCTGGAGCGCGAGCTGATGCGCCGCCGGTTCGAGCCTGCCGTCCGGCTCGAGGTGGAGGAGTCGATCTCCGGCGACATGCTGGAGAAGCTGGTGACCGAGATCAGCGTGGATCACCGCGCGGTGTACCGGGTGCCGGGACCGCTCGACCTCTCCGGGCTGTCGGCGATCGCCGATCTGGACCTGCGCAGCCTGAAGTACCCAGCGTTCGTTCCGGCGGAGACCGCCCTGCCGCAGGACCGCAGCGTCTTCGCCACGCTGGCCGAGCGGGACGTGCTCGTGCATCTGCCCTATGACTCCTTCACGGCCAGCGTGCAGCGCCTGGTGGTCGCGGCCGCGGCCGATCCGCGGGTGCTGGCGATCAAGCACACGCTGTACCGGACCAGCGGCGACTCCGAGATCGTGGACGCGCTGATCGACGCGGCCGAGGCCGGCAAGCAGGTCGTGGTCGTGGTCGAGATCAAGGCGCGCGGCGACGAGGAAGCCAATATCGCCTGGGCGCGCAAGCTCGAGGAAGCCGGCTGTCACGTCGTCTACGGGTTCGTCGGGCTGAAGACGCACTGCAAGATGGTGCTGGTGGTCCGGGAGGAAGCCGACGGGTCGCTGCGCCGCTTCTGCCATATCGGCACCGGCAACTACCATCCCAAGACCGCCCGGCTGTATGAGGACTACGGGCTGCTCACCACCGACCGGACGGTCGGCGAGGACGTGACGGACCTGTTCAACCACCTGACCGGGTACAGCAGGCGCAGCGACTACCACCGGCTTCTCGTCGCGCCCGCCGGGCTGCGCTCCGGCCTGATCAGGCAGATCGAGGAGCAGGTGCGGCTGGTCCAGGAGCACAGGCCGGCCCGGATCCAGATGAAGTGCAACGCGATCATCGACGAGGCGATCATCGACTCGCTGTACCGCGCGTCCATCGCCGGAGTTCCGATCGACCTGTGGGTCCGCGGCATCTGCGCGCTCAGGCCGGGCGTGGCAGGGATGTCGGAGACGATCAGGGTGCGCAGCATAGTCGGCCGGTTCCTCGAGCACTCCCGGATCTACGCGTTCGGCACGGGCGCCGAAGACGGTCCAGACGACGTCTGGATGGGCAGCGCCGACCTGATGCACCGGAACCTGGACCGGCGGGTCGAGCTGCTCATCCGGGTCACCGACCCGGGCCACAAGGCGGAGCTCCGCAGCCTGATCAACCTGGCCATGGACGACGAGGTGGCCTCCTGGTGGCTGGGGCCCGACGGCACCTGGACCAGGCACCATCTCGACCCATCTGGCGCGCCGCTGATCGACCTGCAGGAGCACCTGATCCGGTTCAGGCAGAACAGGCAGGCCGAGTCCGACGCCACGTCGAGCAAGAGCCGTGCCGCGGCACGGCGCCTGGCTGGCAGCGCCTGAGAGCCCACGACGTGGCCATCGTGCGGGCCGCCGGCGCCGTGGTCTGGCGCCCGGGTCCCGGTGGCACCGAGATCGCGCTTGTGCACCGGCCCAGGTACGACGACTGGTCCTTTCCGAAAGGCAAACGCGAACCCGGCGAGCACGTGCTGCGCACCGCCGTTCGCGAGGTGGCTGAGGAGACCGGCCTTCGGGTGGTCCTCGGCCGGCCGCTCGGTCCGTCGGTGTACCAGACCGGCGCGGGAACCAAGCGGGTCAGCTACTGGGCCGCCCGCTGCATCGAGTCGGCCGGATTCGTCCCTGGCGAGGAGGTCGACCAGGTGGCATGGCTGACGGCCACCGAGGTCCGGGACCGGCTGAGCTACCAGCGGGATTTCGCGCTCGCGGAGGAGTTCGCGTCGGGTCCAGCCGGAACGGTGCCGTTCATCCTGCTGCGGCACGCCACGGCGGGCGAGCGGTCTGCCGCCGGATCCGCCGACCTGGCCAGGCCGCTGGACGCTGGCGGGGTGGCTGAGGCGGAGCTGCTGGCCGCGTTGCTCTCCTGCTACGAGCCGTGCCGCGTGATCAGCTCGGCCGCGGAGCGCTGCCTGGCCACCGTGCGGCCCTATGCCGCCGCGGCCGGAGTGCCGGTGGAGGTGGAGCCAGCCTTCACCGTTCCGGCCGGCAGCCCGGCGCCCGGCGCCCTGGCGGCGGCCGGGGCGGGTCGCGCCGCGGCAGGCTGCGCGGTGGACGGAGTCGGCCGGCTGCTTGGCTGGCGGCCACGGTACGCCGGGCCGGCCATCGGGCGTGCGGCGCAGCGCGCCGCCGACCTGGCCGCGGCCGGCGAGCCGGCGCTCGTCTGCGGGCACCGGGAGAACCTGCCGGTCATGCTCGAGGCGGCCTGCCGCGCGCTCGGGGCCAGGCCGCCGGCCGGGCCGCCCTTGGCGAAGGGCAGTTTCTGGGTGCTTCAGTCGGCCGGCGGCGTCCTGGTCTCGGCGGAGCAGCAGCACCTGGCCGGGTAGCCGGAGGCGGGGCTCGTGCCGCCGCGATCCGGCCGGGCAAGACGATCCTCGCGTCCCGGCGCGATCGGTGGGAGGGTAGGCAGATGGCCGACGGAGAGGTGCGGGACGGGGTGTCCCTGACCAATCTGGACCAGCCGCTGTTCGATGGCGCGGAGGCGACCAAGCGGGACCTGGTCGACTACCTGGACGCGATCAGTGACCGGATCATCGGTGAGCTGCGGGACCGGCCGCTCTCGGTGGTGCGGGTGCTGCGCGGCCAGGCCCCGTTCATGCAGAAGAACGTCCCTAAGTACACCCCGTCCTGGGTGCGCACGGTGCCGCTGTGGGCGGAGACCTCAAGGCGGGAGGTCTCCTACGCGCTGTGCAACGACCGCCGCACCCTGTTGTGGTTCGCCAACCAGCGCGCGGTCGAATACCACCCGACCCTGATCCGCGCCGATCGCTGGGACCGGCCCACGTACCTCGTGCTCGACATCGACCCGCCGTCCGCTGACGCGTTCTCCTGCGCTGTCAGCGCCGCCCGGCTGGTCCGCCAGGCACTGGCGGACGCCGGCCTGGATGGCGTGGTCAAGACGAGCGGGGCGAAGGGGGTGCACGTGTTCGTGCCCATCGATGCCCAGGCGCCGGCCGAGGACGTGGCCGCGGCCACCCGGGCGCTCGCCGCCCGCGCGGAGAGGCTGGACCCGGCGCTCGCTACCACGGCGTTCATCCGGGAGGACCGCGGCGGCAAGGTCTTCCTGGATTCCACCCGGGCGGGCGGCGCGACCGTCGTGGCGGCCTACAGCCCGCGCGTCCGGCCCGGCGTGCCAGTGTCGTTTCCGCTGGCATGGGACGACCTCGACCGGGTCGCGCCGATCGACTTCACCGTCCGCACGGCGGTGCGGCTGATCGGCGACGGTGATCCGTGGGCCGACCGGATGCCCGCGCCCCAGCCGCTCGGCGCCGACCTGATCGAGGAAGGCCGGGCGATTCCGGTCGCCCGGGTCCAGGCGATGCACGAGGGTAAGCGCCGGGCCCGCGCTCGCCGCGAAGCTCCCCTTTAGCGCTCTTGCTCTTCGGTCTTTCCCCGGTTCATCCGCTGCCTGGCGCGGTGACGAAATCGATCAGTTCCTCGACCCGGCCGAGGAAGGCGGGCTCCAGGTCAGCGAAGGACGTCACCGTGCGCAGGATCCGCCGCCAGGCAGCCGCGGTGTCCGGCGGCCAGCCGATGGCGGCAAGCACGCCGTCCTTCCACGGGATGCCAGGAGGAACCCTGGGCCATTCGCCGAGCCCCAGCACCGACGGCCTGACCGCCGCCCACACGTCGACGAACGGATGCCCGGTGATCAGCACGTGCGCCGACTGCACCTGCGCGGCGATCCTGGTCTCCTTCGATCCGGCCACCAGGTGATCGACGAGCACGCCCAGCTTGCGCACGGGCCCGGGGGAGAATCCGGCGACGATCGCGGGCAGGTCGTCGATCCCGCCGAGGTACTCGACGACGACGCCGGCGTCGCGCAGGTCGTCTCCCCAGATCTTCTCCACCAGCTCGGCGTCATGCCGGCCCTCGACGTAGATCCGGCTCTCCCGCGCGACCCTGGCCCGGCCCGGCGGTGCAGCGACCGATCCCGATGCCGTCCGGGCGCCGGCCCGGACGGCGCTGCCCTGACTACCCTGCGCTGCCGGGGAGACCGGCCTGACCAGCATGACCGGCTTGCCTTCGAGCAGGAAGGCGGCCTGAAACGGGAACGCCCGCTGCCTGCCGTGCCGATCCTCCAGGGTGACAGCGTCCTTCTCCCAGCCGACGACAGCCCCGCAGAACACCCCGGCCGCGTCCTCGACGACCAGGCCGTAGTCGGCCGTCACCCGCGGGAGCTGATCCTGCCCGGGCCGCCGACGGCTCTGCGCGAGCACGTCTTGCTCGTATTGCCTGCTTCGCACGGATTCCTCCCTGGCTGGCGTGCTAACGGACCTCCTCAGGCGTGAATGACGTCGGTGTGGTGACAGAAATGCACCCGATCTGAGGCCGTAGACCGGATCCGCGCCAGTGAGTCCTGCCAGGTCGCGAGGTCACTGGCCTGGCCGGGCGGCAGGTCGGCGCCGACCGGGGCGCGGTACTGCCGCGGCGTGTAGGCCGCGTCCCCGATCAGCAGGTCGGCCCGGCCGTCGGCGGACCGGACCACGACGGACTGGTGGCCCACGGTATGACCGGGCGTCGTGATCACCGACAGCCCGGGCAGCACCTCGGCGTCCCCGTCGAGCAGTTCGAATCGCGCGTTCATGAAGTCGAACCAGTCGCAGAGCTCGGGCGACTCGCGCTGCGCGCGGCTGAGCTCGGAGCGCTGGACATAACAGGCCGCGTGCCTGAACACGGCGTTCTGCCCGCAGTGGTCGAAGTGCAGGTGGGTGTTGATCACCAGTCCGATGTCGGCGGGCGTCATGTCCAGCTCGGCGAGCGCGTCGGCGACCGAGCGGTTGACCACCCGCCAGTCGCTGAGCAGATCGGCCGGGCCGCCCACGCCGGTGTCGACGAGCACTGCGCCGCCCGGGTGGGTGACCACGAACCCGTGCACCGGCCACTGGTGGCCGTCGGGTCCTTGCAGCCGGGCCAGGTGCAACCGCTTGATCTCCAGCGACATCGGCAACCGCCTTCGGTTCGGCCAGCGTGACGACTGGGATAGAGCATGCCATCGTCGCGGCCGGGGTGGCCGGGCGGCTGGTGGCGGACACCGCGCGGATGCTCCTGACGATCCTGATCGTGGTCGCGGCGGGCTACGCGGTCAGCTTCAGGTTCAGCAACGGCTTCGTGCCTGCGGTGGCGTTGATCGTGCTCGCCACCGTATTCGGGCTCGCGATCTGCTGCATCGCCGCCTTCACCGGCCTGGCCATCGGAGATGAGGAGTCTGTGCAGGCGTTCGGGCTGATCTGGCTGTTCCCGATCACGTTCCTCAGCTCGGCGTTCGTTCCGATCCCGACCATGCCGGGCTGGCTCCAGGCGTTCGCCAACAACCAGCCGGTCACCTACGTGATCAACACGATGCGCGCGCTGGCGCTCGGCGGGCGGGGTCGGCCCGCTCTGGCTTCTCACCGGGAAATGTCGGAGGTCTGCGGTACAAGTCGGCTAGCACGGACACGCCAAGTCGGAAGGGGCCGCATGATGGCCGACAACATTCCAGAGGCCGTTGAGACTGAGCTAGCTCGCCTTGCTGAGCGGTTAACCGAGCCGGGGGAGCGCGAGTGCCTGCGCTGCTTCCTGATGCGCATGATCACCGAGTTCGGCTGCGACGGCACCTACCGGTGGACGATCCGCTGGCGCGATGTCCGGGCGACCAGGCCAGGCGGGCTGCTCAGGTGGCTCGAGCAGCGCGGCGGCTGCTGCGACTGCGAGGTCCTGATCAACGTCTTTCCTGACTACCCGCCGACCGACCAGCCGCTGCCATGTGCCGGGGTGCTGCGCCCGGGCTCGGCGCAGCCCTGTCAGCTGCGCTCGCTCCCCAAGAGCGCCTGACCCCGCACCGGGCTGGCCGGGGACCCTGGGCCGGGCGGAACGCAGCCGGTTACGCCTCGCCCTTCTCGACCAGTCTGAGCAGCGCCATCGCGATCGGGACGGCGGTGATCTCGACCTGCCAGGGCCTGGCGCCGTAACCGACCAGCTCGGCCGCGATCGACTCGTGCTCTAGCTGCGCTGGGGGCTGCCAGGACAGGCGCCGTACGGTGTCCGGGGCGAGCAGGTTCTCGGTCGGCAGATGACTGGCGTCGGCGAGCGCGGCGACCGCGGCGCGCACCGCGGTCAGCCGCTTGGCCGCGACCGGGTCCCGCTCGGCCCAGCGATGCGCGGGCGGCGGGCCGTCGCCTGGCGGCGCTGAGGACTCGGGCAGGTCCTCGTCCGGCAGCACCGCGGCGTGCCGGATCGCGCGCAGCCACTCTGGGCCATGCCGCCGGGCCCCGCGCCCGGTGAAGCCAGGCAGCAGGCCGAGCTCGGTCAGGGAGCTCGGCACTGCCCTGGCGGCCTCGATAATGGCCGCATCCGTGAGGATCCTGGTCGGCGAGATGTCGCGCCTGCGGGCAACGGCGTCCCGTTCCTGCCATAGCTCGCGGACCACGGCCAGGCCGCGCCGGCTGTGAACCCGGTGGATGCCCGAGGTCCGGCGCCAGGGATCGGTGCGCGGCGGGGCCGGCCTGGCCGCCAGGATGGCAGCGAATTCCTGCTCCGCCCAGCTGGTCTTGCCCTGCTCCGCGAGCTGCCCGGCGAGCGCGTCGCGCAGTTCCACTAGCACCTCGACGTCCAGGGCGGCATAGCGGAGCCACTCCGTCGGCAGCGGCCTGGTCGACCAGTCGGCCGCCGAGTGCGTCTTCTCGAGCGCCAGGCCGAGCACGTCCTCGACCAGCGTGCCCAGGCCGACTTTCGGGTAACCGAGCAGCCGCCCGGCGAGCTCGGTGTCGAACAGCCTGCGCGGGCGGAATCCCAGGTCGGACAGGCACGGCAGATCCTGGCCTGCCGCGTGCAGTACCGCCTCGGCATCGGCAAGCGCACTGTCGAGGCCGGTCAGGTCCGGGCAGGCGACCGGGTCGATCAGGACGGTGCCCGCGTTCCGCCGGCGAAGCTGGACCAGGAAGGCCCGGTGACCGTAGCGGAAACCGGAAGCACGCTCGGCGTCGACCGCGACCGGCCCGGTCCCGCCGCTCAGTGCCGCGACCGCGCCGGCCAGCGCCTCTGCCGTCACCACCAGCGGCGGCAGTCCCTCCCGCGGCTCGAGCAGCGGCACAGTCACGGTCGGCGCCTGCTCCGCGGCGGTCGGAGCTGGGCGACCCCGGGCGCCAGCGGCGGCAGCCCGGCCGCCATGCACAGGACGTCGCACCACGCGGCGACGTGCCGGTCAAGTTCAGGTCCGCCGCCGTCCTCGCCGCACGGCGACCATGACGCCCGCATCTCGAAACCGGTCGCCACCGGCTCGCCGTGCTTCGTGCCGAACCCTTCGGTGACGACCGTCGTCACCGTCCCGCTTGGCGCGGCATAGGCCGCCGACCTGCCGTCCAGCGCCTCCGTCAGCCAGCTCCAGCCGACCTGCCCGATCAGCGGGTCCGCGGCGATCTCCGGGTCAAGGTCGGCCCGCACGTAGGCGATGACCCGGAACGGCCCGGCCCAGCCGTCCTGCCCGGCCGCGTCGTAGAGCAGCACGAACCTGCCCCATCCGAGCTCGGTGTCCGCCACCTCGACCGTGGCGGCGATCGCCGCTGCGGCAGGCGCCAGCCGCCGTGGCGGCGGCTCGTCATCGAAGCTCAGCTCGGGCCGGGCAAGGCGCTGCTCGGCCACCCCGGCCTGAAGATCGGCCACGGCGGCGGCGAACGCCGATCCGCCCGCGAGCTGCCGGTCAGCGGGCACGGCGGCCGGCCTCAGCGCGCGAGATGGTGGCACGGCATCCTCATGCCACCCGGCCAAGCTTCCCGTGGGCCGCGATTTCCGGCGCGTCGCTGCCCGCTGCGCCGGACCCCTGGGATTTCGTAGCGGGCAGCAGCGCGATCAGAAGCCCGGTACCGCATTCGGTGCAGAACCAGTCAGGGCACAGGCCGTCGGCGGAGTCGGGGCACTGTGCTGGCTCGCCATGGTGCTGTGAGAACCTGCGCTGTGAGCCGCATTCGGGGCAGTCGCGGAACATATCGGTCATCTGCTGCTCCTCAGCTCGCTTGTGCTCAGCTCGGCCGTGCTCAGCTCGGCGGTGCCCAACTCCTCTGGCACGGTCTGGCTGACCCCGGCGGCGCTGCGATTGATCAAGCTCAGTATCGATGCTGACACGGACCTGGCCGCATGGCGTGGATCTCCAGCGGCGTGTCATCCGGGCGTTTCAGCTTCAAACGCGCGCCGGCCGCCTGCACCGGGGCGGCCGGCTCCTGTGAGACGATCCCAGGCGTGACTTCGCAGACCGCCGACTCGGCCTTCATCCGCGCTTGCCGCCGGCAGCCCGTATCGCACGCGCCGGTGTGGTACATGCGCCAGGCGGGCCGGTCGCTGCCGGAGTACCGGGAGAGCCGGGCAGGCACGGCGATGCTGGACGCCTGCGCCAGCCCGGATCTGATCACGGAGATCACGCTGCAGCCGGTCCGCAGGTACGGCGTTGACGCGGCGATCTTGTTCAGCGACATCGTGGTGCCGCTGCGGGCGGTCGGCATAGGCGTCGACATCCGTCCCGGCATCGGGCCGGTGATCGACCGGCCGGTCCGCGACGAGGGCGACGTCATCAGGTTGCGCGAGCTTGAGCCTGGCGATGTCCCGTTCATCGCCAAGGCCGTGCGGTCGCTCGTCGCCGAGCTCGGCGGGACGCCGCTGATCGGCTTCGCCGGCGGCCCGTTCACGCTGGCCTGCTATCTGATCGAGGGCGGCCCGTCGAAGGGCTTCGATCGGACCAAGGCCCTGATGTACGGCAATCCGGTCCTCTGGCACGCGCTGCTCGACCGGCTCGCGGATATCACGATCTCGTTCCTGCGGGTCCAGATCGAGGCGGGGGCCTCGGCCGTGCAGTTGTTCGACTCCTGGGCCGGGATTGTCAGTCCCGAGGACTACCGTCGGAGCGTACTGCCATTCAGCACCAGAGTTTTTTCCGCGCTCAGGTCCTCTGGCGTCCCGATGATCCATTTCGGCGTCGGCACCGGCGAGCTGCTCGGGCTGCTCAGCGAGGCGGGCGCCGACGTCGTCGGCGTGGACTGGCGGGTGCCGCTTGACGAGGCGGTGCCGCGCGTCGCCCCTGGCACGGCGCTCCAGGGCAACCTCGACCCGGCGGTTCTGCTCGCGCCCTGGCCGGTGATAGAGGAGCGGGCCAGGGACGTCCTCGCCAGGGGCAGGACGGCCGAGGGCCACGTGTTCAACCTCGGGCACGGCGTGCTGCCGGACACCGACCCGGACGTCCTGGCCCGGCTGACCGACCTGGTGCACGCCGTGCCAGCCGGGCCGGTCGGCTAGGGCGCCGGTGTCGCGGGACCGGTGGTCGGCGTCCGTCGCCGCGCCAGCCGCCGCCGGCCGGCGTAGGCGATGCCGACGAGCAGGGCCACGGGCACGACGAACGGCAGCGCGGCCCCGAGCGCGGTGAGCAGCGCCCTGATCACGAGCACGAGCGCGTGCCAGCCGGCCCGCAGGCCGCCGCCGAATCCGCCGGACTTCTTATGATGGGCAACAATTCGCACGTGCTGGCTGACCAGGAGCAGCGAGACGGTCCCGTAGCTGGTCTCGTGGGCCAGCGCCCGCTGCTGGGCGAGCAGCGCTTCGAGCGAGGACTCCTGTGAGTTGATCTCGTCCTGGACCGCGAGCAGGTCGCTGACCGAGCCTGCCCGGCTGAGCAGCGCCCGCAGTTGCCTGATGGCGGCCTGGGCCGAGGTGACCCGGCTGCTGACGTCGGCGACCTGCTGGGTGACGTCCTCGGCCTGGGTGTTGAGGTTGAGCTGCTTGCCGATGCCGGTCTCCAGCTGGCCGAGAACCGCGTAGTACTGCGCGACCGGGATCTTCAGCTCCAGGCTGACCTCGGCCGACCCCTGGTTCCCCGGTGTGGTCATCTCCTGCTGATTGGAGATGTAGCCGCCTGCCGCGTTGACCACGCTGGTGGCCTTGGCGGCGGCGGCGGCCACGTCCTTGGCCTGGACCGTGAGGCTGGCCGTGTAGATGATGCTCTGCGGGGGAAGCAGCCTGGCCACGGTCGATGGCGGGCTGACCGAACCGGAGTGGGCGCCGGCTTGCAACGGAGCGGCAAGGGCGGCCCTTCCCGCGGCCCGCTGCGCTCCGGCGCCATTCGCGGCTCCAGCGCCACTCGGGACCCCGGCCGTCGGGGCAGCGGACGAGCAGGCGGCAAGCAGCAGGCCGGCGCCGGACAGCGCGGCGGTGACGATCAGTGCGGAGCGCAGCGGTGCCCGCTGCGCGCGGGCGCGGGCGATAGTGTTCATGCCGCTCGGACGCACCGGAGCCGCGGCTGGTTGCGTGATCCGCGAAATGTAACCCGCGATGGCCCGGATCGTTACGTCAGCGATGCTGGCAAGGGAGAGGGGCTGCGGTGGCTGGCTATCCGAAGATCGAGCTGCATGTCCATCTGGAGGGAACGGTGCGGCCCGCCGCGCTGCTGCAGATCGCCCGGCGCAACGGCATCGACCTCGGCGCGGATTCGGTCACCGAGCTCGCGGCGCTCTATGAGTTCCGCGACTTCGTGCATTTCCTGCAGGTGTGGATGCTGACGACCGGGGCGCTGCGGACCGAGCGGGACTTCAGGCAGGTGGTGGTCGACTACGCGGCGGAGGCCGCCGGGCACGGTGCGGTCTACCTGGAGGGCATCTTCAGCCCGGCGGAGCCGGCCGGACGCGGCGTCCGGTGGGAGGAGATCTTCGCTGGCTACTGCGACGGCGCGGCTGAGGCCAGGGAGCTGCACGGCGTGCAGGTCCGCCTGACGCCGGACATTCCGCGCGGCTATCCGATGGAGGCGGCCGAGCTGACCGTCCGTCACTCGCTGGCCCATCGGGACCGCGGCATTGTCGGCATCGGCCTTGGCGGGTCGGAGGGCGACTACCCGCCCGAGCCGTTCGGCCCGGTGTTCGCCATGGCGCGGGACGGCGGGCTCGGCTCGGTGCCGCACGCGGGGGAGGCGGACGGCCCCGCGTCGGTCAGGGGCGCGCTTGAGGTACTTGGCGCCGACCGGATCAGGCACGGCATCCGCGCCGTCGAGGACCCCGGCCTGCTGAGCGAGCTGGCGGGCCGCGGCATCGTGCTCGACGTCTGCCCGACGTCGAACGTGCGCACCGGGGTGGTGCGGCGCCTGGCCGAGCACCCGCTGCCCGCGCTGCTCGCGGCCGGCATCTCGTGCACGGTGAACACCGACGACCCGGCCATGTTCGGCAGCGACCTTGGCACCGAGCATCAGGCGGCGCTGAGCATCGGGGCGTCGGCGCTGGACTGCTACCTGGCCGGCGTTCGCGGCGCGCTCTGCGACCCCGGCACCCGCGCCGAGATCGCGCGACGCGGCGCGGAGTTCGACTGGACTGCCTGCGCGACCAGCCCGGAGTGAGCCAGCCGGCCTCGGCGGCGCACCGAGTTCGCCGCGAGGATGCCCTGGCGGTGTTTCCTGGTACGATCCGGCCGGCCTGCCGGTGACCGGCTACCCGCCGCTGATGCTCTGATACACGGCGTCGACCAGTGCCTTCTTGCGGGGGTCGTTGACCAGCGTGGTGCCCATCCGGTTCATCACGTAGGCGAACGCGACTCCGGCCTCGGGGTCGGCGCCGACCGCCGACCCGCCGAAGCCGTCGTGGCCGAACGCGGCCTCATTGGGGCCGAAGTGGTGCTCGGGACCGGACAGCGCGAAGCCGAGCCCGAAAGACACCGGGAAGCCAAGCACCAGGTCGGTGTGCCTGCCATGGCCGGTCCGGGCGGCTTCGAGCGTCTTCGCCGAGATCAGCCGCTCGGAAGAGTCGGCCAGGGTGCCGAAGACGGTTACCAGGCCGAGCGCGGTCCCGTGGCCGTTAGCCGCCGGGATCTCGGCCATCCGCCAGTCGTCCTCGTTCGCCTCGTCGCCGGTCAGCGCCGGGTTGAGCAGGGCGGCCAGCGCGGCGGGATGCGCGTTGGCGTATGCCTGGGCGAGCGCGCTCTGCTCGTCCTGCGTTGGTCGCACGCCCTGGAGCTTCGAGCAGCGGTCAAGCTCTGTCGCCGGCAGGCCGATGTGGAAGTCAGCGCCGAGCGGGCCGGCGATCTCCGAGGCGAAGAAGGTGCCGCAGGTCTGCCCGGTGATCCGCCGGATGACCTCGCCGACCATGAACCCGAACGTGATCGCCTGGTACCCGCTGGTGCTGCCTGGCTCGAACAGCGGCTGCTGAGCGGCCAGCAGCGCGGTGACCTTCTCCCAGTCGTAGTACTCCTGGACCGTGAGCTGCTGCGTGAGGCCGGTCAGCCCGGACTGATGGCTCATGATCGAGCGAATCGGGATGTCGGCCTTGCCGCCTGCGGCGAACTCCGGCCAGTAACGCGCCACCGGCGCGTCGGGATCGAGCTCGCCGCGGTCCATCAGGATGTGCGCGCACAGCGAGGTCATCGGCTTCGTGGTCGACCACACGTTGGTGAGCGTGTTCTCCTGCCACGCCGCGGTCCGCTCCGGGTCGGCCCAGCCTGCCCAGAGGTTCACCACGGGCTCGCCGCCTGCTGCGACGGCGACGCTCGCGCCGATCTCGTCTCGCTCGGAGAAGTTCTCGGCGAAGGCCTCCTTGACCGGCTCGAAGCCGGGCGCGCAGGTTCCGTGAATCGTGATCTGTCCGTCGCTCACTGGCCAGCCTCTCCGAAAACATGAGGTAAGCGCGCGCCGTCGGCGCGCCTCTCCTGGCTTGCTACGCCCCGGGCGGCCCTGTTGTCAACGGCTGGCACGGCACATTTCGGCGAGCGCCGCCGCGTCCGCAGGCGCCACGGCCGCGCCGAACCGGATCCGCGTCCTCACCCGGGACGTCCGGTGTCCCGCCCTGCCGCACTGTGCCACCGGCGCGGCGTCCTGTCACCGGGCTTTCCGGCGGCGAACCCGGCACGCCTGGTTACGATCTTGTCGAGCAGGTCGTCCTCGGCCAAGCAGATGGGCTCTGACAAGTGGATGCTCAGGTTCTCGAGAAGGTTCAAGTGCGGTTTAGGTCAGGCCAGGGCGCCGGATGAACTCGGTCGAGCAGGCCATCGGTGCGAGGTATCGGGAAGTCATCGCGCAGACCGACATGAATCAGGTCAGCGAGGAGGTCCGCCGGATCGCCGCCGAGGATGGGCTCGGCGTCGCCATCGGTGTTGCCTGGCAGCACGGTCTGCGGATCGGGCACATTCCGCTCACCGGCGGCGATGCCCCGGAGCACGCGCCCGGACCTCCGGCCGCGCCAGGATCTCAGATAAGGGGAATCGCCGCGAGCGACGACTGCCCGTACGCGTTCGTCCATGTCCCCGTCCGCGAGTTCCGGCATGACAAGGCCGAGCTGATGAGAAGGGGGATCATGAACTCTCATGCCGATCCTGCCCTGCTCATCTACCACGAAGACGGGCTCGTCGGCACGTTCAGCTTCGGCCTCCCCAGGCCGGCGGCTCTGCCCGATGAGGAGATCAGGGAGCTGCTCGGCGTCCTGGAGCGTCAGGGTTTGCTCGCGCGGGCGAACCTCAGCAGCCCGCAGGTCAGGTTCAAGGACCTGGCGGCCAGGGAGCGGATCGAAACCTCGGGCGAGAAGGTCTATGTCCGGGTGGAGAAACATTCGCTTGACCGCGGTGTGCGGCTCCCGGCCCGGCTCGACCGCGAGGCGGTCCGGCGCTACCTCGCTGACGCGCTGCGGTTCAGATCGGCCTGCAACTACTGCTCGGTACAGGCGCTGAACCCGCGCGAGGCGACGATTCACTCGGCCCGCCTTGGCGGCTATGCCGGGCAGCCGCAAGACGATCTCGCGGCGGTGCGGAACTACCAGCTCGGCTTCACGTTCGCGCCGGTGGGCGATCCGCGGACTGCCTGCCACTTCCTGGCCTGGGATCTCCCGCACATCAACGACCTGGTCGTGACCACCGAACCGCAGGCGTACCCGGTCAGCGACCTCGCCCGGCTGGTGTCCGTGATCAACGGCGATATCCGGGGGTTCGGTCGCGAGCGGAACGCCGACCCGGGCACTGTTCCGATCTCGGGAGTATGCAACCACTGGGCCGGAAACAGCATTTACCACCAGCACTACCAGTTCTTCCGGATCGCGGGAGTCCCTCTGGCCGCCGTCCCGGTGACCACCCGGCCGCTGGCCGCCGTTCAGGACGTCCAGGTACGGAAGGTCGGCACGCTCTGGCCGGCGCCCGCCCTGCTCATCACGTCATCGCGGGCTGGCAGGGAAGAGGACGTGGCGCGGGTCGCTGACTGGCTAGCACGGGAATGGCAGGCTCTGAGCGACGGCGATGACTTCTCTTACGGCAACGGCATTGCGATCAAGAACCACAGCGAGAACGTGTTCGTGACAATTGACGGCGACCGGCTCGCCGCTATCTTCATTCCGCGCAGCCGGCGGCGGCTCAGCACGTCCGACCCGGCGAACCCGATTCAGAAGTCGAACGCCGGAGTGCTCGACATGATGGGCTACTTCATCATCGACGACCCGGGCGACTTTGACGTCGCGGCAGGCATGCAGCCCGGTGACCGCAAGAAGCTCGGGGATTCCTGGCTGGCTGAGCTGGCGCCCGACGCCGGCGCCATCGCCGAGTTCGAAGCTAACGTCCGCCGGTCAGGCCGGTTTCGCTGATCGGCGGCCGCGCACGGCCCAGGCCCTGGCGGCAAGCGGGACCGAGCCGTCGGCGTCGTACGGGAGCCCGGCCCGGATCAGGTCGCGCAGCTCGGCCCGCGGGCCATCGCTCAGCGACATGGCGTACCCGGCCGCCGGGCCCTGCCCGCCGAGGAATGGCAGCCAGTAGTCGTCGAAGTCCCTGAACCGAGTGACCACGTCGATCGGGCGCGCCTTCGCGTCGGCCAGGCCCGCCGCGGTGAACAGCGCGCGCAGCGGCTCGGGCTGGCAGATCGGGAACCTGGTTCCCTCGTCCAGGGCCTGCGCGCCCGGGTCGAGCACCCGCACCGCGTCCCAGAAATGGCGCAGGATCTGCATCTCGCCCGTGTAGTCCCAGACGTACACGCCGGCGGTTCCGCCCGGCCTGGTCACCCGGGCCAGCTCGGTCACCGCGCGGGCCGGCTCGGGCACGAAGTTCAGCATCAGGCCGCTGACGGCGGCGTCCGCCACCTCGTCGGGGAGCGGAAGCGCCGTGGCGGCGCCCGCCGC
>DATNIU010000030.1:0-10772 GCA_035604275.1 Streptosporangiaceae bacterium | reverse complement strand
CACCGTCGGCCGCGCATCCGCAGGTCGCGCACACGTTCAGGCCACCTGAACAGAGAGGATCTTCAGGTCCTGGCCGGCCAGAACCGCGACATCCGCGCTCCCGCAGTCGCACAGCAGGATCGGCCCGCCTGGCTCGAAGTCACTGCCGCACGTCCGGCAGTGGCACCGCGCCGCGGGCTCGACGATCTCCAGCCTGGCGCCCTCCAGGTTCGTGCCCTCCGTGGCCAGGTCGAAGCAGAACCGCACCGAGTCGGCGACCACTCCGGACAGCGGGCCGATCTCCAGCCGCACGCAGGTGATCAGCGTGCCAGGGAGGCGCTCGGTAACGGCCTCGATAACGCGCTCGGTGATCGCCAGCTCGTGCACTCCCAGCGCTCTCCCGTCTCGTCAGGTAGCGGCATCGCCGGTCAATGGGCTTGCCATTCAGCGGCCTCGCCGCTCAGCAGATCCGCGGCAGCGGATCACCCACCAGCAGGTCCACGATCCTCGTGCCGCCGAACGCGGTCTTGAGCTGCACGAGGCCAGGCGGGTCGGCCGTCACGTGCCCGATGACGGCGGCCCGCGCGCCGAGCGGATGCGCGCGGAGCGCGGCCAGCGCCCGCTCGGACTCCGCGGCGTCGACCACGATGATCATCCGGCCCTCGCACGCCACGTACATCGGGTCGATGCCGAGCAGCTCGCAGGCGCCGCGCACCTCCGGCCGGACCGGGATGGCCTCCTCGACGACTATGACGCCGACGTCGGCGGCCTTGGCGATCTCGTTGAGTATCGTCGCGACCCCGCCGCGGGTCGCGTCGCGCAGCGCGCGGACCCCGGACGTGGCGGCGAGCAGCCCGGCGACGAGCCCGTTCAGCGGGGCGGTGTCGGAGGTCACGTCGGCCTCGATATCCAGCTCGCCGCGGGCCAGCATGATCGTGACGCCGTGATCGCCGATCGGCCCGGAGACGATGATGGCGTCGCCCGGCCGGGCCTGGGCGACGCCCAGCGCCTGCTCGTGCTCGATCAGCCCGACGCCCGCGGTGTTGATGTAGCAGCCGTCGGCCTTGCCCTTCTCCACGACCTTCGTATCGCCGGTCACGATCTGCACGCCGGCGGCCGCTGCCGCCGCGGCCATCGAGGCGACGATCCGGCCGAGGTCGGCGACACCGAATCCTTCTTCGAGTATGAAACCGGCCGAGAGGCAGATCGGGACCGCGCCGGACATCGACAAGTCGTTGACCGTCCCGTTGACGGCGAGGTCACCGATGTCCCCGCCCGGGAAGAACAGCGGCGAGACGACGTAGGAGTCGGTGGTGAACGCCAGCCGCGTGCCGCCGACGAGCAGCCTGGCCGCGTCCTCCAGCGGCTCGAGCAGCGGGTTCCTGAAGCCGTCAAGGAAGATCGCCTCGATCAGGGTCTGGGTGGCCTTGCCTCCCGCCCCGTGCGACATCGTGATCCGGTCTTCCTTGACCCGCGGCCTGGCACGCCTGGCCCGGTCGATCCGCTCGAGCACCAGCTCCTCGCGCACGGTTCCCGGCAGCGGCTGCGGCGAGCCGCGGCGCACGTGACCAGCGCCGGAAAGCTCTGCCTGCTCCTCGTGGGCCCGCAGCGCCTCCTGGACCCAGCCGACGCTCTGGCCGTCGCCGTCATCGGCCCGCGGGGGCTGCTGGACCGAGCCGGCCCGCCCGCCGCCCGCACCGGATTCACCGCGGGCGGCGGAGGAGTCCAGCGACCCGGCGGTCACGACCGGCTCGCCTCCTTGACCCGGGTCCGAGTCAGCCGACCGTAGTTGTAATACGCCGCGCAGGCACCTTCCGGCGAGACCATGCAGGTTCCGATGGGCGTCTCGGGTGTGCAAGCCGTTCCGAATACCTTGCATTCCCACGGCTTCAGCACGCCCTTGAGAACCTCGCCGCACTGGCAGGCCTTGGGATCGGCGACCCGGACACCGGGCACCTCGAACAGCAGCTCGGCGTCGAACGCCGCGTACTCCGGCCGCATCCGCAGCGCGGAATGGGAGATGAAGCCGAGCCCGCGCCATTCGAAGTACGGCCGGAGCTCCATCGTCTCGCCGATCGCCCGCAGCGCCGCCGGGTTCCCGTCCCAGGGCACCACCCTGGAGTACTGATTCTCGACCTCCGACCGGTGCTCGGACAGCTGGAGCATCAGCATGTAGATCGACTGGAGGATGTCGAGCGGCTCGAAGCCGGCCACCACCACCGGCTTGCCGTAGTCGGCGGCGATGAACTCGTACGGCCGGCAGCCGATCACGGTAGAGACGTGGCCCGGGCCGATGAAGCCGTCGAGCCGCAGATCGGGCGAGTCGAGTATCGCCTTGATGGCCGGGATGATCGTGACGTGGTTGCAGAAGACCGAGAAGTTCTCCATGCCCTCGGCGGCGGCCCGCAGCACGGTCATGGCGGTGGACGGGGCGGTGGTCTCGAATCCGATTGCCATGAAGACGACGCGCTTGTCCGGGTTCTGCCGGGCGATCTTCAGCGAGTCAAGCGGCGAGTACACCATCCGGATGTCGGTGCCCTGGGCCTTGGCGTCGAAGAAGGAGCCCTTGCTGCCCGGTACCCGCATCATGTCGCCGAACGAGGTCATGATGACGTCCGGCGCCGCGGCCAGGTGCATGGCATCGTCGACCCGCCCCATCGGGATCACGCAGACCGGGCACCCGGGGCCGTGCACCAGGGTCACGGCCTCCGGCAGGTAGTCCTCGAGACCGTGCTTGTAAATCGTGTGGGTATGCCCGCCGCATACCTCCATCAGCTTGTACTGGCGCCCTGGCTCGCACAGCTCCGCGATCCTCGCGGCCAGTGCGTGAGCGGTACCGGCATCGCGGTACTCGTCTACGAATCGCACGGCAGCACGCTCCTAGTCGATCTGAGACTGCGCCAGCGCGGCGAGTTCGTCCTCGTAGGCCTGGCCGATCCCCTCAAGGAAGGCCAAAGCCGAGGCGGCTTCCTCCTCGTCGATCTTCGACAGCGCGAAGCCCACGTGGATCAGCACCCACTCGCCTGGCTCGGGCGGCTCGTCGGCGAGGAGCCCCACGTTGATCACCCGCCGGACTCCGCTCACGTCCACCCTGGCCAGGTCCGGCTGGTCAGGAAGGAACTCGATCACTTCACCTGGTATGCCAAGACACATGTGATCACCCTTCAGAGCCGGACAGGCGCTCGCTGCGCGCCTGCTGTCCATCGCCGGCGGCTACCAGGTCGAGCACCACCCGCACGGCCTCGTCAACCGCGGCCGCCACCGGATCGCTGAGCCCGATCCCGTAGTCCGCGTTGGCCGGCTCGCAGCCGACGATCAGCACCTGGCCGGTCTCGGCGCCGAGCAGGTCAAGCACGCCGAACACCACATCCGGCTGCATCCCGTGCGCGTCGAAGAGCGCGCCGCCGGCCAGCGGCCCGCCTGGCATCGCGGCGGCGGGCGCCTCGGCCAGCGCCGGGCCCGGAGGCGGCCCCGCGACGCCAGCGGCCGCGGGTGCCCTGTGACGCTCGGGCTCGATCACGTAGACCGTGCCCGGCGGGCCGCCGCGCGGCACCGCGTCGATGAGGATGGCCGACTCGTAGCCGCTTGCCAGGTCGTAGGCCAGGTGCATGCCGCTGATGCCGTAGTCGGCGACCCTGACCCAGTCCGGCAGCTCGACGCCGGCCAGCCGCCTGGCGACCTCGACACCGAAGCCGTCGTCGCCGAGGAAGATGTTGCCGACCCCGGCGATCAGCATCCGGCCGGTCATCTGAGCATCAGCACTCACCTGCTCTGCCCTGTGCTTCATCATTTCGGCCCGTCCGCAGGCCGAGCTGGGTCACGGTCAGTTCCCACAGAACGTGGTAGATCGTCGTCTGCGCTTCCTGGATCCGGTGGATAGACGTCGACGGCGCGACGAACAGGTAGTCCAGGCTGTCCAGTTCCGCCATCTTGCCGCCGTCGTAGCCGGAGATTCCCACGGTCAGCATCCCCCGCCGGCTCGCCTCGTCGAAGGCGCGCAGCAGATTCTCCGAATTTCCGCTGGTCGACAGGCCGACCGCGATGTCATCCCGCTGACCGATGGCGGCGATCTGCCTGGCGAACACCACCTCGACGCCGATGTCGTTGGATAGCGAGGTGAGCACGGCGACATCGCTCGCCAGCCCGATCGCCGGAAGCGGCTGGGCGTCGCAGCCCGGGTAGAGAAACAGGCTCGCGAGCTGCTGCGCGTCGGTCGCGCTGCCGCCATTGCCGAACGTCAGCAGCCGCCCGCCGGCCGAGAACCTGGCCGCGACGTCGCTGGCGCAGGACATCAGCCTGGCGCCGCTGTGGATGGCGATCTCCCGGCGCAGCGCCAGCACCGCCTGCGCCTTCGCCATCGTCGACATGCAGGCCTCGTCGATCACCGCGGTCAGGTCGGCGGGCCCTGAATACAGGAACGGGTAGAGCGATTCGACCGAGCCTCTGCCCGGCCCGCCGCCGGCCTGCGGGCTTCGCCTTGGCACCTGAGTCATCTGGCTACCACCGCGATCGCCTCCCTGGCGTGCACCAGGATCGTGTCGCCGACGGCGGCCGACACCAGGGCGACGCTGACCTCCTCCTGGCCATGACCCGTATCGACGATGGCGAGATCGTCGTCGAGCAGGCGCACCACCGAGACCGCCACCGCGGCGTCCGAGCAGGTGACGCAGACCTCGTCAAGGCACTCCGGCAGACCAGGCTGACCGGCTGGCCGGCCCCCGGCGGTCACGTGACCACCCCGGGGCCGAGCAAGGCCGGCTGCTCAAAGAACACATGAACCAGCTCCCACAGCACATGGTAGGTGGTGACGTGCATCTCCTTCACGATCCGCGGATCTGTCGACGCGGTCACCAGCAGGTGACCGACCGCCGGGCAGGCAGCGATCGCGCCACCGCCACCACCCGCGAGGGCAATGGTCAGCATCCCGCGCTCGCAGGCGGCGAGCAAGCCGGAGAGCACGCTCGCGCAGTTGCCGTTGGCCGAGATTCCCAGTGCTATGTCGGCCGGCTTGGCCAGATACCGGATCTGATGCGCGAAGACCCCGGCCATGCCCTCCCTGGCCGCGACCGCGGTCACCGTCGCGATGTCGGACGTCAGCGAGATCGCCGGCAGCGCGCGCTTTCCGACAATCACGGGATGAACGAATTCCACCGCCACATGCTGTGCGTCTGTGCTGGTCGCGCCCGTGCCGAAGACCACCAGCTTGCCGCCCTGGTGGAACCGGACCGCCATGGCGTGGGCTGCTCGCACCACCGCGCTGGCCCGATCGGCGAACTCAAGGATCGGCGCGGTACGGCGCTCGAACAGCGCCACCGCCACCTCGCCAGCCGAGTCCGGTCTGGCCGGCGGTTCCTCCCCGACGGTCATCGCTGTGCCTGCCGGCCGGTCATGGCTGTGCCTGCCCGTCGGTCACCGCTGTGCCTGCCGGCCGCTCATGGCTGTGCTGTCCGTCGCTCATGGCTGTGCCTGCCGGCCGCTCAAGGCTGTGCCCCTGGCGCCTGGCCGGCATCGGCTGGGTCAGCGTCGAGCGATACGTCAATCTCGATGTCCACGGCATCGCGCACCCGGAGCGCGCCGAGGAATGCCGCATAGGGCGTTATCCCGAACTCGGACTGCAGAACGGTCGCGGTCGCGTGGTAGGCGCCCGTCCCGTTCTCGCTGACCTGCATCCGGAGCGGGCGCTGGGCGCCGGCCAGCGTCAGGGTGCCGCGCACCGCCCCGCCGCCGGCGGACCCTGGCTCAAACCCGGACGCGGTGAACGAGGCGGCAGGATGCCGGTCGGCGCCGAGCACCTTGCGCGCCGTGACCGCTATCTCACGCCGGTCACGGCCGGTGAGCGGCTTCAGCCCGCCCGTGCCGGTGCGCACTTCAAGCGAGCTCATGTCGATCCGGACCGTGAGCTCGGATGGTGAAAGATCGTCTGCCACCGTCAGCTCTCCCGACCATCGGGTCACCTCGATGGTCAGATCGTGGCCAGCCTGCGCGGCAAGCCCGTCGCGAAAGGTCCGCAATACGATCCGGCCGCGATCCGTGCCGAAAGGGTGGCGTCCTGCGTGAAGCGCCATGGGAGAACGGTAGGACACATGTGGGCGAGCGTCCAGTGATCCAACAAGACATAGTTGACTACTTATCGGTAACAGTCAGCCGAAAGGCGTCAGACCGGATCGGCAGGGAACAGCACCGCTCCGGGAGCGACCGGACCCCGGCGGAAGCGGCCAGATCCTCCGGAAGGGAACAAGACCCCGTGGAAGGACAGAACTCCCCGGCGGAAGGGATAGGACCCCGCGGAAACGGCAGGGCGGGCCTACGGTAGCGGCAGCACCCCGAAGACCTCCTGGATCCGTCGCAGATCGCGCATCCGGGGCTCGGTCGCGCCTCCCACCCACCTGCTGATCGTCTTGACCGAGACGCCGAGCTGGCGCGCCGCGGCCTCCTGAGTCAGCCCCTCCCGGCGCAGCGCCGTCTGCATCCACTCGGCGAAGGTGGCCGGCTGGCCAGGCTGGCCGAGCATGACCGGGCTTGCCGGGCTGATGCCCGCGCCGACCGCCTGCCCGTCCGGCGCCGCTGGCGCCCTGGAAGGTGATCCGTCGGCCGGCTGGCCGGCCGGGCCAGCCGCACCGACCGGGCCAACCCCGCCGACCGGGCCAGCCAGGCCAGCCTGACCAGCCGATCCCGCCTGACCAGCCGGGCCGGGCTGACCGGCGGCGGTGATCACGCCCAGCGGGCCAGCGGCGCCGGCCGACGCGAGCTGCGAGTCGGAATGCAGCACGTCAACCTCGACATGCTCGGGAAAGATGCGGAACGCGACGTTGATCGAGCCGGTCGGTCCGGCCGCGTCAAGCAGCGCGCGGAAGACCGTCTCGCCGACCTCCCTGGTACCTTCCTCGGTCAGCGGAGACTCGGCCAGGCAGCGACGTACGAACGCTCGGATGTCCGGAATCGACGACGGCCTGGCGGGAAAGACCTGCGAAAGCACGACTACCGGCACGACCTCAATCGGCACAGCCCCGGGCAGGTCGGTGGGCTCGGCCAACGGTTCTCTCCCTCTGCGATACCCGTCCCAGCCCTTGGCTGTACCCGTCCGGCGCCAGGCCGGGTGCTAGCCAGGGTGGTCCCGGCCAGGACCGGGACCAGTCCGAAGTGTCCCGGCCAGGACCAAGGCTAGCCACGGGTTCCGGCCAGAGCCAAGGCCGACCGACGGTCCGGGCCAGAATCGAGGCCGGCCAGGCGGTCCCGGCTAGCCGGGTGCTAGCCAGACTACGTGGCCGGCGGCGAAACGGGAAGTCCGGAAAGGTGATACTGCGATGGTATATGACAGTTCAGACCGATAGGCGCTAGCTGACCTAGCTGACCTAGACATTTCTGTCCGGTCAACTGACTGTTCCGTCTTGTAGCCGGAACCTCACGGGTTTAGCATGGCGGCGTCTACGCATCACATAGCGAGGTGCGTCTTGATCGTCTTGCAGGAAATGGTCACCCGTCGTGCGCCGCCGACCGCTCATCGGCCAGGGCACGACGGCGCGAGTGGCCGTGGCCGCACGGTCTCGACGGAACGACCCGACTTCCTGGATGCCGCCGCTTCCTGGATGCCGCCGCCGGCGGCGGCGAAAGGCGCGCACGGTCCGGCCGGGCGCGCTCCGCAGCTAGGCATTCCGCGGCTAGTCATTCCGCGGCTAGGCATTCCGCGGCTAGGCAATCCGCGGCTAGGCAATCCGTTGCCGGGCGACGCCCTAGCCCGATCCTGACAAGCTTGGAGGTAGCTTCGCCATGGCCACTGACACACAGACGAACGATGGCTCGCCGGCCGAGCCGCTGGTGCACATCCTGTGGATGAACGGCGGGCTTGGCTGCGACGGCGACTCGGTGGCGCTGACGGCCGCTACCCAGCCAAGCATCGAGGAGATCGTGCTTGGTGCGCTGCCCGGACTGCCGAAGGTCGCCGTGCACTGGCCGCTGATCGACTTCGAGTGCGGTCCTGAGACGGGAGCGGACAACTTCATCGAGTGGTGGCACAAGGCCGACCGCGGTGAGCTCGATCCGTTCGTGCTCGTCGTCGAGGGATCGATACCCAACGAGGCGATCAAGGAAGAGGGCTACTGGTGCGGATTCGGCAACAATCCGGCGACCGGCCAGCCGATGACCACCAACGAATGGCTTGACCGGCTCGCGCCGAAGGCGACAGCGATCCTGGCCGCCGGAACCTGTGCCACCTACGGCGGGATCCACGCGATGGCCGGCAACCCGACCGGCGCTATGGGCGTTCCCGATTACCTCGGCTGGGACTGGCGCTCGAAGGCGGGCCTGCCGATCGTCTGCGTGCCCGGCTGCCCGACCCACCCGGACAACCTCTCGGAGACCATCCTGTACCTGCTCTACCAGGTCGCCGGGCAGGCGCCGATGATCCCGCTGGACGAGGCGCTGCGGCCGACCTGGCTGTTCGGCGCGACCGTGCACGAGGGCTGCGACCGCGCGGGTTACTACGAGCAGGGCGACTTCGCGGTGGAGTACGGCTCGTCGAAATGCCTGGTCAAGCTGGGCTGCTGGGGTCCCGTAGTGAAGTGCAACGTGCCCAAGCGCGGCTGGATCAACGGCGTCGGCGGCTGCCCCAACGTCGGCGGGATCTGCATCGCCTGCACGATGCCCGGCTTCCCCGATAAGTTCATGCCGTTCATGGACGAACCACCGGGATCGAAGGTCTCGACCGCGGCGAGCACGCTGTACGGAACGGTCATCCGCACGCTGCGCGGGTTCACCGCGAGGACCGCCGACGAAGAGCCGAAATGGCGCAAGAAGGGCGACGAGCTCCTCACCGGATATCAGAAGAGCTGGTGACATCGACCGGTTCCGGCCGTCTGCGCGCTGCCGGAACCCCGGAAGGGAGAGGTGAGCGATGACCACGACCGATGACACCGGCATCGTGGAGATGGCCTGGGACCCGATCACCCGGATCGTGGGAAGCCTGGGAATCTATACCAAGATCGACTTCAAGCAGAAGCGGGTCGTCGAGTGTCACAGCACCTCGTCGATCTTCCGCGGCTACAGCATCTTCATGAAGGGCAAGGACCCGCGGGACGCGCACTTCATCACCAGCCGGATCTGCGGGATCTGCGGCGACAACCACGCCACCTGCTCGGTCTACAACCAGAACATGGCCTACGGTGTCCGCCCGCCGCATCTGGGCGAATGGATCATCAACCTCGGCGAGTCCGCTGAGTACATGTTCGACCACAACATCTTCCAGGAGAACCTGGTCGGCGTGGACTTCTGCGAGCGGATGGTCGGCGAGACCAACCCCGGGGTGCTCGAGCTGGCCAACCGGACCGAGGCGCCGCACGCGGCCGACCATGGCTACAAGTTCATCGGCGACATCATGCGCTCGCTCAACCCGCTTGAAGGCGAGTTCTACCGCGAGGCGCTTGCTGTCAGCCGCTCCACCCGCGAGATGTTCTGCCTGATGGAGGGGCGCCACGTGCACCCGTCCACGCTCTACCCGGGCGGCGTGGGCACGACGGCTACCGTACAGCTGTTCACCGACTACCTGACCAGGCTGATGCGCTACGTGGAGTTCATGAAGCGCGTCGTGCCGATGCACGACGATCTCTTCGACTTCTTCTACCAGGCCCTGCCGGGCTATGAGGAGGTCGGCAGGCGCCGTGCCGACCTGGTCTGCTGGGGCAGCCTCAACGACCCGGAGCACTGCGACTTCAAGTACGAGAACATGACCGACTGGGGCCGCAAGATGTTCGTCAGCCCCGGCGTGATCAGGGACGGCCAGCTCCTGACCAACGACCTGGTCAAGATCAACCTGGGGATCAGGATCCTGCTCGGCAGCTCGTACTACGAGGACTGGGAAGACCAGGAGATGTTCGTGACTCGCGACCCGCTGGGAAACCCGGTGGACCGCAGGCACCCGTGGAACCAGCACACCATCCCGCGCCCCGCCAAGCGGGACTTCGACAGCAAGTACAGCTGGGTCATGTCGCCACGCTGGTTCGACGGCACCGATCACCTGGCCTGCGACACCGGCGGCGGGCCGATCGCCAGGCTCTGGGCGACCGCGCTCGGCGGCCTGGTCGACTTCGGCTACGTCAGGTCGACCGGGCACAGCGTGCTGATCCACCTGCCGAAGACGGTCAGCAAGCCAGAGGTCACCTACGAGTGGAAGATCCCGGTGGACGCCGCGGGGCGGCCGCTGTCCAACGCCATCGAGCGGGACCGGGCCCGTACCTACTTCCAGGCCTACGCCGCCGCCTGCGCGCTGCACTTCACCGAGAAGGCGCTGGCCGAGATCCGGGCCGGCCGGACGAAGACCTGGGAGCCGTTCACGGTGCCAGACGAGGCGAACAGCTGCGGCTTCACCGAGGCCGTCCGCGGCGTGCTCTCGCACCACATGGTGATCAGGGGCGGCAAGATCGCGAACTATCACCCGTACCCGCCCACGCCGTGGAATGCCAGCGTGCGCGACAGCTTCGGGACTCCGGGGCCGTACTAGGACGCGGTGCAGAACACGCCGATCTTCGAGGAGAACCCGCCGGACCGCTTCAAGGGCATCGACATCATGCGGGCGGTGCGCAGCTTCGACCCGTGCCTGCCCTGCGGCGTGCACATGTACCTGGGCAACGGCAAGGTGCTTGACAAGGTGCACTCACCGATGTCGGTCGTCTTGTCGACCTGACAGCCAGAACCATCCCGTGCCGGGCCGATCCGAGCCGACCCGGCACGGGGTGACCAGGCCGCTCAGCATCACAGGGCCGATCGGACAGCGTGGTCCGATCGGCCGGCGTGATCCGGCC
>DATNIU010000029.1:0-36276 GCA_035604275.1 Streptosporangiaceae bacterium | reverse complement strand
CGCCGCACGGCACCGCACGCCCCCGCCCGCCACACCAGCCGCGCCGCACGGCACCGCACTCCCCCGCACAGCGCCGCCCTCCTCCGCACGCCACACCGGCCGCGCCGCACGGCACCGCCTGCCTGTTGCCCCTCTCGGCAGCCAGGTTTGGGTCGATTTCTCAGCGAATACAGCTGAGAAATCGACCCGATCCTGCGGTGACCCGGCCCCGGTGCGTGGCACGGTGAGTGGGCGCTGTCCGCGACTCAATAGCTGTGGCGATAGGTGATCGAGCTACTACGTTATGTAATCATGGGACGGTGATTGACGCGTTCAATGCTGGTTCTGGCGCGCTGCGGTGGGTGACTGATGGCGCGGTCGTCACCGATTGCGGTGCGACCTGGCCAGGGACGCGCGCGGCCGACGCACCGCTGGCCGATGACCTGTACGGCGGAACCGCCGGGGTGCTCGTGGCGCTCTCCGAGGCCAGGCTCAGCGGCATCGGCGACTTCGATGATCATGCTCGAGCCGCGGCCACCCGACTGCGCAGCCTGGCATCGGTTGGTGCCTGGGCCATGGCCAACGCTGCGCCAGACGATTGGGATGACGAACCCGACAGTCCTGATCTTGGACTGTATACAGGGCTCAGCGGAGGCGCGGCGGCGCTGCATATCTGGGCGTCGGTCAGCGGCGACAGGGATGCGGCAGAGGCGGCGCTGACAGCCACGCGCAGCATCACCGACCTCACGGCGGCCGGCCGGCCAGTGAGTAGCTGGCGGGATGTGACCTCCGGCGAGGCCGGGATCCTGCTCACGCTGATCGATATCGGGGATGCCGCCGTCCGGCCCGCCATATCCGCGATCGGGGACCGGCTCGTCGCCCAGGCACAATGGGCCGATGACCAGCCGGACTGGTACCCGAGAGCGAATCGCCAGGTCTTCATGCCGAATTTCTCGCACGGCGCGGCCGGCATCGGATATGCCCTGGCTGCGGCGGGCGCGGCGGTCGACAGGAGCGACCTGGTGGACGTCGCCGAGGCAGCCGGGCGGTACCTGGTCCGGCTCGGCAGCCGCTCCGACGGCACGCTGGCCGTGCCGCCCGTCGTACCGCCCGCCGAGCCCGCGGCGCCGCTCAGCTACGGATGGTGCCATGGACCCACCGGCACGCTCCGCCTGTTCCAGCAGCTCGAACGGCTGCGGCCCGGACGGGGATGGGCCGGCCATGCCGAGGCAGCGCGGCAGGCGGTGCGGCGCAGCGGACTGCCCCAGCGCCTGTTTCCAGGATTCTGGGACAACCTCGGCCAGTGCTGCGGGACAGCGGGAGTCGGTGAGATGGCGCTCGACCGGTACCAGCAGACCGGGGACATCGAGTGGCTGGAGTGGGCGGCCGACCTGGCCAGCGACGTGCTTGACCGGCGCATCGACGACGGGGCCGGGATCCGCTGGTCGAATACCGAGTACCGGCGGGACCCGCCCGAGCTTGAGCCGGACCTAGGCCTGATGCAGGGCGCGGCCGGAATCGCCAGCTGGCTGCTGCGCCTCGCCCGCGTCCAGCGTGAGGGCGTCACCGCCCAGCGGATCCGCTGGCCGGACCGGCCTCCCATCGACTGACCCGCGCGCCTCACAGGCGCGCCGATACCCGCCCCAGCGCCAGCTCCCGATCGACCGAGCTGGGCCCGGCTCTATGGCAGCGGCTCCGCCGCAGGGCGGGCCGATCGGCCGATCTGTGCCCCCGGCCTGGTCGATCGGCCGCCTGTACCGGCAGACGCCGACGACGCCGGCCAGGCTGGTCTCTGAAGCTTCCGCGCCAACCGCTGCTCTAGCCGGCCCGAGGCTGGTGGCGGGGCCCGCGAGCTCGCCCGGAACTGCGGAGTACCGCCCGGCCTGGCCGTATCACGTAACGTCAATATGACGTAACTACAAGTGACAGGTAAGATCGCTCGATGGGGGAAATGCAGTGTCAAGCACTGGTCGGCCGCGAGAGCGAGCTTGCCGCCCTTACTGACGGCCTGGACCGACTGTCCGACGAAACCGGCGGCGTGATCTTCCTGGTCGGCGAGCCGGGCGTGGGAAAATCAAGGCTAGCCAGGGAGGCCGCTTCGATCGCGGCCGCACGGGACGTCCTCATCCTTACCGGCCGCGCCGTGCAGGCCGCCACGCCAGTGCCGCTCCGGCCGGTCGTCGAGGCGCTGATGGGCGCTACTCGGACGACGGAGGTTCCGGACGCGGCCGAGATCGCGGAGTTCCGGCCGGCTCTGGGCTCGCTGGTTCCGGCCTGGGACACCGGTGGCGAGCGCGATGCCGAGATCTCGCCGCTGATCTTGGGCGAGGCGCTGGTGCGCCTGCTCACGCTGCTCAGCAAGGCAGGCACGCTGCTCGTGCTCGAAGAACTCGAGTGGGCCGACCCTGAGACGCTCGCGATCGTGGAGTATCTCGCCGACAACCTCGCGGACCGGAGTGTTCTGTGCGTGGCCACGCTTCGCAACAGTGAGCCGTCGGCGGCCCTGGATGTCGTGCGGACCATCCACGCCAGGCGCGCGGGCGCCGTGGTGCAGGTGCCCCGGCTGACCGGTCAGCAAGTCGAGCAGATGGCCGCGGCCTGCCTGGATCAGCAGACCGTGCCGCCCGCTATGGGGCAGCGGCTGCTCAGGGACTGCGACGGCCTGCCGTTCGCGGTGGAGGAACTCCTTGCCGCCGCTGCCTCGTCTGGCGAGCTCATGCACTGCGAGGCTGGCTGGGCAGTGAACGAGGACATCACCACCGGCGTTCCGACCTCGATCGCCGGATCCGTGCGGAACAGGCTGGCCGGGCTCGGCCCTGAGGTGACCGACGTCATCGTGTCAGCGGCCGTGCTCGGCCGGCAGTTCGACTGGACTCTGCTGCCAGCGGTCGCCGAGGTGACCGAGCCGGAGGTGCTCGCCGCGCTGCGGCGGGCCCGCGAGGTGCAGCTGATCGAGCCGGACAGCTCGAGCCAGGTGGTGCTCAGGTTCCGTCACTCGCTGACAAGGGATGCGATCCTGTCGGACCTGCTGCCGCCGGAGGCTGCCGGGCGGTCCGCCCGAGCAGCAGCGGCGATCGAGGACGCTCATCCCGGTCTGCCAGGCGCCTGGTGCGAGCTGGCCGCCGACCTGCACGAGGCGGCAGGTCAGCCGGTGCGAGCCGCCGCGCTGCTGTTTGAGGCGGGCCGGCGGGCCTTCCGCCACGGCGCCCTGACCAGCGCCCGCGCATCACTGGGCAAGGCCAGGGCCGTGCTCGCGAAGACCGCCTCGGCGGAACCCGAGCTGCTCATCGACATCGATGACACCCTTACCAATGTGCTCATGTTCGCCGGCGACTGTGACCAGCTAGTACCCGCGGCGGAGCGGCTGCTCGCCGAGCTTGACGCGACCGGAGCGCCGCTGGCGCGGAAGGCCTGCATCCGGCTGAGAGTCGCCAGGTCATTGTCGGAAAGCGACCGCGTGGTCGCGGCGGAGCAGCAGGCCGCAGCGGCACGCTCGCTCGCAGCTGCGTCCGCGGACCCTGCCCTGGCCGGCTGGACCGACGCGGTGGCCGCGCGATGCGCCATCGACGGTGGTGATCCCGATCGTGCCCTCGACCTCGCTCACCGGTCCCTCGCTGCCGCGGAGTCCGCCGGGCTGACCGGCTCCGCGGCCGAGGCAGCCTGCGAGGCGCTCGAAGTCGTCGGACGGCGGGAACGGGTGCGTGACATCGAGGCCGCCCAGGCCGCGTTCGAGCGGGCTTACCAGATCGCCTCCGGCCATGAGCTCCCGCTCCGGCAGATTCGCGCCCTGCACGAACTCGGCACGATCGAGATGCTGGCGAACGGCGGCTCGGAGCGCCTAGCAGAGGCGAAGCGCCTCGCTCTGGAGTCAGGCGCGATCTCCACCACGACGGTACTCGACCTCCAGCTTGCCAACGCCTGGAGCATGGGCACCGACCTCGAACGGTCGCTCGCCGCGGCCAGCCAGTGCCAGCAGGCCGCCGGCCGCCTCAACATGCGCCGGGTCGAGGCCATGGCACTGAGCGTGCAGGCATGCCTCTTCGGGATCAGGACTGAGCGCGAGCATGCGGAGCTGGTCGCGGAGCAAGCCGAGGCCACCGCGCCCGGCGACCCGGAGATCCTGACCACTGCCTGGGGCGAGGCGCGCGTGACTGCCGCGATCTTCGTCAACGATCTGGCCAGCGCGGCCGACGCGAGCAGCAACGCGATTTCGTACGCGCGCAAGGAACCGCTGTCGGCCCCCTCTCTCGCCTGGGGGTACTGGCCGCTGCTCCAGACGATCTGCGGCACAGAGGGACGGCAGGCCATTGACGAGGCCCGTGCGACAGGTGCCGAGGTCGCATACTGGAACCGGGGATGCCTCGCGTACGCCGAGGCCGTGCTCCAAGGCCGGGACGGCCAGCGAGATCTGGCCGGTGAGCTAGCCGCCGAGGGCGGCAGGCTCTTCCAGCACTGCGCGCCCTGGTGGAACCATGCCCTGCACCGCCTGGTCGCCCCGGCCGCGCTGGAGGACGGCTGGGGCGAGCCCGCCGCCTGGCTGCGTGACGCGATCGGCGACCTCGAGGCGTCGGGTCACGATCGCCTCGCTACCGCCTGCCGTGGCATACTCCGGCGCGCGGGCGAGCGGGTCCCGCGATCTGGCCGAGGAAACACCAGCGTGCCATCGCAGTTGCGGAGGCTTGGCGTCACCAGCCGCGAGATGGACGTCTTCGTGCTGGTGGGCCGGGGCTGCTCGACCACCGAGATCGCCAGCCGCCTGTTCATCTCGCCTAAGACGGTCGAGACGCACATCGCCAGCCTGGTCGCCAAGACCGGGCGGCAGGGCCGGCGCGAGCTAGTCGCGCTCGCCGCGCGCCACGCGAGCTAGTCGCACTCGCCGCGCGCCACGCGAGCTGACTGCGCTCGCCGCATCTGGCTCGCGCTGCTCGCAGCCAGCCACGGCCCGTGACCCGCGGCGCCGACTCATCCCGACGCCAGCGGCATCCGGACCGGATTGCCCGGTGCCGGAGGGGGCCCAGACGACTGCCGAGGACGGCTATTACACCGATCCCGGCGTGGACTCCCGGCAAGCTGCGAGGCCGTCCATCTGTTCGCCGACCGCGCGACCGCGTATGCAGGGGGCTACACCTGCGAGTGAGCGTGCAATGGGACACGAAATCGTTGGGCGGCGCGCGTCGCCAGATGCCGGATGCTGCGCGGTCGGCGACTGCGATGGCAAGATCGCGGTGGCGGCCAGGGCGGCGGGCGCTGGTCAAGCGGCTTGTGTGTCACGATCGAGGCCGCGGGCGATCGCGCGCTGCTAGCCGAGCACAGCAGGTGGGACGCTGCCTCGCCACCGTCCTGCCGCGCCCTTGCTCCCGCCGAATCGGGACCTTGTTCCCTAGTTCGCCCAGACGCGCAAACGACAGACTGAGTACGCAGGCGCTGGGGTCGCCTGGTAAGCGGCGTTCTGCGGGACGTCTGGCCTGACAGGCGCGGAGGGCGCCTGGCGAGCGGGTGCGCGGGGACGCCTGGCCCTGCCGGGCGCGGAAGGCGCCTGGCGAGCGGGCGTGCGGGATACCCGGCCCTACCGGGCGCCGAGGGCGCCTGATATGAAGGAGGCCGTCATGGACCGCAGCGGGCAACAGCCAGTCATCCTGGTGGGCGTCAGCGGCTCTGGGGCCTCGCTGGCCGCCCTGCACTGGGCGGCGCAGGAAGCGCGGCGCCAGGGCGCGGCACTCCGGGTCATTGAGGCCTGGCAGTCGCACCCGGCGCGCGCACACTACGCCGCGGCAGGCAATATCCATGTCCGGGTATCCGAGGCGATGGCCGTAGCGCATCTGGCGGCCGAGGTCCGGGCTGTCGTCGGCGAGCCGGCCAGCGTTGACATGACGGTCGAGCTGGCCGAGGGCACCGCCGAGCGGATCCTTGCCGATGCGTCAGCGGACGCCAGCCTGCTGGTGCTCGGTGCGGGCTCCCTGCCGTCGTACGCTGACCATGTCGACTCGCTGCCGGCCGACCGGCCGGTCGGGCCTGTCATCAGGGCCTGCCTCAGCCACGCCCGCTGCCCGGTCGTGGTCATCGGTCCGATGCTGGCGGCACAGCAGGCGGTGAGCATGGCGGCACGTACCGCCGGCCGGCGCTGACCGTCGGGGCCCGGCGGATATCCGCGACCTCCGGCCGGTCCCTGCCAGCGACCACACGGCTTCCGCGACCCACCGGCTCAGCAGTCTTACGACTCCCGCGGTCGCACCGGATCACGGCTAAGCCGGCCCCCGCACCCGATCCCGCCCAGCCGACACACGGGCTTCCGCAACCACTCCGGCTCGCGGCTGAGCCGGCCCCGGCAACCGATCCCGCCCGGCGGCCACAGGCTTCCGCAGCCGTTCTCGCTCGGCGGACACCCGCTTCCGCAGCCGCTCTGGCTCGGCCGCTCTCGTGGCCAGCCATATCGCGGGATCCGGTCGGAGTGCGACCCGGCGTGGTAGCGTGCGCCAGTGCACGGGGGGCGTGCCTTCCTGGCTGGGGTCGCCATCGGCGCGGTCACGATGTCAGCGATCGGCCTGGTGGCTTCTGGCTTTATCGAGTCGCCGCTGCAGGTGGCGTCGCAGGCGGCACCCCCGGCGCCGTCGGTGCTCACCGCCACCGTGCGGTGGCAGGTCCTGCGCAGCACCGTCGTATTCGGCGGCCGGGTGAGCGCGGGCAAGACGATCGACGTCACGGCGTCGGCTCCGTACAGCACGGTCATCGTCACCCGGATGCCGGTCCGGACGGGTCAGCGGGTCTGGCCCGGAGATCTCCTGACCGAGGTCGACGGGCGGCCGGTCTTCGCGCTCCAGGGCATGCTGCCCGCGTACCGCGATCTGCGTGAGGGCGACACCGGCCCGGACGTAACCCAGCTCCAGCGGGCACTTGAACGGCTCGGCTACGCCGACTTCGACCCGCGCGGGTACTTCGGCGAAAGCACCGAACTCGCGCTGGCGCTGTTCTACCGGCATCTCGGCTACGCCGCCCCGATCGACCGCACTGAGAGGCAGCCGGCCGCTGACCCGCCCCCGTCCGGCACGAGCATCCGGCCGGCCAGCACAGGGATCCGGTCGGCCAGCACGGGCATCCGGCCGACCGCTGACCCGCCGCCGTCCAGCACGAGCATTCGGCCGGCCGGTACGGGGATTCCGCTGTCCGGTACGGGGGTTCCGCCGTCCGCCGCGTGGCACCCGAGGGCGACCGGGAACCGGCCAGGAGGGCGCTGGTCAGCGTCGGCCGGGCACCAGTCCGAGCCCGCCGAGGCTTACCTGCCGATCAGCGAGGTCGTTTACATCCCCGCGTCGTCCGCGCTCGTGGTCTCGGTGAACGCGCGTGCGGGGACCGTGGTAACCGGCGGGCCGGTGATCCGGCTCGCGACCGGGGCCCCCACCGTGACCGGGAAGCTCGGCAGGTACCAGGCGCGGCTGGTGCGAGCCGGGATGACGGCCAGGATAACCTCAGCAGGCCTCCGGCTGGCCCGGTACGGCGTGGTCACCTATGTCGGGTCATATCCCGTGCGGAACGGGAAGGTCAGCGGGTCAGGCGCCGGCTATCCGGTCGCGGTCTCCGGGCTGCGCCCGCTGCCGCAGCATCTGATCGGCGCGAAGGTACGGCTGACGCTGCTGATCGCGGCAACCAGCCGGCCGGTGCTCGCGGTCCCGCTGGCGGCGATCGCCCCGGCCGCCAGCCGCTCGGCGCAGGTGATCCGCATCGCCGGCGGCGGGCGGAAGGTCAGGGTGAAGGTCGTGACCGGCGTCTCGGCCGGCGGGCTGGTCGCCGTGCGGCCTGCCACGCCCGGAGCGCTGGCGGCCGGAGACCGGGTCGTGATCGGGCTGAGCCGGTGACTGAGATGTCGATCCACGGCCTGAGCTGGCTACTGCCGCTGCCGCCCGCGATCGAACTGCGCGGCGTCGGCCTCAGCCACAGCGGACCGCCTCCGGTGACCGCGCTGAGCCCGGTCGACCTGACCGTCGGTCACGGTGAGCTGGTCACCGTGACCGGGCCGGCCGGGTCGGGCAAGACGACGCTGCTGAACGTGATCGGGCTGCTCGGCAGGCCGACAACGGGCCGGTACCGGCTGAACGGCATCGACACAGCCTTGCTCGGCGACCGGGACGCGGCAGCGCTGCGCGGCAGGCAGATCGGCTTCGTGTTCCAGCGGCCCCAGCTGCTGCTGTCCCGCTCGGTCGCCGACAACGTCTCGCTTGCCTTGCTCTATCGGGGCCTGCGTGCCCAGCGCAGGCAGCGCAGGGCGATGGACATGCTGGACCGGGTCGGAATCGCCGGGCTGGCCGGCGCCCTGGCCGGCCAGCTGTCAGCCGGGGAACGGCAGCTTGCCGCGATCGCCCGCGCGCTGGCCGGCGGACCAAGCCTGCTGCTGTGCGACGAGCCCACCGCGAGCCTGGATCCTGGCACCACCGACCGGATCATCGATCTGCTCAGCGCCGTGCACCGCGATGGCGGCACCGTTCTGATCGTGACGCGCGACCCGCTGCTCGCTGACTGCGGCACCCGGTCCTTCGGCCTCGGCGCCGACCTGCTCGCCGACCGGGCAATGAGCCCCGGCCGGTGAGCCGCCGGATTGCCGAACCGACCCGGATGCGGGCGCGGGACGTGATCGGCGAGGCGGCTGCGGTGATCGCGGCCCGCCCGCTGCGATCGGCGCTCACCGGCCTTGGCACGGTGCTCGCCGTCGCCGGGTTCGTCGCCGTGCTCGGGCTGTCCTCGACGGCAGCCGGGCAGGTCACGTCGGCATTCAACCAGCGGCTGGCGACGGAGGTCCGGATTACGGTCACGCACTCAGGACAGCTGGCGGCCGGCGGTCCGTTCCCGCCGGACACCCAGCGCCGGCTGGACGCGCTGCACGGTGTCGTGGTCGCAGGCATGTACTGGCGGCTCACGATCGCCAGTCCGTCGGTACTGCCCGCCCGGCCGGCCGGCGCTCCGGACCGCACGGCCCGGCCGACCGGATCGCCCCCCGCGCTGGTCGCCGCGACACCTGGCTTCCTGGCGGCGGTAGGCGCTCAGCTGAGCCAGGGACGGCTGTTCGGCACCTGGGACCAGGCCCGCGCGGAGCCTTCCTGCCTGCTGGGCGCCGGGGCTGCCCGCCGGCTGGGCGTGACCAGCGTCAGTCATCAGCCCGCCGTCATGATCGGCGGCCTGCCCTGCACCGTGGTCGGGATCATCAGCCATGTCCGCGGCCAGCCGTGGGTGATCGGCTCCGTCCTGATGCCGTCGACGACCGCGATCGCGATCTGGGACTCGCCGCCCGACAGCCCTGGCGCCGAGCCCGGCGTGCTGGTCAGGACCAGGCCTGGGGCCGCGCAACTGGTCGCCCGCCAGGCGCCGCTGGCGATCAGCCCGGATGATCCGGCGCGGTACGCGGTCACCGTGCCCCCGAGTCCGGCGCGCCTGGGCAGCCAGGTGGCAAGCATCCTGACCGGCCTGTTCCTCACGCTCGCCGGGATCAGCCTGCTCGTCGGCGCCGCCAGCATCGCCAACGTCATGCTGCTCGCCCTCGCCGAGCGGACAGCGGAGATCGGGCTGCGCCGGGCACTGGGCGCGAGGCGGCGGCACATCGCTGCCCAGATCCTGGTCGAGTCCGCGCTTCTCGGCCTGCTCGGCGGCATCGCCGGGACGAGCCTCGGCGTGATCGCCGTCGTCCTGATCGCGATCGCGCGAGACTGGACTCCCGTCATCGCCCCCCTGACGGTGCTGCCAGCGCCGCTGATCGGCGCGGCAGCCGGCCTCGTCGCTGGATTGTGCCCGTCCTGGCGTGCCGTCCGGATCGAGCCAGCCGAGGCCATGAGCGCCTACCCTGCGACCTGAGTCGCAGCCACCGGCCGGAGTATCGCATGTGATGAATGGGTCATTGAGCGCGATGCCAGCGAGAACTACGGCAGTCATCCTCAGCGCCGCCGCGCTGGGGGTCACCGGCCCTGCGCAGCGCAGACGGCATCCGGCGTCGCTGACAGTCCGTGCGCCGCCACCGCGCTGGCCGTGGCCATTGCCTGCGCCGGAGGTGGCGAGGTGCTGAGCCTGACACCATTGTGCGCCTATCCGCTGGCGGCTTCGCTGCCCCGATCAGCACCAACCTGACGGGCGGCGGGATCTGCGGCAACTGGGTACTGGCCGTCACGGACGGCCTGATCGCCGGCGATACCGCGGCCGCAGGCGGCGGCAGCCGCGACGGCAGGCGGCGGCAGCCGCGACGGCGACCAGTTCGGCATACCAGGCTCGGTCACGCTGACCCGCTCACTGGTGTTCGATAACCGTCCCGACACCTGTGAGCCCGCCGGCTCGATCGCCTCCTGCGGCGACCCGGCGCCGACGACGGGCCAGACTCCGCGCGGTCATGCTGACCGCGCCCGGATCGGGATCCAGACCAGGCGCTGGCCAGGGACTTTCATTCCCGACCGCCAACCGCGGGCTCGCGGCCCGCAGGCTGAGCCCCACGCCCGGCACGGCCCGGCTAGCCGCCAGATTCATCGAGCAGGCGGTAACGGCTGACCGACCAGGTCTCGGCGACGATGCGCTCGTCGACCGCCCTCAGGTCGGCGACCGCACCGCGAACGGCCGCCGGATTGCCGAACGCGACCGCGCCAGGCGGAATGTCGCGGGTGACGACGGAGCCTGCGCCGATCAGGCTCCCGGCGCCAATCTGCACGTACGGCAAGATGGTGCTGTTGACTCCCACCTGGGCTGCCCTGCCTATTCGCGGACCGCCCATCACCTCGGCGGATCGCGCGTCGCCCGGATAGAGATCGTTGGCGATCGTGACGCCGGGCGCCAGGAAGACGTCATCGTCGAGGTCGGTGAACTGGGCGACGTAGCAGTTGCAGTGGATCTTCACCCGGTTGCCGATCCGGCAGCCGTAGTCGATGACGCTGTTGCTCCAGACGGCGACGTCGTCGCCGATCGCGCAGCCTTCCCTGATCACCACGCCGTGCCCGGTCTGGAGGCCGGGCCCGATCACCGAACCGTCATAGATCGTGGTTCCCGACCGCAGCCGCGCGCCGGCGCCCAGGATGAGCGAGCCGCCGCTCCCGCGCGACATCGGATAGCCGATGATCACGCCTTCGTCCGCGGTGACGTCCGGCCGGTCCCGCGGCTGCCCGGATTCCGCTGACATCAGATGCTCCGGCGCGCCAGGTCCGGGGCGGGCAGCTCGCGGATCCAGACCGGGCCGGGCTGCTCGCCGGGCAGCCGCCGCGGCACGAGATCCGGCCCGCATTGCCAGAACCAGGACGAGGGGAACAAGATCTCCCAGCCGGTGCTGCCGACCAGGAAGCCCGCGTTGATACAGATCCGGCGAAAGCCAGTCGCCGCTCCGTCGCCGGTGACCAGCGCGCGGTGTTTAGAGGCAACCGGAACGGAAAGGCCGCGGACCTTTGGGCCGAATGCGGCCGCCACGTCAGCCGTGTCATCCGTGCCCCAGTTGGCGATCACAATCACATTCATCTCATTTGGCTGCCCGATTGGCTGCGCGCCGGTCATTAGCTGGCTCAGCAGCCGGCCTATGACACGGCTCTCGTTATGCGCGGGAGTCACGACAGTCGTCACGACGGAACAGTATGGACGGCTGCGGCGATCGGGTGCGGGATTTCGCGCGAGCCTCGAACAACTTGTGCTGACCCACGCTACACTTCAGGACTTGCGAAGATAACAGTTCCTGCGCGGTAAAGTTACATATTGAAAGCAGTAAGCGTAACGCCCGCAAATCGGTCAGCAACATACCTGGCCAGTTCCTTGATGTCGCGGTATCTAACCACGGGTCCGTATCGGAGGCGGAGATCCGAGTGAGCAAGGAGAAGTCGCCCATCGGGCTGGCCGTAATCGGGGCGGGCTACTGGGGACCGAATCTCGTCAGAACCGCGCTCGCCACCCGCGCATTTCACCTGAAATGGCTGTGCGACCTTGATCTGGATCGCGCCAATGCCGTTCTCGGCTACCACACGATCGTGCGCGCCACGTCCTGCTTCGACGCGGTGCTCGATGACGCCGAGGTCGCCGCGGTGGCCATCGCCACGCCGGCGGCCACGCATTACGAGCTGGTCAGCGCCGCTCTGGCGGCCGGCAAGCACGTCCTCGTGGAGAAACCGCTCACCGCGTCGGCCGGCGAGGCGGAGAAGCTGATCGCGCTGGCGCAGGACGCCCAGCTGGCCCTGATGTGCGACCACACCTACTGCTACACATCCGCCGTGGCCCGGGTCAGGGAGATGATCCGCGGCGGAGAGCTCGGCGAGCTTCAGTTCGTCGATTCGGTCCGGATCAACCTCGGGCTGGTGCAGCCCGACGTCGACGTGCTCTGGGACCTCGCGCCGCATGACCTGTCGATCCTGGACTTCGTCCTGCCCGATGACGTCGTGCCGGTCGCGGTCGCCGCACACGGCGCCGATCCGCTCGAGGCCGGCTGCGCGTGCCTTGGCTACCTATCGGTCTGGCTGTCCAACGGGGCGATCGCCCACCTGCACGTCAACTGGCTGAGCCCGATCAAGGTCCGGACGACGATCTTCGGCGGCTCGAGACGGACCATCGTCTGGGACGACATGAACCCGGCCGCCCGGCTCATGATCCACGATCGCGGCGTGGAACGCCGGCCGAGCGGCTGCCTCGATCCCGACGAGCGCAGGCAGGCGCTGGTGTCGTACCGGATCGGCGACATGCGTGTTCCCGCGCTGGCCGAGCGCGAGGCGCTGCTGTCCGTGATGGCGGAATTCGCCGGCGCGATCACGCAGCGCCGACCGCCGCTCACCGACGGAACGAGCGGCCTGCGGGTTCTCGCCCTGCTCGAGGCGGCGTCGCAGAGTGCCGATCAGGACGGCGCGCGCGTCGGGGTCAGCCTTGCGGAGCGCAGATGATCAGCGGCCAGCACTGCCTGGTCCCCGGCGGAGCCGGCCCGATCGGGTCGACCATCTGCGCGTCCTCGGCCTCGGTGTGCGGCCTGGCCGACGAGTGCCCGTGGCCGGAACGGCATCATCCCTACCCGAACGACACCCTCTACGGCGCGGCTAAGACCTTCGGCGAGGGCCTGCTGCCCGGCTTCCAGCAGATGCGGGGGCACGACTACGTGGCACTTCGATACTTCAACGGCTACGGCCGGCGGACGGACGGCTACGGCCGGCGGACCGATTTGCTGATCAACTGGATGGCGCGGATATCGGCGGGCGAGCCGCCGGAGGCGGCGGGCGGCCTGGCGGGAGGACTCGAACGGCTGGTGACCTGGCGGCGAGCCGGGCGCAGGGCTGGAGCGCTCCGATGACCGGCTCGCTGACCGGCCCGAGGCCGGGCTCGGTGACCGATACGATGGCTGACGCCCGGACCGGGCAGCTGCCTGACGTGCTCGGCGGCCAGCTGCCTGAGGCGCTGGCCGATCCAGCGGCGAGCCAGGTGACGATCCCGGTCATGCGTCCCTGGCTCGGCGCCCAGGAGGCCGTCGCCGCCGCGGCGGCAGTCCTGAGCGGCTGGGTGGCGCAGGGACCGCGGGTCGCCGAGTTCGAGGAAGCGTTCGCCGCCGCCATCGGCACCCAGCATGCGGTCGCCCTGTCATCCTGCACGGCAGCGTTGCACCTTGCCCTGATCGCGGCCGGAGTAGGGCCAGGTGACGAGGTCGTCGTTCCGTCGCTGTCGTTCATCGCCACAGCCAACGCGGCCAGGTACGTCGGCGCGCAGCCGGTCTTCGCTGACGTCGAGTACGCGACCCAGAACCTCACCCCGGGGACGGTCGAGCCGCACCTGTCGGGCCGGACCCGCGCCGTCATCCTGGTCGACCAGGCCGGCGTCCCAGCCGACCTCGACGGGATGCGAGCGCTGTGCGAGCCGCGCGGCATCACGGTGATCGAGGACGCCGCGTGTGCCGCCGGGTCGACTTACCGGGGCAGGCCGGCGGGCGCCAGCGCCAGCCTCGCGGCCTACTCCTTCCAGCCGAGCAAGCTCATCACCACTGGCGAGGGCGGCATGCTCACCACCTCGAACGGCGCGGTGGCCGACCGGCTGCGGCGGCTGCGCGAGCACGGGATGGACGTCGGCGCGGCGCGGCGCCAGGTCAGCAGGCAGCCGCTGGCCGAGCGCTATCTGGAGACCGGGTTCAACTTCCGGATGACCGACGTGCAGGCCGCGATCGGCCTTGTCCAGCTGCGCAAGCTCGGGCAGCTGGTCGCGCGCAGACGTCAGCTCGCCATGCGCTACCAGGACCTGCTGACCGACGATCCGGGCCTGATCACCATGGGGGACCCGGACCACGGCACCACGAACTTCCAGTCGTTCTGGGTGCTGCTGCCCGCCGACTTCACGGTGGGCCGGGACGCGCTGCTGCGCAGGCTCGCCGACGCGGGGATCGGCGCCAGGCGCGGCATCATGGCCGCGCATACCGAGCCTGCCTATGCCGGTCACTCCGGCGCGCCGCTGCCGGTGACCGAGCGGCTCTCCGCTTCCTCGCTGATCCTGCCGCTCTATCACGAGATGACCGAGGCGGACCAGGATCTCGTGATCTCGGTCATCCGTGCCGCGGCACGAGCGGGCGCCCCGGAGCGCTCCGCAGCCGGGGCGCCGGCCCCGCGGCACCGCAGAGGCACCGATCTGATGCCCGCCCTGATTCGCCGAGCCGCCGGCGCAGACCGGCCGGGGCACGCGGAACCGCGCGGGGATCAGGGGGGTCGTCCCACCGGACCGGCACAGCGCGGAGGTCAGGGAGGTCGTCACTCCGGGCCCGCACCACGGGAGGTTCCGGTGAGTCGTCCCCCCGGATCAGCACCGCGTGGGGATCAGGGGGGTCGTCCCACCGGACCAGCACCGCGTGGGGATCAGGTGAGTCGTCCCACCGGACCAGCACCGCGTGGGGATCAGGGGGGTCGTCCCCTCGGAGCAGCACAGCGGGGGGATCGGGGGGATCGTCCCCCCGGATCAGCACCCCGGATCTGAGGTCGACACGGGTGTGATACCGCTGGTTGACCTGGCCGCGCAGCACACGGCCGTGGCCGCCGAGGTTGAGCAGGGCTGGCGGCAGGTGCTCGCGGAGAACGCGTTCGTCGGCGGCCCGCAGGTGGCGGCGTTCGAGCGCGAGTTCGCCGCGTTCACCGGTGCCCGGCACTGCGTGGCCGTGGCGAACGGCACCGACGCGATCGAGATCGCCCTGCGGGCGCTGGGCGTCAGCACCGGTGACGAGTGCATCCTGCCGGCCAATACATTCGTCGCGACCGCAGAGGCCGTGTGCCGGGCCGGCGCCACCCCGGTGCTCGTCGACTGCGCCGACGACGACACGTACCTGATCGACCCGGCGGCCGTGGAGGCGGCCGTGACGACCCGCACCAGGGCCATCATCCCCGTGCACCTGTACGGTCAGGCCGCCCCGGTCGAGCAGCTGCTGCCGCTGGCCGGCCGGATCGGCGCCTGGATCGTCGAGGACGCGGCCCAAGCGCAGGGCGCCGGGCGGAACGGGATGCGCGCGGGTTCGCTCGGGCACGCGGCGGGGACCAGTTTCTACCCGGGCAAGAACCTGGGCTCCTACGGTGACGCGGGAGCGCTGCTGACCGGCTCCGATGATGTGGCCGAGCTGGCCAGGCTGATCCGCCATCACGGCTCGCCGCGGAAATACCAGCACATCGTGCCCGGCGTGAACAGCCGGATGGACACCCTCCAGGCGGTCGTGCTCTCGGCCAAGCTGCGCAGGCTTGCCGCCTGGAACGCCGCCCGGCGCGAGGCTGCGACCAGGTACGACGCGGCGCTGGCCGGGCTGGCCGAGGTGACCCTGCCGCGAACACTGGCCGGGAACGAGCACGTCTGGCATCTGTATGTGATCCGGGTACCTGAGCGGGACCGGGTGCTGAGCGAGCTCAACGCGGCCGGAATCGGCGCCGGAGTGCACTACCCGCTGCCCATCCACCGCACCAGGGCATTCGCCGGCCTGGGCCGGGCCGGCGCCAGCCACCCAGTCGCCGAGCGGATCGCACCCGAGCTGCTCAGCCTGCCGCTGTTCGCTGAGATCACCGTGGCGCAGCAGCAGCGGGTCGTCGCGGTGCTCAGCGCGGCGCTCGGGCACGGCCGCGGCAGCGGGCTATCCACCGCAGTCACGACCGGGTACTGACCGCGGCATGTCGGCAATGCGCCGCGCCGGCCTCACCGGCGTCAGCAGCCGGGCCAGCGGGGTCTGACCCGGCGTGTTTCGGGGCGCTGGTCGGCCGGGGCCGGTCGGCCGCACCGGCGCCCGCGAGCAGTTCTGCCGCTATCCGCTTTCCGGCGCGGCCGTCCCACAGGGCCGGGCGCCTGGCCGCTGGCGGGTCGGCGAGCACCTGACGCGCTGCCGCGACTATCCGGGCCGGATCGACGCCCACCAGCTGGTTCGTTCCCTCGGTGAGCGTGATCGGGCGCTCGGTGTTGTCCCGCAGCGTCAGGCAGGGGACCCCGAGCGCCGTCGTCTCCTCCTGCACGCCGCCGGAATCGGTCAGGACCAGGCGCGCCGACGCCTCGAGCGCGATGAAGTCGAGATAGCCGGCCGGCGGAACGATCCTGACCTGGCCGGCCAGGTCCGCGAGGCCCGTGCCGCCCAGCCGTCCGGCCACCCTGGGATGGGCCGGCCAGACGAGCGGGCACAGCCGCGCGACCCGGTCGAGCGCGCAGAGCAGCGCGGCCAGTACCGCCGGGTCGTCCACGTTGGCCGCGCGGTGCAGCGTCACCAGTCCGTACTCCCCTGGCGTGAGCCTGAGCCTGGACAGGGTGCCTCCGTCGCGGGCCCGGTCCAGGTTGGCGAGCAGGGTGTCCACCAGCACGTTCCCGGCCAGGTGGATCTGATCCTCGCGGTAGCCTTCGGCCCGCAGGTTCGCCACCGCGTCGTCCGACGGAGCGAACAGGTAGTCGCTGACCCGGTCGGTCACCACCCGGTTGACCTCCTCGGGCATCGACCAGTCCCGGCTCCGCAGGCCCGCCTCGACGTGCCCGAGCAGCGCCCCCGACTTGGCGGTGACCAGCGCGCAGGCCATGGTGGAGTTCACGTCGCCGACCACCACGACCACGTCCGGCCGCAGCCGCCTGACCAGCGGCTCGAAGGCGAGCATCACCCGGCTGGTCTGGGCTGCGTGGCTGCCCGAGCCCGCACCGAGGAAGTAGTCGGGCTGCCGGATCCGCAGGTCGGTGAAGAAGACGTCGCTCATCGACGGGTCGTAGTGCTGCCCGGTGTGCACCAGGATCACCTGAGCGCCGCGCTCGGCCAGCGCGTCCATCACCGGCTTGACCTTCATGAAGTTGGGCCGCGCGCCGACCACGCAGATGACGCGCGCCGACGGCGGACCGGCAGGCCGCGCGGGAACAGGAACCCGGGCGGTCACAGAGACTCGACGTTGTCGCCGGACATGACCCGGCGGCAGTCAAGGACGTAGCTCGCGTGCTGCGCGATCTCGTCGGTGTCGAAGGCGTCGTGGTCGGTCACCAGGATCACCGCGTCGGCGCGGGAGATCTCCGCCGACGTCGGCTCAACCCGAGGCACCACCGTGTCCCGCAGCCCGAACTCCGCCACGTGCGGATCGGCGCCTCGCACATCGGCCCCCATCCCGGTCAGCAGCTGCGCGATCCGCACCGCCGGCGACTCCCGCGCGTCGCCGGTGTTCTTCTTGTACGCCAGGCCGAGCAGCAGCACCCGGGATCCGCTGACCGGCCTGCCGCGCTTGTTCAGGGCCAGCATCAGGCGGCGGACGACGTAGTCGGGCATGTGATTGTTGATGTCGTTCGCCAGCTCGACGAAGCGGAAGCTCTGCCCGAGCGCCCGCTCTACCCGCCAGGACAGGTAGCACGGGTCGACCGGCAGGCAGTGGCCGCCCACGCCGGGCCCCGGCGTGAACGGCATAAACCCGAACGGCTTGGTGGAGGCGGCGTCGATCGCCTCCCAGATGTCGATCTTCAGGCCGTGGGCGAACACCGCGAACTCGTTGATCAGGGCGATGTTCACGTGCCTGAAGGTGTTCTCGATGATCTTGGCCAGCTCGGCCACGGACGGCGCGGAGACCGGCACGGTCGTCTCGACGATGCCGGCGTAGAAGTCGCCGATCGCGGCGACCGATCCCGCGTCGATCCCGGACACGATCTTCGGGGTGGACACCAGCGTCCAGGTGCTGTTTCCCGGGTCGATCCGTTCCGGGCTGTAGCCGAGATGGAAGTCGGTGCCGCCGATCAGGCCCGAGCCGTCTTCCAGCCAGGGCAGCACCTGCTCGGTGGTTGTCCCCGGATAGGAGGTCGACTCGACGATCACCGTCGCGCCCGGGCGCAGGAACCGGGCCAGCATGCGGGCCGCCGCCTCGACATAGGAGAGGTCGGGCAGCCCCTCCCGCAGCGGCGTGGGCACGGTGATCACTGCCACGTCGAAGCCGGCACAGGCCCTGGTCACCGCCGACGGCCGGAACGCGCCGCTGTCGACCACGGCGGCTAGCCGGCTGGACGGCACGTCCTCGATGTAGGACTCGCCGGCGTCGAGCGCCTTGACCCGGTCGGCGTCGGTGTCGTACCCGATCACCCGGTGACCCACCTCGGCGGCCCGGACGGCGAGCGGCAGGCCCACGTACCCGAGCCCGGCCACGACGACTCTGCTCAGCTCAGTGCTCATTCTCAATGCTCATCTCAGGCACCCCGTGCGTCTCGCCGCGCTCAGCCACCCCGCCCGCCCTCTCCGCGCTGCCCGCCCTCCCGGTCCGGCTCGCCATCCCGGGCCGGCTCGCCCTCCGGCAGCCACGCGTGCAGCAGCCAGCCAAGCTCGTACGGCCGGCACTCGTGGTCGACGGCACCCGGCCGGAACAGCCGGTCGATCCCGGGCAGCCGCGTTCCGCGGCGGATCCTGGTTGCCGCCGCCGAGGCACCGCGGACCGCCTTGCCCGGATCGCCGCGCGCGACCTTGCGCCAGATCACCGGCGGGTGGTCGCGGATCATGTCCTCGCCGGTCTCCGGTCGCCTCGTCAGCCAGCGCAGCCCGCGGCAGACGGCGTCGATGTGGTCCTGACCGCCCGCCTCGGCCAGGTCGAGCAGCGCCATCGGCGCCATCGCGTGCTGATGAACGCTGTAGACCGGGTAACCCTCCACCACGTCGCCGGTCCGCGCGTCGTAGTGCCACCACCACTGGCCCGCCTCGCCCTGCGCCTGGCAGATCGCCGCCGCCACCTTCTCGGCGGCCGCCAGCGCCTGCGGGTCATCCGAGCTGCGGTGCAGCCTGGCCAGCGCCTGCACCGGGTACACCTGGTCGGCGAAGCTGCCGACGTGGGACCGGTACCAGGACCGCGTCCCGCCGACCAGGTGCGGGAAGACGGCACGGCGCGCGGCAAGCAGGCGGCCCCGGCTGAGCGCCAGGTGCCGCTCGACGTCGGTCCTGGCGCGCGCGGCGACCAGGGCCGTCACCACCCAGGCCGCCGACACCATGTCCAGCGGGTCGGCCGGCCGGACGCGCTCGGCCGACCGGTCGAGCTCCCACAGCCGGTCGAGCGCATGGGGCAGGTCGCTGTGCCCGGCCTCGGCCGCTGCCCAGCAGATCAGCGCGACGTCGCCGCGGCTGGTCATGGCGTCAAGCCGCTTGGCCAGCCGCCCGATCAGGTCATTGCAGTCGTCTCCGCCGAGTACCCAGCGGCTTTCGGCGCGCGGCAGCCGCATGAGTCCGAGCGCGGCGATGATCCCGTAGCGCGTGCTCGTGCCCACCGGTCGCAGCCGCAGGCTCCCGTCAGCTCCGCGCGCCCCTGCGAGCGTGAACGCGAACTCCCCGGCCACCTGCCCCTGGGCCAGGACCCGGACCGACAGCGGCAGCAGGCGCCGCAGCAGGACGGCACTCGGCGGGTCCCGCTCGGCGACAACATCCAGCCGGGAGGCGGTCTGCGGGCGCTCGGTCACCGCGCGTTCCGCCAGGAGCGCCGCCGAGGCGCCGCGCCGCGGCGGATCCTCAGCGCACGGATGCTGGCCAGCCCGCCTGCCACCGATCACTCCTCAGATGCGGACGCCTCAGGGCCGGCGCTGGCCCAGGCCGGCCAGCGAGCGGCCCCTGCGGACGCCGCCATGTCCATTGCGTTCCGCCGAATATCCAACTGTCAGTAGTCATATAACTACCATACGTAAGGACTGTAGCGGCCCGGCCCCGTGCCGTCCTACGGTTTGGCCATGGAGCCACTCGATGTCGACGGCGCATGGGTCTTTACTCCGCGTATTCACTCAGACCGTCGCGGCAGCTTTCACGAGTGGTTCAGCGCGACCGGATTCCGCGCCGCGACCGGGCGGGACCTCGACCTGGCGCAGGCAAACTGCTCGGTCTCCGCGCGGGGCGTGATCCGCGGCATCCACTTCAGCGACGTACCGCCGGGCCAGGCAAAATACATCATCTGCGCGAGCGGGTCGATCATCGACGTGGTCATCGACCTCCGGGTGTCCTCACCCGGCTACGGTCGCTGGGCGGCCGTGCCGCTGGACGACGAGACCCGGCGCGCGGTCTTCGTCAGCGAAGGACTAGGTCACGCCTTCGTTACGCTCAGCGACCAGGCGACCGTGCTTTACCTGTGCTCGACCCCGTACGAGCCGGGCCGCGAGCACGGCGTGCACCCGCTCGATCCCGAGATCGGCATCGCATGGCCGGCCGACCTGGAGCCGATCCTCTCCGACAAGGACGCCGCGGCGCCCTCGCTCGAGCAGGCGCGCGCCGCCGGGCTGCTGCCGGACTACGCCGCCTGCCTGAGCTACACCGCCAGCCTCCGCTCCCAGCCAGCCCGGTCCCCGGTCCCCTAGCGGGCCGGCAGCGCAAGCGATGGCCTGCCGCACGCGCTGGGATGGCCGTCGCCGGAGCTGTGGCCCGGGGCGCACTCTCGCTACGTTCTGTGGCCGAAATACATCAGCCTGCTACGACCAGCGCCTTCGGGTCATACACCCGATGCGCAAGTCACCGTTAAATTGCAAATTTCATGGCGATCGCGAGCAACGTTTCCTTCCGAGGGAGCGTCATAGATGGTACCGAGCGGGCGGAGATCCGCAGATATGGCATGCCAGCCTGTTGCCTCACGACCACTGGCCGGGCTCACATGGCATGCCCGGTCGAAGTCCCGGCCGATCGGCGCAACCGGTCCATTGGCGCACGCGACGAGGAAGGCATGATGTTGAGGCGGAGAATCTGGATGGGTGCGCTGATCAGCGCGCCGTTGATCGCGCTAGGAACGGCCGTCGCTGTCCCGTCGGCTGGCGCGGCGGGCATCGCCGGCGCACCACATCACAGCGCCGTTCGGACCGGGCTGTCCGCAGGCAACCCGTTCTGCAAGCGACTGGCGCACAGGCGCGTGCTGGCGTCCGCCGCGGCGTACAGCTTCTGCTTCGGCCCGCAGATACACGTCCACGCCAGCGGCGGGACGCCCGCCGTCAAGACCAGAGCCGGGCTGGCGAACAACGTCGACGCCGCGAGCCTTTCCGAGGACGTCAGCCCCGCCGGGGTCCGCGCCGACGGCCAGTCGGAGACCTCTGTGGCGGCCTCAGGTCCGTACGTGGTGGAGGCGTGGAACGACTCCACCAGCTTCCTGTCCGCGTGCCCGGCGCAGATGTCCAAGGAGGAGGGCACCGGCTTCGCCTTCTCGTCGAACGGCGGGAAGACCTTCGCCGACCTGGGCGGCCTGCCGAACTCTAACTGCAAGAACTACATCTACGAGGGCGACCCGAGCGTGTCGGCCTACGTGGCCGGCGGCAAGACGTTCTTCTACATCTCCAGCCTGTACGACTCGACGACCGGAATCGGCCGGTCGTTCATCGCCATGGACGCGTGCGAGGTGACCGGCGCTGGCGGCTCGGCAGCGCTCAGCTGCGGTCAGCCCGTCATGGTCGGAGCGAGCACGCAGTGCCAGAGGTTCAAGATCTCGAAGACGAAGTTCAGCGAGTTCTGCAGCTTCACCGACAAGGACTACATGTCCATCGACCCGGCGAACGGCAGGCTCTACGTCTCTTATAGCGACTTCCTGCTCCGCAGCACGAACGGCGGCGACGTCGAGGTTATGTCCGTGTGCGATCTTGGCACCCGGTCGGGCGGCACCGGACCCGCCGGCGGTACCCCGGCGGCGCCCGTCTGCGAGCACGGCACCAAGCTCGTTCTGATAGCCAAGAACTTCCTGCAGGCCAGTCCGTACTTCACGGTCGCCGCGCCCGACCCGAACGGCTGCGAGCTGGAGGGCAGTTACCCGGCCGCCGACATCGCGACCGGGAACGTCTACGTCGGCTACGAGTACAACTGGGGCACCAACCTCGGGTTCGCCCCGTGCGAGGGCTCCGGTACCCCGATCCAGGACGTGCTTGCGATGTCGCCGTTTACCTGCCTGCCGCTGGCGGCGGTCTCCCCGTGCGCCGGCCCGGCGGCCCGCGCCTCGGTGCCCGTGGTGTCGCTGGACGGCACGTTCGTGCCCGGCTACAACAGGTTCCCCACCAACGATTTCCCCAGGCTGGCGGTCAGCGACAAGTTCGGCACGGTGAGCATGGTCTGGAACGACACCCGCTTCCACGCTTTCGGCGACATCCTGCTGCAGAGCTTCGGCCTGAACTCGCTCCAGCCGGTTCAGTCGAAGCCGGTGCTGCTGGACCGGCCGCACAACGGCGGCCTGGACATGTTCCCGGCGGTGCGCTCGGCGAATCTTGACGGTCTGCTCGATGTGTCGTGGTACTCGCGGACGTCGGTGACGACCGCGGACACCAGCGTGCTGGCGGCGATCGGCATCAACCCGAGGAGCACGGCCACGCCAGCGAACATCCAGGTCACCAACGTGCTGTCGAACTGGGACAACGATTCGTCGCTGATCGTGCCCAACTTCGGCGACTACACCGACAACGCGGTCTCGGTGACCGGCACCTGGCCGTACGTCGGCAGCACGCTCTATGTCGCCTGGAGCGATGGCAGGCTCGGCATCCCGCAGCCCTTCGAGGCGCACCTGCCGGCCGGCTGACCCACTGCCGGCAGGCAGCCAGCGTGATCACGCTGGCTCTGTCGGTCAGCTGGACCGACAGAGCCGGCTGACAGAGCCGCGTGATCGTGCACGGCGATCCCGTTCTAGCGGCCGCGCACCACCGTCACCGACACCGCGTGCGCGGCTGCCTGATCCCGGCAGAAGTCGGCGGCGGCCCACTGCCGGCCCGAGAACAACTCGGTCTGGTCGGCGAAGTGCGGCGAGGCCGGGTTGTCCGACTCGGAATAGGTGAGCAGCGTGGCCGCCTCCGGGCAGGGGTCACCGGTCTTCCAGGTCACGACCTGGATGTAGCTGGACCCGTACAGCGGGACTGATCCTGGGCCGCCGAACTGGTAGATCGCATTGAGCTCGCCGTCCGGGTCGCCGGGACCGCCGGGCAGCGGGATCTTCCGGCCGGCCAGGACGACATACTGCACGCTGCCGAGCGTGACGTCGTAGGGCAGATGCGCGGCCCGCATGGCGGCCAGGGCAGCGCCGAACGCGCGCTGGACCTGCGTGCTGGCGACGTCCAGCCCGTACGGCGTGCTGACCGGTCGGCCGGCGCTGAACGGATGCGACCACGGGCCGCGCGGCAGGCTCAGGGCATTCTCCCAGAAGACGCGGAACAGCACTGCTCCGGCCGATGCCGGGTTCTCCCTGCCGTCCCAGCGGGCAAGCACCCGGCAGGAGTCGCCGACCGCGATCGTCTGGCCAGGACCGGCGGGCGCGCGGCCATGGGGGAAGGCGCGGCACATCGCCACCAGCTGCCGCCTGACCAGCGTGGCGCCGTACTGGATGTCAGCGAGCATGAGCTTCTTCATGTCGCCAAAGGTGAATCCGGGCGCGCCGAGACCGTCGGTGCCGGCGATCCGCCTCATCACCATGACCAGCGCCCCGCGAGTGCGCAGGCCCAGATCCGCGCCGAAGGAACCGCTGATACCGGTGCCGTTGTCACCGATGATGGCGGGGAAACCGGTGAGCGGGCGCGCGGGGTTGGTCATCCAGTAGCTGTCGTTGGAGTTCTCCACGAAGTCGCGGCGCACCAGCAAGGGCTCCTCCGCCGGGCCGAAGATGCCAGGGGCCGCGGAGTCCTTGTCGGTCCCCCAGGCACAGGACGGGCGGGCGCCATCGAGCACCGGCGGTCCGCCGTGGCTGAACAGGATCATCCCGAGCTTGCTGCCGCATCTCGCCAGTTCCGCGTTGGTGACGTCCGGGATCGCCTGGATGTCGGCGTACAGCGCGTGGCCGGTCGAGTCGGCGGCGATGGTCTGGACCCAGGGCACGCCCTGATATCTCTTCAGGATCGACAATTCGGCCGCGACCGAGTGCGCCTCGTCGGTGGCCAGGAAGTGGTTGAGGAACCGGAAGTTGCCCGCGTTCGCGTCGGCCAGCGCGTAGGCGGTCGTCGTGGTCCAGGGCAGCGGCACGTGCGGGAACGCGTCGATCACCGGACCGTAGCGGCTGAACCAGAGGGTCCGGCGGAACGTCGTCGGCTTCCCGGCGGGCGTCTGCGACTCGATGGTCACTGTCTGGCTCGTCATCGGCGTCGGCCTGCCGTCGAAGATGTACTCGGTGGGGTGGCCGGGCACCAGGGTCAGCTGGTAGAGCGTGTAGGAGAACGCGGTCGGGGTGGTGAGGCTCCACGCCATCGTGGCTGTGAACCCGACAATGACCAGCGGCACGCCGTCGAACGTGGCGCCCTCGACGTTCAGCACGCCGGGGATGGTGAGCTGTACCTGGTAGAACCGCTCGGGGCCGGCCCACAGGAAGTGCGGGTTGCCGAGCAGCAGGCCGTGCCTGTGATCCCTGGTGCCCGCCGAGCCGACCGCGATCGCGTTGCTTCCGATGCCCGCGGGCACGCCGGCCGCCGGCTGCGGCCCGGCGCTCGCCGCCCCGGCGCTCGCCGCCCCGGTGAAGAGGCCGAGGTCGGTGGCCTGGCTTGCGATCTCCGGACCGCTGGCCGCCGGGCCGCTAGCCGGCCGGCCGGCTGGCGCGCCGCTGGCTGGCGGCTGGGCGCCGCTGATGCCGTCGATGTCGTTGCCCTGGCCGAACAGCTCGATCAGCTGGTAGATCCGCAGGTAGGCATCGAGAGTGGTGATCGGCTTCACCCACGCCTTGCCCCGGCAGACCGGGTCGGGCACTCCCTTGGAGCCTTTGACCGAGGCGAGATAGCCGTTGTAGCCGGCCACGTAGCCCCTGATCAGCTGGCGCAGCCGCGGTCCGATGGCACCCGGCCCGGTCCGAACCGCGAGCAGCTTGGCTATGACATTGCGGTCGATCACCGACTTCCAGAAGACGTCGCTGGCGAGGTTGCTGACCGGGGTCGTGAGCGTGGAATAGGTGCCGGCCGGCCCGAAGTAACGCGACCTTTGCGCCTCGACGGTGACATAGTCGTCGGCCATCGTGCACAGGTCATCGCTCGCGAACGCGAAGCCGTAACCGTAGCCCAGCGAGCCGAAGCCGCGTGCCGTGATGTGCGGGATGCCGTAGCTGGTCCGCACGATCGCCGCCCGATAGCCCTGGCCGCCCGCGGCCGGCCGGCCGGCCGCGTAGCCCGCGCTGGCCTGGCCGAAGGCGGTCAGGCTGGCGGCGGCTGCCACGATAGCTACCCACGGCCGCGCGGTGCGCGCGCGCCATCGCGCCGCCCTCGCACCGCGTGGCGTCTCGCCCGGCGCCGCCACGGACCGTCGCCTCGAGCCAGCGTTCATCGTGCTCTCCTTGCCTAGGACTCCAACCGGCGGACCGGATCGGAACCGACCCCGCCACCGACGCTAGAAGCCGGGCTGGAAGGGCCGCCATACGGCTGGACGGCGTCCCCGGGGTATACCTAGGTACGCCCTTGCCGGGGCTCAGGGACACCATGAGCGCGGCTCGTCACGGCTACGACAGATCCGGCGGAGAAAGGCGTGAGGCATGAGCACGTGGGGTCAGTTCGACGTTGCCCATCCGGAACTCGCTACATTCGGCGCCAGCTGCCTGTGCCGCGCTCCCGCCTACCTGGGCACCGTGCGATCGGATGGCACTCCGAGAGTCCGCCCAGTGACGCCGATCATCGGCGGCGGTCATCTCTTCCTGTTCATGGAGCCGACCTCGCCGAAGGGACGGGACCTGCGGGAGCGGGCCAGCTATTCGCTGCACAACGGGGTTCCCGACAACGCGGGCACCGGCGGCGAGTTCTTTCTCAGCGGCGCCGCTGCCCTGATCGAAGACGAGCGGATGCGCGACCTCGCGGCCAGCGCGGCGACCTACTCACCCGCCGACCGGTACATCCTGTTCGAGCTCGGCGTCACCCAGGCGGGATGCCATGGCTACGGCGACGTCGCACTGCCATCCCCGACCCGCTGGCAAGCCCCCGCGGCCTGATGGCCGGCCGCGGCCAGAGCCCGGCCGACCGCTGGCACGATGTCACGTCGCACAAAGGGCGCCGCAATCTGCGGCGTCGATGACCGCGTAGACGGTCTTGCCGCCCGGCGTGAAGAAGTAGGACCATTCCTTGCTGAGTGCCTGCACAAGCATCAGGCCACGGCCAGCCTCGGCATCATGGTCGGCCGCCGCCAGCACGGGCGGACGGCGTCGGGGTCGGATATTTCGATAACTAACCGATCGGACCGATGCCGCAGCGTCTGGACGATGGGTCCCTCGCCGGCCACGGCTGCCTCCCGCGCTTGATGTGCTCCTGACGCCACGGCTGCCACCGCGTTGGAGGCGAGCTCGGACACCAGCAAGACGGCCGTCTCGACCATCTCCGGGTCCAGCTGCCAGCCGCCCAAGCTCAGGCCCCAAGCTCAGGCCCTGTATGAGATCGTGCCACCTGACCAGCGCACGACGATGATCACTGGCCTCGCCCGGTCGATAGCGGACGCCGTTCCGCCGGAGGCCCTGAGCCGGCCCGACGTGACCGCCTACCGAGAGCTTGTCGCAGCCCGTCCCGGCCAGCAATCGAGTCATAGCGCAGATTGCTCCCCGCCGGTTCTCAGGCGAACATGACCACCTCGCAGACAGCCGACACCGGAGCGCTGACCGGACCGATTCCGCGATCCAGGCGCAGCACCGGCCAGCGGTGATGGCCCCGCGTCGAAGCCTGATCGTCGGCGCCTTTCAGCCATCCAGCGGCTGGCGCTGAGCTGGCAGCTGAGGACTGCCGCAATGCCCGCCTATCCTGGGCAACCATCGCGAGCATCGTGAAGAATGCCCTGCCCGACGCTCCTGCGGCAGCTCCAGGCGCGCGGTCCGATTTGATCCGTCCCGACTCGCTGACCGGCGCGCTTGCACGGTCCGGTCCACGGGCCGAGCGTCGCGTAGAGCGGGATCGACGAGCCCAGTCCCCTGCTGGACGCTGCCTGCGGCATACTGAACGCCGCCGACGGCATCGCAGGGCGGCAAGAGTGATGCAGGGTCGGAGCGGGAGCAGCGGGTGTGGGTGACCGCTGACCAGCTTCGCGCCTGCTAGCAGTGTCACCGCGCCGAGGTCGAGGGCGCGCACCAGGTACTTACCGAGACCGCCGCCCGATGCCCAGCAGGCTGGTCCCGGGGCGCGGACATGGCCCGGCCGGGTGCGGTGAGCTACTGGTGCGCGGCGGAGATCACGGCCATGTCAATCCCGGCTTTATACTCATGTCCAGTGGGTATAGATTTCGTGGCGTGGCGAAAGGGATGCGGCGCCGGGAAGTCAACCGGCATTACGGCGAGCTGGCTGTGCCGTCAAGAGTGACGACGGGCCACATACCACGTGGCAGTGCCCATGTGGCCAGCATACTGCGGACATCCCGCGCCACGTTGACATCTCGCCTGGCGTGATCCGCGACACGATGAACCGCATGAAGTGCCTGCCGAAGGGATGGCTCCAGTGACGACCTACGACGTTCGTGCGAAGCGCTGGGAGCACGGCTGGGAGCTGCACATCGACGGCGTGGGAGTGACGCAGTCGCGGAGCCTGTGGGATGCGGAGATGATGGCCCGCGACCTGATCAGCAGGCGGCTTGGAATGTCCGCTGACTCCTTTGACGTGGCGATCATGCCTGAGATCGGCGGGGGCCTGGACGAGCGGACGCGGGCTGCTCGCGAAGCGGTCACTGCTGCTGACCGGGCGCAGCGCAACGCGGCCGCGCAATCTCGTGAAGCAGCCCGGCAGCTCCAGCGCGCCGGACTGTCCGGGCGGGACATCGCGAAGGTGCTGGAGGTGTCGCCGCAGCGCGTCTCGCAGCTGCTCAAGACGGGCAGTTGAGCCGACCAGTCCCCGGTGGCCGGTAGGAGGCCTTGTCCTGGTTCCCTGGGGCCCAGCGGAACCGGTGCATGCGCGGGTTATGGAGACTGGGGAGATCCTCCGTCTCATGTGAAGGTGCAGCTGCTGCCCGACGAGGAAGACGACCCACTGATCCTGCTATTGTCACCGTCCCTACTCACCCCAACAGCCTGACTCGGTGCGGGTGAGCTTGCGGGTCTTGAGCGTGAAGCTCTGGTTGGTGCGCAGGTCGTAGATCCAAAGCTGCCTGGTCCACGGGACTGCGGATCTTGAGAACGATGGCCATGTGGTTGCTCGGGAGAGCCAGGAAATTCCGCCCGCCGGCTTGCTGTACCGGAGCTTGAGGCGAGTCGGCGACGCCGGCGCTGTCGTTTGCCTCCCGTGCGGTTCAGGTCTCTGGGGAACGACGGATGAACACGGTCTCGGGCGTACATCCTTGGCCCGGACTGATGACGTTCGCCCCTACCGCCGCGTATCCGAAGGCCGCAGATTCTTGACATGAGCGTAAACGCCGTGCCGGGTGGCGACGTGCGTGGGAGGAGGATGACGGTGACGGAGAGCCAGAGCGAGCAGCAGCCGGCTCACTGGATGGTTCTTGAATCGCCCGGTTCCGGAGCCACCTGGGGATGCCGGATCGAGAGCGTCGGCGTGCGGCTGCCTGCCGCCACGCTGACGACCAGAGAACTGCTGAGCAAGACCAGGCATCGCACGCGCATCCAGTTGGAACGCCTGACGGGGATCCACGAGCGTCATGTCGTCGGTCCGGGCGAGAACTCCTTCACCCTGGCCGTCGGGGCCGCTCGCGACTGCCTGGCTCATTCAGGGCACCGGGCCTCGGACATCGAGATGCTGATCAGCTCCAGCATCACCAGGTCGAAGGGCGGGATGTCCCAGCACTTTGAGCCGCCGCTCAGCCTGGGTATCAAGCAAGCGATCGGCGCCGCGAACGCAGTGAGCTTCGATCTGTCAAATGCCTGCGCCGGAATGCTGACGGGGATGTTCATCCTCCAGGATTTCATCAGGCGAGGCGAGATCAGGTGCGGGATGGTGGTCTCTGGTGAGTCCATCTCCCATCTGGGCTGGAACGCGGCGAAGCAGATCCGGTTCCTGTTCAGCAAGCAACTGGCATCGCTCACGCTCGGTGACGCCGGTGCCGCCGTCCTAGTGGAACAGGCGCCTGAGGGCGTTCCCGGGATCGACGTCATCGGCTTCACGACGCTCGCCGAGCACAGCCGCCTGTGCCTCGCCTTCCCCAGCACGCTGGGCCCGGGCGCTCAGATGTACACCAAGTCCAGGACGCTCCACAAGGTGGCGATCGAGGACATGGTGCCGCTGCTTGCCGATGTGCTCACGCAAGCTGACATCGACCTGGGCAACATCGATTACCTGATTCCCCACCAGACATCGGCACGGGCTATCAGCAAAGGCACAGCGGAGTTCGCCCGGCGCCTCGGCGCCAAGCCGAAGCATGTGGTGGTCAACCTCGCAGAGTACGGCAACACGTCCTCGACGACGTTGTTCGTGGCACTGCACAAGTACCTCGAGGAGCATCGGATGCGCAAGGGAGATCGGGTGATGCTGCTTTCGCTGGCTTCCGGGATTGAGATTGGCATCGCTATCTTGACGATCGGCAGCGAGGTGGACCGTTATGGGCGCACACATTGACGCCACCTGCGCGCTGGCGGACCACAGTCTGCGCAAGGCACGGGCACGCCGGCTCGCCGATGCCGCCGCCCAAGCCTGCCTTGGACGGGCCGGAACAGAACCCGGCGATATCGACATGCTGATCAACGCAGGCATCTACCGGGAAGACAGCATGGGCGAGCCCGCGCTAGCCGCCCTCATACAAGAAGACATCCACGCCAACCTCGGCCATCCGCCGGTCGGCCGGAATGGCACCTTCTCCTTCGATGTCGCTAATGGCATCTGCGGGGTGATCAGCGCCATTCAGCTTGTGACAGGGTTCCTGCGTTCCGGTGCGATCAAGCATGGCCTGATCGTGACCAGCGATGTCTATCCGACTCCCAGGGGATCCCGCGGCGTCCCCTTCCAGCCTACGGGTGGCGCGCTGCTCCTCGGCTGGGATGACGGTATCGCCGGGTTCACGGACTTCCACATCGAGACGTTCCCGGAGTACGGGGAGCTGTTCGTGAGCGGGCTGGCATGGCAGCGGCGAAGAGGGCATCGTCTACCGCTGCGAGCGGCCGGCTATAACCGAATGGTCCTTGACTCCAAGCCCGGATTTCAGGCCCGCTGCGCCGATTGCGCGGTGGAGGCGACCAGGCGCTTCCTTGATCGCCTCGGGATGAGCATCGACGAGATCGACCTCCTTGTCCCGGCCCCCGCCGCCCCGGATTTCCTTGACACCCTGCGGGTACGCCTTGGCGTCCCGGGCGATCGGGTCGCCTATACGACCGAAGATATGGCCGGCGCGTACACCACCGGATCGATCGCCGCGCTGGAGGTCGCGTCCAAGTCTGGCAGCCTTGGCGAGGCGCGCAACACCCTGATGGTTGCGGCTGGCGCAGGCATCACCGTGGCCCTCGCGCTCTACCGCCAGACACCGCCGGGCGAAATGCCCCGTCGCAGCCGTAGGAGTCACCAGTGATCGCACATCCCTCGCGGGCCCGGATACCTCCGCTCTCCGATGACGAGCGCGATGACAACATGCGCGGCCTGCTCGACGCGCTTCGCCCCAGCCCTGACGGCCCCGAGCTGAACATCTTCCCGACCCTGGCGCGTCATCCCGAGTTGTTCAGGGCGTGGCTGCCATTCGGCGGGTTCCTCCTGATCAATAGCGAACTGCCCGCTCGGGACCGAGAGATCCTGACGTTGCGGACGGCGTTCAACTGCCGGTCCGATTACGAATGGGGCCAGCACGTTCCGATCGCGGTGACGGCCGGGGTCACCGAAGACGAGATCGCGCGAGTAGAGACCGGTCCGGACGGGCCGGCGTGGGCGCCGTTCGATGCCGCGCTGCTGCACGCCGCGGATGAACTGCACGCAGACAGCTGCATATCGGAGGTCACGTGGCGAGTCCTCAGGTCCAGGTACAACGATCGGCAGCTCATCGAACTGTGCATGCTGGTCGGGCAATACCATCTGGTCGCGTACGCGCTCAACTCGCTGGGCGTGCAGAGGGAGCCGGGCGTCGAGGGCTTCACGCCCTGACCGCAGGCGTCTGGAGGAAAGGCGTTAGCCAGCCACACGAGGGACGGCGGAGCCAGTTTCCGTGGCCATCCCCAGAGGCAGGCGAGTAGCGTGCCCGAGAACCAGCTGACCGTCGCGGTCACAGGCCCGACCGGGACGTTCGGCGCTGGCCTGCTGCCACTGCTCGAGGCCGACGACCGCGTGGTGCGGGTCGTCGGCATCGCGCGACGCCCGTTCGATCCGGCAGCACACGGCTGGACGAAGATGCAGTACCGCCGTGGGGATGTCCGCGACCCCGATGCGCTACGCGACGCCTTCGGCGACGCCGACGTCGTCGTGCACCTCGCATTCCTGATCACCGGCACTGCATCGCCTGAGACCATCCGGGCGGTCAACATCGAGGGCACGCTGAACGCCTTCCGCGCGGCGGCCTCGGCCGGCGCTCGCCGTTTCGTTTACGCCTCGTCGGTGGCGGCTTACGGCTTCCACTCCGACAACCCGGTCGGGATGACTGAGGAGTGGCCCGTGCGGCCCGCGAGACGGCTGTTCTATGCGCAGCAGAAGGCCGAGCTTGAGCGCCTGCTGCGAGCCGAGGTCGCCGAACACGACGGACTCGCGCTCTACCTGCTGCGCCCGTCGATCGTGCTCGGCCCGCACACCGTTGGCGCGAAGGACCTGCTGCCCGGGTCGCTCGCGTGGCTGGGTCGGCTTCTGGTGGGCCGGGACGGCCGGCTCCCGGTGCCGGTGCCGGCGTTCGTTCCGGCGCTGCCGATGCAGTTCGTGCACGAGGAGGACGTCGGGCGGGCATTCCTGCAGTGCGTCGTCGCGGCCGGTCCGGCTGGCGCTTACAACATCGCAGCCGACGGGATCCTCACCGTCCCTGAAGTCGTCCGCGAACTCGGTGTGCTCCCGCTGTCGCTGCCCGCCGGCCCTGCGCAGGTCGCGGCCAGGGCGCTCGCGGCGCTGCCGTTCCTGCCCCCTGCTGCCGGCTGGGTGGAGGCAGCCAGCTATCCGGCCATCATGGACACGACCCGGGCGAAGCGGGAGCTGGGCTGGGCGCCGCGCTTTACCGCCCTCGAGGCGCTCCGGGACACCCTGCGGCAGCGGCAAGCGCCAGAACCCGCCAGCCCGTGAGCGACGCCCGGCTCGCGTGGGCTCCGGCCCACTTCGCGGCCCGGAGCCCACGCGATTCCTCGTATTCACGGCCGGCCATCGCAGACCTTACTCATCCGCACATCGCGTTAATCTCGGGTATGAGGAATCTCCAGCTTTGGATGCCAGGCGGTACGGGCAGAGCTCACTGGTGGCCGCGCACCCGGCCCGAGGATCGATCGAATGGCGGCCTGCTGCCACGATGGCAGTTGCCCGGTCGCGGGATCATGGCCAGGCTGATCCACTCCGTTCAGCCGGCGGCGGCACGGCAGGATAGCCGCGTGAACGCGGCAGCGGAGCCTGATCCGGCAGTGAGCGACGGTGTTCGGCACGTGCTGACCTACGGTCAGTACCGGCTGGCCTACGAGGTCTACGGGTCTGGCGACAGGGTGCTCGTGTGGATGCATGGATTGCTGCTCGACGCCAACCTCAGCCGTGGCCTGGCCCGGACGCTGGCTGCCCAGGGCAACCGCGTTGTGCTGCTGGACTTCCTTGGCCACGGCCGCAGTGACAAGCCTCGCCATGCTGGCGCCCACCGGATGGACCTCTATGTGAAGCAGCTGCTGTGCCTTCTGGATGAGCTCGGCCTGGATCAGGTGGTGCTCGGCGGCGTTTCGTTGGGCACGAACGTGAGCCTGCTGGCCACGGTGGCGGCCCCTGAGAGAGTCCGGGGCCTGATCCTGGAAATGCCGGTGCTCGAGTCGGCTGTGCCCGCGGCAGCGCTTGTATTCCTGCCGCTCCTGCTCGGTGTCCACTACACCCGAGCCCCACTGCGATTCATCTCCAGGGCCACCTCCCGCTTGCCTCTATCCGGAATCGGTCCGCTCGACTCGTTCATCAGTGCCGCTACATCGGATCCAGACGAGATCGCCGCCGTACTGCATGGCATCCTGATTGGGCCCATCGCCCCGACCGTCGAACAGCGCCGGTCCATCACCGCTCCGGCGCTGGTCCTGGGCCATGGCATCGACCTGATCCACTCATTCACTGACGCGCAGAGACTGGCGCGCCAGCTCCCCAACGCCAGGCTGATCCGGACTCACACCTTCGCCGAGCTGTGGGTACGGCCCGCCCGTCTGGTCGTCGAGATCAGCGAGTTCCTTGACCGCGTCTGGGCGGACGCCGAACCGCAGGAACCACGTCGCGAGGCCATGTGAAGTGGCCATGTTAGATGGAGCGCCGCCGTGGTGCTCGATCCCGGCGCGGTCTTCGACGAGAACGCCATCCGCTTGGCCTGCAAGCAGCGGCTCGCCGCGTACAAGGTCCCGCGTCGGGTGTTCGCGATCAATCACCTCCCGACCTCCATGATCGGCAAGGTGATGCGCCGCGAGGTACACGACCAACTAGTGAAGCAGGTCAGCTCAGAGTCGCCGTAAGGCCAATTCCCTGGGTAGGGGACATCCGTGCTCGGCGGCCGGACCGACCGGGGCTGCGCTGTCTGCCGGAGCAGCCCCGGGCGGATCTCAACGGTGTGCGAACCGGTGGGATCGCCCGCTGACCAGGTGGAAGACGAGCAGCAGGACGGCCGCACCGGCGATGGCGGTGAGCCAGGTGGAGAGGTTGAAGAAGCCCTGCAGGCTGTGGATGTGGAAGAGCTTGGTAGCGAGCCAGCCGCCGCCCAGAGCCCCGGCGACGCCAATCAGGCAGTCTCCAGGCCCAGTATCCGCAAACTGAAGAGCATTCTTCCAATAGTGGACAGACAACCGGCACCAGCGCTCCTGCCTATCCTGCGCTCCCGGCAGCAGGCCGAGATCCTTGCGCTGCTGCTCGGAGACCCGGACCTTGAACTCAGTCTCACCGAGATTGCCGCACGGACCGGGGCCCCGCATCCTTCTGTTCACCGAGAGATCGAGCGAGCGGAGCGAGCTGGCCTGGTCACTACGAGGAAGCTCGGAAATGTCCGGCTTGTCCAGGCTAACCGGGCCAGCCCGACCTCGCGGGGCTTGCGGAGATTCTGACCAGGGCATTTGGCGTTCCTGCCGTGCTGTCTGAGGCCTTGCGCCCGGTCAAGGGGATCGTTGCGGCTTACGTCTACGGCTCGTGGGCCGCCCGGTACGAAGGGCGGGACGGGCAGCGGCCCATTGGGGACATCGACGTGCTCGTCCTCGGCGAACCAGACCGGAACCAGCTTTATGAGGCTCTCAGCGCGGCCGAGAAGCGTCTAGGACGGCCCGTCCAGGCAGCGATACGCGAGGCCACCTGGGTAAATTCAGGATCGGGAGCATTTCACGACACCGTCACCAGCCGACCGCTCCTCAAGCTCCCGCTCGACTAACTGACCCGCTCTGGTGGCGACGCCGCGAGCAGCACCTTCACACGCGCAAGCGCTTCCTTCGCCTTCTCGATCCCCCACACCGTTCAACTCAGCGGATGACAGACGCCGTTGCTAGCCTGGCTGCATGAGCGCCCAGCCGGTCTCCGAGCACGACCCGGACGATCCTGACGAGATCCTTCGCGCCCTTCCTGAGATATACCGGGAGACATTCCTGCGCGAGTACTACGCGGGTGCCGCCGAGGCGGCCAGGACTGTTGACGGGTACCGGCAGTTGCGCGAGCTACTGCGACTCTGGCGGCTCCGATCGGTGGCGTACTCCTCCCACGGCTTCGAGGAGCGGCAGGCACGCGTAGCTGAGGCGCTCAGCGCTGGAGACGTGTCAGGCTTCGTTCCCGCTGAGGAGGTCTTCGGCGCCGCCTGGACGGACCGGAGTTGAGTCACCGGATCGAGTCCGTGCCGAACGCGATCGCCCAGGTCCAAGGACTCCCTGCTTGGGCCTTTGACGCGCTCCTAGAGCGAGTCCTGTTATTGATTGCGGCGCCGTGGGATGCCATGGTTCAGGCAGGCGGCATACCAGCGAAGCGCGAGGCTTAATTCGGAGCAGGCTCGGGTCTTCTGTGCTTCGTGGTCGACGACGATCAGGAGCTGATCGTGATCACAGACGTCGCCTGGGTCGGCTAGCAGCCCCCGGTCCTGCGCCCGAAGTGGTGAGGGTTGCGATTTCGCCGGGCGTCGTAGCCAAGCCGTCAGCGCAGATAGTCGATTCTGTGCTATTTGGCAACACTCACGACCCGATCGATATCGCGGCGAGCGTTCTGTCCGCGCGTTCCGTGATCGCGTGTCAGCTCCTCCGGCGGACCCGGCGGCTTCCGGTGTTTCTCGAATCGGTGCGCGGTTTGTGCCGTAGGTGTGGCGGGTGGATGATGTGCGGGAATGGCGGCTGGTGGTTATGTTTGCGGGCAAATGACGGCTGTGCTGGTTGGGGAGGGCGGGAATGGACCGGCTGGTGGTGGATGCTGGCGGGGATGGCCGGGTGCGGGTCGAGTGGGCGCCGGAGGGGGGCCTGCAGGAGACGGTGACCGAGGTACCGCTGGAGTGGCCGCTGGACGGGGAAGCACTGGAGGATCTGCGCTGGTATCTGGAGGATTACCTGAGGGCGCCGTTCGGGGTCTATGAGGAACGCGGCCCTCGGGTGCAGGAACGGCTGGCGGGATGGGGCGGGGAGATCTTCGGGTCGGTGTTCGGGGGTGGCCCGGCGCGCGATGCCTATGTGGGGGCGCGGAGGTCGGGGCGGCCGGTGGAGGTGGTGTTCCGGTCCGATGCGGCCGGAGTGCTGGGCTGGCCGTGGGAGCTGATGGCCGATCCGGGTCGGGGGGTGCCGCTGGCGCTGGACGTGGCGGGGATGAGCCGGAGCCTGCCGTCGGCGGAGCTGGGCGCGCCGTTTGAGGTGGCGGGCGGGCGGCTGCGAGTGCTGATGGTGATCAGCCGCCCGGCTGGCGGCCGGGATGTCGGCTTCCGGATGATCGCCCGTCCGCTGCCGGACCGGCTCGCGGCGG
>DATNIU010000028.1:0-16466 GCA_035604275.1 Streptosporangiaceae bacterium | reverse complement strand
CAACCGTCCCGCCTGTGCAACCGTCCCGCCTGTCCCGCCTGTCCCGCCTGTGCAACTGTCCCGCCGCTGCCGCCTCGGTCGCCTGTGCCGCCGCTGCCGCCTCGGCCGCCTGTGCCGCCCTCTGCCGCCTCGGCCGCCTGTGCAACTGCGGAACTTTCCAGCCCGCCAGGGCCGCGACGTAGGATTGGCACGTGCTGAACGACACCGAGGTTGGCCGGATCCTGGTGATTGCCGCGCACCCTGACGATGTGGACTTTGGTGCTGCCGGGACGATCGCAGGCTGGACGGACCAGGACATTGAGGTCATCTACTGCATCGTCACCGACGGCGACGCGGGCGGACACGACCGGTCGGTCTCCCGCGCGGACATGAAAGTGCTGCGGCGGGCCGAGCAGACCGAGGCGGCCAAGCAGGTCGGCGTCCACGACCTGCGGTTCCTCGGCTACCCCGACGGCCAGGTGGAGCCGACGCTCGAGCTGCGCAAGGATCTGGCCAGGGTGATCCGCCAGGTCCGGCCGGATCGCGTGCTCACCCAGTCACCGGACCGCTATTACGCCAGGGTCCAGGCCAGCCATCCCGACCACCGCGCGGTGGGGTCGGCCGCGCTCGACGCGGTCTACCCGGACGCGCGCAACGAGTTCGCCTTTCCCGAGCTGCTCGACGATGAGGGGCTGGAGCCCTGGACGGTCCGCGAGGTCTGGCTGTCCGCCAGCCCGCAGGCACATCACTTCGTCGACGTCACGGAGAACTTCAGCCGCAAGGTCGCCGCGCTGCGCGCGCATGAGAGCCAGACCGGCCATATGACGAACCTTGAGCAGATGCTCCGTGGCTGGCTCGGCTGGTCTGCCTCACTCGGCGGACTGCCGGAAGGCCGGCTGGCCGAGAACTTCCAGGTGCTTGACACGGCCTGAGGCCCGGCAGCCGTTGGGCGGTCGCCGAGCCCGATTGTTACCAGATCACGAACGCCAGATCGCTGGCGCGCCGATTCCGCTGAACGGAAGCCGCCGATCGGCAGGAACTCCCGCACTGGCTCGGAATAACGTCTAGCCGTGTATATTCCGGCTATAGCATGACACCTGGCTGAACAATCCCGTCGGCGCGGGCCGGAATTACCCAGGGCTATCAGTCGCAGGACGTTTTCTGTGATCTGCGCCAGCGCCGCGAACTGGCACTTCATCCATGCGTTGCGATTTGTTAAGCAAAAAATCACATAACCGCCCATAGGCGTTCCCTTGTCGCGAAGCTGCTCCGTCGGGAAGCTAGGCGCGTCGGCCAACCGGCCGGCTAGTGCGAGTTCTCGCACGCGCGCTGATTCCGTTCGCAGGAGGAGCACTCGAATGCGCATGTTCAGCAAGCTGATCGCGGTCACCGCAGCAGCGGCGTCCGCGGCGGCGGTGGCCCTGGCACCCGCCCTGGCCGACCCGATCACCGGCAGCGGCAAGGCCGTGGTGCCGAAGCAGTCCGATGTCGTCGGCGTCGGCTCCGACACCAGCTACAACCTTCTCGACCAGCTCATGATCGACTACAACGCCTCGCACAAGACCGGAGCCCGGCTGTACAGCTGGGACGCGCTGGACCCGAAGACCGGCCTGGACAACAACATCAGCACCAAGACCACGTGCGCACAGATTCTCCGCCCGAACGGCTCGTCGGCCGGTGTCAGTGCTCTGATCGTCAACACCCAGTCCGGCGACCACAAGCATTTCTGCATCGACTTCGCCCGCTCGTCCCGCGGCCGCAAATCAACTGACCCGTCCAAGGGGCCGGGCGGCATCGTCTTCGTCGCCCTCGCCAAGGACGCCGAGACATATGCGACCAACTCCGTTACCAACGCGCCCCCGAACCTGACGACGGCCCAGCTGCACGCCATCTACACCTGCACCGCCACGAGGTGGAACCAGGTGGGCGGTACCAGCACAGCCACCATCGACCCGCAGATCCCGCAGGTCGGCTCCGGCACCCGCGCATTCTGGGAGACCGCGATCGGAATCACCGACTCGACCCTGGGCGCCTGCGTGGGCCAGACCGCCGAGGAGAACGAGGGCGTGAACCCGGTGTTCACCGGACCGAACGCCGCGAACGTCATCATCGGATACTCCATCGGCAAGTACCTCGCCGAGAAGTTCCACTCCGCCAAGTGCATCAACAAGGCCTGCACCCCAGTCAGCGGCGTGACCTGCCATCCGAAGGCCGGCCAGAACCGGTTCAGCTGTGACACCCACGGGAACATGGTGCTGCACATGATCAACGGGAAGCAGCCGACCACTGGCACCGGCAAGAACACCATCATCAACCTGCACTTCACCCCGAACTTCCTCCGGACCATCTTCGACGTGGTCCGTTGGACCGCAACGCCAGACAACATCCCGGCCTACCTGGACAAGATCTTCGGCCCGGCCTCTCGCGGTGGCTGGGCTTGCAAGAGCCCGGTTGCCCGGCAGGACATGATCAACTACGGATTCCTTCCCACTCCGTTCTGCGGCACCGGCTCCTAGCCAGCGCCGTCGCACAAATCGGTGACGTGGCGCCGGGCCTGGTCCGGCGCCACGTCACCGCCAACAATTCCCGAGAGAACACAAAGGAGTGCAGTACATGCGCATAACCATGGGCCGCTGGTCACGCCTCGCGGCGCTGGGCGCCGGCGTCGCTACCGCGATCGCGGTCGCCACCACCGCCGCAGGCCCCGCGCTGGCAGACACGGCCGACACCGGCGGCACCGCCACCATCACCATGGGTGGCGCCTACGCCACGTCCCTGGCGAAGGCCGGGATTGTGGTCTTCGCCTCGGGCACTGCCACCTCCAGCTGGAACAACGGCGCCGTCTCCTACAACCTGTCGGTCACCAACGGCACCGGCGAGGTGAGCAACTTCTTCGGCTTCGTCAACTTCGGTGGCAAGCTCAGGGTCGTCAATGGCCAGAACGGCAAGGCCGTCGTGCTCGCCGGGCTGTCCCTCAGCTTCGACACGGGCATCGTCTCGGCCAAGCCGGTCGGCGCCACCAGCCGCGTCTCGCTCGCCGACATCGGCGGTAGTCTGTCCACCAGCACGTCAGCCGGGCCGCCTCCCACCGAGACCTTCAGCTGCGACGCGCTGACCCTGGACAGCGCCGGCGCCAGCTATCTCGACAGCAAGCTCGGCACCAAGGCATTCAAGGCCGGCGCCGTCCTCGGCGGGTTCACCACAACCTTCACTGTCACCATCACCTGACATTTGCCAAAGAGCAGGCGCCGCTGACCGGTTCGCCGGCAGGCGGCGCCTGCTTTTCGCCTCGATTGCCGTCATTTTCGCCCGTTACTATCGAGAACTTGCCGTCACGTCGCCTGCTATTAACGTCTCGTTCACTCAAGCAGCGGCGAGTCTTTAGACATATCGGCGACCATGGAGCGGCCCAGGACATCAGTCGCGGTGCCGGTCATTCCGAGCGGAGCGTGGGGGAGGCGAATTCATGTCCGACGGACCGACGTCGCCGCTCACGGAGGAGATCTCCGGCGACGACGTCCCGCGCGGCATCGTCTCGCCCGTCAGCGGCGGCGACAAGGTCTTCCGCGGCATCCTGCGCGGCTCTGGCATCACCGTGCTGGCCATTACCGGGATGATCCTCCTCTTCCTGATGCTGCGGTCGCTCAGCGCGCTCAGGCGGGCCGGTCTCGGCTTCTTCACCACGCAGAACTTCCTCCCGGAGACCAGCAATCAGTTCGGGATCGCCGCGCTGCTGCCCGACTCGGTGCTAATCGCCCTGATCGCTCTGGTCATCGCCGTACCCGTCGGCGTGGCGACGGCTCTGTACATCTCCGAGTACGCGCCACCCGCGCTGCGCCGGATCATGATCGCGGTGATCGACCTGATGGCGGCGATCCCGAGCATCATCTTCGGCCTCTGGGGGATCTTCTACCTCATGCCGAGGGTCCTCGGTCTGACCGGCTGGCTGGCTCAGCACCTGGGCTTCATCCCGTTCTTTCACTTCACCAAGCCGAACGTGGTCAGCAGCTACGTCGGCTCGCCATTCATCGCCGGCGTGGTGGTCTCGATGATGGTGATCCCGATCATCACCTCCCTGTCCAGGCAGGTCTTCTCGCAGGCGCCGGCGGGCGAGCGGGAGGCGGCCTACGCGCTCGGCTCGACCCGGTGGGGCATGGTCCGGACCGTGGTGCTGCCCTTCGGCCGGGCGGGGGTGATCGGCGCGAGCATGCTTGGGCTCGGCCGGGCTCTGGGCGAGACGATCGCCGTCACCTTCATCCTGACGCCGCTGACCTACACGTTCGACTACCGCGTGCTGGAGGGCGGCGGCAATTCGATCACCGCCGAGATCGCCAACTTCTACACCCAGTACGACGCGAAAGGGATCTCCGCGCTGCTCGCCTGCGGCCTGGTTCTCTTCGTGATGACCCTCATCGTCAACAGCCTGGCGGCCATCGTCATCAACCGGTCGCGGTCCGGCGCCGCGACGGCGGACTGAGCGAAGGGGCACCAGGACATGGCGGCAGAGACGATCACGCCGACACCCGAGCGGCGGGTGGTCATCCGGCGCACCACGCCGGAAGGGACGGCCACGGTGACCGGGGCGGCGGCCGGCTCGCTTGGCCTGGTCTGGCTGCTCTACGAGCGCGTGCTGCCGTTCACCGGCGTGGTCGGTTTCTGGATCTGCTGGTACGTGGTCTTCCTGATCCTCTACCTGGCCATGGCGCGGCTTCAGTGGGACCGGCTGGAAGCGTCGAGCCGGCTGGCGGCGGTCGCGCTCGGAAGCGGCGGCGTGGTGGCTTTCGTCATCGTCGCCGAGCAGGTCGGCTATACGCTGCTGCGCGGCTCGAGCGCGGTCGTGCACGCCAATTTCTGGACCAAGTCGCTGGCCTTCGCCGGTCCGGACAGCCCGCTGTCGGTGGGCGGCGTGCTGCACGCCATCGTCGGCTCGATCGAGCAGCTCGGCCTGGCGACGCTCTTCGCGGTGCCGCTCGGCGTGGCGACCGCGCTGTACCTCTCCGAGGTGGGCGGGCGGCTGGCCAGGACCGTGCGGACGATCGTGGAGGCGATGACCGCGCTTCCCGACCTCGTCGCCGGGCTTTTCGTGTATGCCCTGCTCATCCTCACGCTCGGCCTGCAGAAGAGCGGATTCTGCGCCGCGGTCGCGATCGGCATCACGATCATGCCGATCGTCGCACGGGCTTCCGAGGTGGTGCTCAGGATCGTGCCGGGCACGCTGCGTGAGGCGTCCTACGCGCTGGGGTCCAGCCAGTGGCGGACCGTTCTCGGCGTGGTGCTCCCCACGGCGCGGTCCGGCCTCGCGACCGCGATCGTGCTGGCGATGGCCCGCGGCATCGGGGAGACCGCGCCCGTGCTGCTCGTCTCCGGCTACACCAAGGAGCTCGCGCTGAACCCGTTCAGCGGGCCGCAGGCCAGCCTGCCGTTGTTCATCTTCAATGCCGTTCACGTCTTCGCGACCCCGCGCTATGACCAGCGGGGCTTCGGCGCCGGCTTCGTGCTGGTCGTGGTCGTGCTCGTGCTGTTCGCGGTGGCCCGAAGGCTTGGCGGCTCGGTGCCCGGTGAGCTGACCAAGCGGCAGGCACGCAGGCTGGCGCGGGAGAGGGCGGCGGAATGACCATCGCACGACCCATCCGAGCGGCACGCGTGCTCGGCAGCATCGTCGCCATCGCGTTCGGGGTGCTGCTGCTGCCGCCCGTTGTCCCGTCGAGCGCGGCGCCCTCGTCGAACGCGGCGCCGGCCAGTTCGAGCCCGACCCCGACCCCGTCGGCGAGCCCGAGCGGCAGCCCGAGCCCGAGCCCCAGCAAGAGCCCGAGTCCGAGCCCGAGCAGCAGCCGCAAGAAGAAGCCGCACAAGAAGCCGCCAGGCACGACGGTGCGCGGGCCGCGGATGTGGGACCCGGCGCATCAGCGGAAGTTCAGCCACGCGAGCACGGTCACGGTGAGCCAGACCATCAACCTGGTCAACGAGGAAGTGCAGGTGTCGTGGACGGGCTTCACCCCGAGCAGCAACCCCTTCTATGACCCGACGGCGACCGACTATCCGGTGATGGTTGCGGAGTGCAACACGCCGCGGCCGAGATTCTGGAACCAGTGTTACGGCGCGAACAACGGCGGTGTCCAGGGTGCGTTCGGACCCTTCGGGCCGGAGAACACGACCTACGCGACGAGCGCGCCTAACGGCACGGGCCAGACCGACATCCAGATCCTGACCTCGCAGGAGAACCAGGCGCTCGGCTGCAGCCCGCGCCACGAGTGCTCGCTGGTCATCGTGCCTGCCCAGGGCGGCAACCCGTTCAGCAACCCGGTCAACTGCGCCGACCACAGCCTGGACACCGGCGGCAGCGACCTGGGCCAGTTCGCTTTTGTTAGCAGCACTGGCAAGTGCTCCTGGCGGGACCGGATCGTCGTGCCGCTGAGATTCGCGCCGCTGCCCGCCAACTGCAGCATCAAGAACTCAGCCTTTACCGTGCTCGGCTCACCCATGATGCTCCGGGCGATGAGCCAGTGGCGCTCCTACCTCTGTGCGACGTCGCCGTCGCTGAGCATCGTCTACAACGCGACGATCACCGAACCGGCCGCGATCCAGGACGTCCCGCTCGGGCTTGGCGATGTCGCGCTCACCACCCGGCCTGGTCCGGTCAAGAGCGGCAAGCATACGTACGCCTACGCTCCGATCGCGATCTCGGCGGTCGTGGTCGCTTACTGGGTGGACAGCCCGGTGACCGGGCTGCCGGTCAGGACGCTGAGGCTCGACCCGCGGGTGCTCGCCAAGCTGCTGACCCAGTCCTACAATTTCGACAATTACGGCTGCGGTCCGCACAAGCCGCCGGAGGGGATCGGCTGTGACGGCGCGGTCGACGGAAACCCGACCAGCCTGTTCGCCGATCCCGAGTTCAGGAAGCTGAACCCGAAGGTGGCCGGTCCGATCGGATTCGGCAGCGCGTTCCAGGTTCCCACCGTGATGTCCGGCCACAGCGACATGACCTGGGAGGTCAACCGCTGGATCGCCCATGACCCGGCCGGCGACGGGTTCATGAAGGGCCAGTTCGACCCCTGGGGCATGCACGTGAACACCAACTACCTCGGCGTAGCCTTCCCGACCGACTCGTTCACCGGCCAGGACAACTACCCGATCATCGCCCACAAGTACAACCCGACGTTCCCGCTCGGTGGGAGCTTCACCTCGGTGGCCGGCTACCAGGTGCAAGATGGTGATCCCGGCACCTCCTGGGAGAAGGACCAGTACGGGAACTTCCCCAGGGACCCGGTCGAGCCGCCGGGCGAGCGTGCGCTGTTCGCCGTGCTCGACGAGGCCGATGCGGCCGCCTACCTGTTCCCCACCGCCGAGCTGCTCAACGCCAAGGGCCGCTATGTGGCGCCGAGCCCGAGGTCGATGGCCGCTGCCCTCCCGTCGCTTTACGACACGAGCAAGGCGCAGAAGGTCACGCAGGACATCAACTTCGGCAAGCAGAAGGCCGGCGCCTACCCGCTGACCATGGTGATCTACGCGATGGTGCCGACCAGCGGCATCTCCGCCAGGAAGGCAACGGCCATCGCGCGCTTCCTGAACTTCGTCGCCGGGCCGGGCCAGCGGCCGGGCGTACAGCCTGGCATGCTGCCGCTCGGCTACCTGCCGCTGCCGGCCAGGTTCGCCGCGCAGACCGTGCACGCGGCGAACCTGGTGCTGGCCCAGAAGGGAAACAATCCCTCGGCTAGTTCAAGCCCGACCGCCAGCCCGACGAGCTCCGCCAGCCCGAGCCCGACACCCTCGCCGACTCCCTCGCCGACCGGCGGCCCGCACATCACCACGATCGCGATCAAGGCAGAGCAGACCGCCGGGGCAGCGAGGTACGCGCTCCCGGCTCTGCTGATCGCCGGTGGCGTGGCCGGCCTGGCCGGCGCCTCGTCGCTGGTCGCCAGCACAGGGGGAACGGCGGTCCTCGCAACCCTGCGGCGAGCTCGCCGCCTGCGTTTCAAGGTCAGGAGAAGCAGATGACCTCCCGTAGCCTCAAGATCGCCGCCGGCCGGGCATCGGCTGCGGCGGTGCTCGCGCTGTGCGCCGCCACGGCGGCCGCCCAGCCCGCGAGCGCGGGCAGCTACGTCGCGATCAGCGGCTCCGGGTCGACCTGGAGCGCGGTCGCCCTTGACCAGTGGCAGCAGGACCTGCGGCCAAGCGGAGTCGTCGTCAACTACAACCCGGACGGCTCGGCGGCCGGGCGCGCCGACTACATGGCCAATCAGGACGACTTCGCGGCCTCCGACCCGCCCTTCCGCAACGGCCATGACCAGCTCGGCGGGACCGGCGCCGAGCATCCGACCCAGGGTTACTCCTACGTCCCGGACACCGCGGGCGGCACGGCGTTCATGTACCACATCGAGGTGGCCGGCCATCTCCTGACGAACCTCCGGCTCACCGGCCTGACCCTGATGAAGATCTTCACCGGCCAGATCACCAACTGGGACGACGCGGCGATCACCAAGGACGCCGGCCAGCAGCTGCCGAACCTGCCGATCACGCCGGTGATCAGGTCGGACGGATCCGGCGCCACGTTCTTCTTCACCCGGTGGATGTCACATGTCTACCCGACGCAATGGAACGCGTTCTGCAAGAAGGTGCGCCCGAGCGTGTCCCTGCCGTGCGGTCAGACCGAGTTCTATCCGCTGTTCCCCGGCGCCAAGTCGGAGAACGGCTCGGACAACGTCGCGACGTACATCACGGCCAGCTACGGCAACGGCGCGATCGGATACGACGAGTACGCCTACGCGCTCAACGCGCACTACCCGGTGGTCAAGCTGCTCAACCCGGCCGGCTACTACGTCCTGCCGACCGCGTCCAACGTGGCAGTCGCGCTGACTCAGGCGGTGATCAACGAGACCGTCTCCAGCCCGGACTTCCTCCAGCAGAACCTGGACTCGGTCTACACGTACAAGGATCCGCGTTCCTATCCGATCTCCAGCTACAGCTACCTGATCGTGCCGCGCCAGGGCACCCATCTGCCCACGAACTTCAGCGCCGCCAAGGGCAAGACGCTCAGCACCTTCATCAACTACCTGCTCTGCGCCGGCCAGCGGGAGGTCGCGGCCCTCGGTTACTCGCCGCTGCCGCTGAACCTGGTCAAGGGCGGCCTGCTTCAGGTCGACAAGATCCCGGGGCATGTCTCGGCAAGCATCGGTAACTGCCCCAACCCGACCTTCACCAACGGCGTGCTCACGCTGCTCACGACGGCGCCGCAGCCGTCGCCGTGCGACAAGTTCGGCGAGCCGCTGAACTGCGTGGTGGTCAACGGCAAGGCGACCAAGCCAGGTGCCGGCGGCACGCCGACGCCCGGGGCCTCCGCCACCGGCCCGGTGCCGACCTCGGCGGCCACCGCTCCGGCTGCTGGTTCCACCGGGCCGGCCGCGGGCGCCCCTGTGCCGGTGACCGGGCAGGTCGTGCTGGTCTCCGCGAGCTCGCCGAACAAGCTGCTGCTGAGCGTGCTCATCGCCGTGATGATCGTGATCGCGGTGATCGCGCCGCCGATGCTGGGCCACTGGCTGCGTCGGCGTCGCCGGCAGGCTACCCGGTGAGCACGGGTAACTGCCGGCACACGGCGACGCGCGGCGGCGCGCGGCGGCATACGGCGACGCACCGGAACCGGAGGAGGAGGTGACATGGATACCATCGCCGGCTCGTCACAGCCATCGGCCACGCTGCACGACGGGCAGCTGACCGCCGCCGGAGTGCCGGACGCTAACGGCAGCACGGGCGCGCCAGCGCCGGCGGACGGCCCGCCGCTCGCCGACCGCGGTCCCGGCCCCGCCCCTGCCGTCGCCAGGCCGGTGCTGCACGGCGCCGGCGTGGGCCTGACTCTCCTCGGAGCGTTCCTCCTCGGGTTCCTCGCCTACCTCTATCTGTTCTCCGGCATCCAGGAGGCACGTGCCCAGACGACCATGTATCCGCAGCTGCGGATCGAGCTCGGCGGCCAGGTCGCCCCGCTCGGCGCCACCACGCCGGGCAACCCGGTCGCGATCCTGGACATCCCGGGCATCGGGATCAAGGACATGATCGTCGTGGAGGGCACGTCGTCGGAGAACACCGAACTCGGCCCCGGCCATGTGCGCAACACCCCGCTGCCCGGGCAGAGCGGCGTGTCGGAGATCCTCGGGCGGCGCGCCACCTACGGCGCTCCGTTCGCCGGCCTGATGCGGCTGCGGCGCGGGGCCAAGATCACGTTCATCACCGGCCAGGGCAAGTCGGTCTACACCGTCATGGCCAGGGGCGATAGCGGCCATCTGGTTGAGGACCCGACCCCGAACCGGCTGCTGATCTTGACCGCGTGCTCCGCGTACGTGCCGACTACCTACTGCTATCTGGACGCGGATCTGGTCACGGCGCCCCAGCAGGACCCGGGGGGCCGACCGGGCATCACGTCGGCGGAGACGGCGCTCAGCGGGGATAGCGGCGCCCTGGTCGATGCCCTGCTCTGGGGACTCGCGCTGACGATCATCTCGGCCACGGCGACCGTCGCCGCCATCCGCTGGTCGCCGTGGCTCACCTACCTGGCGGCCGCGCCGCTCGGCCTGGCGGTGCTGTGGAACCTGTACCAGAGCCTGGCAGCGCTGCTGCCGAATGTGTACTGAGCGGCCGGTGACCAGATGACCGAGCCCCCTACCGCAGGGAGCACCGATCCGATGAGCACGGGGCCGATGAGCGCCGATCCGATGAGCGCCGATCCGATGAGCACGGGGCCGGGCTCGGGGCCGACGAGCACGGGGCGCAGGACCGAGGGCCCGATGAGCGGCGGGCCGATGAGCGGCGGGCCGGTGGGCGCCGGGGAGAGGACCACCGGTCCGATGAGCACCGGCCAGGTCCTGCCCGGCACCGCCGGGCCTGGCCCCGGACGTCCGCGGGCGCTGGATCGGCTGCTGCCGCCGCTGCTGCCGGTCTCCGGTCAGACCGCGGAGTTCGGGGCCGGCGACGCGGTCGGCGGGCCGGGCGCGTCCAGGCCGCTGGCGGGGCTGGTGGCCCGGAATGTGTCGGCCTGGTTCGGTGACCATAAGGTGCTGGAGCGGGTGTCGCTGAGGATGGAGCCCGGCACGGTCACCGCGCTGATCGGGCCGTCGGGCTGCGGCAAGTCGACGTTCCTGCGGATCCTGAACCGGATGCACGAGCTGATCCGAAGCGCTTCGCTGGCCGGCCAGGTGCTGCTGGATGAGGCCGACATCTACGAGCCGGGCCAGCGGCCGGCGGACGTGCGGCGCCGGATCGGGATGGTGTTCCAGAAGCCGAACCCGTTCCCGGCGATGTCGGTCTACGACAACGTGGCCAGCGGGCTGAAGCTGGCCGGGGTCAAGGTGGCCGACAAGGACGACCTGGTGGAGACCAGCCTGCGGCGGGCGGGCCTGTGGAACGAGGTCTACCGGCGGCTGCGGACCCCGGGCGGCTCGCTGTCCGGCGGCCAGCAGCAGCGGCTGTGCATCGCCCGGGCGCTGGCGGTGGAGCCCGATGTGCTGCTGATGGACGAGCCGTGCTCGGCGCTGGACCCGACCTCGACCCGGCGGATCGAGGACACCATCGCCGAGCTCCGCAGCCAGGTCACGATCGTGATCGTGACCCACAACATGCAGCAGGCCGCGAGAGTGTCGCAGAACTGCGCGTTCTTCCTGGCCACCGACCAGACACCCGGGCACATCGTCGAGTCCGGCACGACCGGGCAGCTGTTCGAGGCGCCGGCCGACCCCAGGACCGCCGACTACGTCAACGGCCGCTTCGGCTAGCGCGGCCGCGGGCAAGACCCAGGGGCTACCCAGCCAGCGCCGGCCAGGAACCCGGCGCGGCGGCTGCCGTGATCAAGGACTGTTCGGCACTGCGCGAAACGGGAATGGGGACTGGTGCGCCACGCCCGGCGGGCTCTAAGTTGGCAACAGGCGCACCAGCCGTTCCTCGGAGGAGCTAGCGCATGACCCAGATCAACGTGACCGTCGACGGCGTGAGCTATGTCGACCAGGTAGAACCAAGGCTTTTGCTCGTGCATTACCTCAGGGACGTGCTCGGGAAGACCGGCACGCCGATCGGCTGCGACACCTCCAACTGCGGTTCATGCACCGTGCTGATGGACGGCGTCTCGGTCAAGAGCTGCTCGGTCCTTGCAGTTCAGGCCGACGGCACCGAGATCACCACGATCGAGGGCCTGGCCAACGGCGAATGGCATCCCCTCCAGAAGGCATTCCACGCCGAGCACGCGCTGCAATGCGGTTACTGCACGCCGGGCATGATCCTGGCGTCGGCTGACCTGCTGCGGGACAACCCGAACCCGACCGACCAGGAGATCCGGGACGGCCTCGAGGGCAACCTCTGCCGCTGCACCGGCTACGAGAACATCGTCCGCGCCGTCCGGCGCGCCGCCCAGGCAGGAGCCGGCCAATGACCGCCACCACCGAAGCGCCAGCGGCCGAGACCGGCGCACCGCGCCTGCGCAAGGAAGATGCCAGGCTGGTCACCGGCCAGACGACCTGGACCGACAACCTGGTGCTGCCCGGCATGCTGCACATGGCGTTCGTGCGCAGCCCGTTCGCGCACGCCAGGATCACCTCGGTCGACCTCAGCGCCGCAAAGGCCATGCCCGGCGTGATCGCCGCGTTCTCCGGCGCCGACTTCGGCGACGAGCAGGGCAGCCTGCCGTGCGCCTGGCCGGTCACGCCGGACATCGTGATCCCGCATCACCCGCCGATGGCGACCGAAGAGGTCCGCTACGTCGGCGAGGCCGTCGCGGTAGTGATCGCCCGCGACCGGTATACCGCGGCGGACGCGGTCGGCTCGGTCGACGTCAGCTACGATCCGCTCGAGCCGGTGCTCGACATCAGGACCGCGCTCGATGAGGGCTCGCCCAAGGTGCACGAGGCGGGCAACAAGAGCTACGAGTGGCCGTTCGGCAACGGCGACATAGACGCCGCCTTCGCGGGCGCCCCGGTCGTGATCGAGCGCAACTACCGGCAGCAGCGGCTGATCCCGTGCGCGATGGAACCGCGCGCCGTGGTCGCCTCCTGGGTCGGCGACGAGGTCACCCTCTGGTCGGCCACCCAGATCCCGCACGTGCTCCGGTTCGCGCTGAGCGCTTTCTTCGGTATCCCCGAGCAGAACATCCGGGTGATCGCGCCGGACGTGGGCGGCGGTTTCGGGTCCAAGCTCCAGGTCTGCGCCGAAGAGGTGCTGGCCCTGCTGATCGCCCGCAAGCTGGGCCGGCCGGTCAAGTGGACCGAGTCGCGCAGCGAGGGCAACATGACCGTGCACCACGGGCGCGACCAGTGGCAGCGGATCAGCATCGCCGCCGACAGCGACGGCAGGCTCCGTGGTCTCAAGGTCGACCTGCTCGCCGACATGGGCGCCTACCTCATGCTGGTCACGCCCGGCGTCCCGCTGCTCGGCGCGTTCATGTACCCCGGCATCTACAAGATGGACGCCTACTCGTTCCGCTGCACCGGGGTCTTCTCCACCAAGATGCCCACGGACGCCTACCGCGGCGCCGGGCGGCCCGAGGCGACGTTCGCGATCGAGCGGATCATGGACGAGCTCGCGGCCGAGCTCGGCATGGACCCGCTGGAGATCCGCGAGCGGAACTGGATCAAGCACGAGGAGTTCCCGTACACGACGGTCACCGGCGCGCTGACCTATGACTCGGGGAACTACGAGGCAGCGACAGCCCGGGCGAAGGAACTGTTCGGCTACGACGCGCTCCGCGCGGAACAGGCGGAACGGAACGCCCGTGGTGACTCGGTTCGCCTCGGCCTCGGCGTCTCCACCTTTACCGAGATGTGCGGTCTGGCTCCGTCCCGGGTGCTTGGCTCGCTCGCCTACGGCGCCGGCGGCTGGGAGCACGCGTCGATCAGGATGCTGCCGACCGGCAAGGTCGAGGTGGTCACCGGATCGAGCGCGCACGGCCAGGGTCACGAGACGGCCTGGAGCCAGATCGTCGCCGACGAACTCGGGGTGCCGTTCGACGACATCCGGGTACTGCACGGCGACACCCAGGTCTCCCCGAAGGGGATGGACACCTACGGCTCCCGGTCGCTGGCTGTCGGCGGCATGGCGCTGGTCGGCGCATGCGACAAGGTAGTCGCCAAGGCCAAGGTCATCGCCTCCGCGATGCTCGAGGCACCGCCCGAGTCCGTCGAGTTCTCCGGCGGCAAGTTCCGCGCCGGGGGCGGCGGCCAGGAGGTCGCCATCCAGGATGTCGCGCTGGCTACGTTCGCCGCGCACAACCTGCCCGACGGCGTCGAGCCTTCGCTGGACTCCGACTGCACCTATGACCCGGACAACTTCTCATTCCCGCACGGCACCCACCTGTGCGCGGTCGAGGTGGACACCGAGACCGGCATGGTGAAGATCCGGTCCTACGTCGCGGTCGACGACATCGGCAAGGTCGTCAACCCGCTGATCGTGGAAGGCCAGGTGCACGGCGGCATCGCCCAGGGCATCGCGCAGGCACTGTACGAAGAGGCGGTCTACGACGACGCTGGCAACCTGCTAACCACGACGCTGGCTGATTACCTGGTGCCGTCGGCGGCGGACCTGCCGTCCTACGTCACCGACCGGACCGAGTCCCCGGCGGCGAACCGGCTCGGCGTCAAGGGCGTCGGCGAGGCCGGCACGATCGCGTCCACGCCAGCCGTGGTGAACGCGATCATCGACGCGCTCCGCCCGCTCGGCATCAGGGACATCACGATGCCGTGCACGCCCGAGCGCGTCTGGCGCGCGATCGAGACAGCACGCGCCGGTGCCGCAACCAGCGGTACCTCAAACAGCGATGGAGGCGCGGCATGATCCCGGCACAGTTCGACTACGTCAAGCCAGGCTCGCTCGACGAGGCGGTGCGGGCGCTGGCCGACGGCGGCGAGGACGCCAAGGTCATCGCCGGCGGCCAGAGCATGCTGCCGCTGCTGCGGCTGCGGCTGGCCTATCCGAGCCTGCTGGTCGACATCGGCGGCATCGACGAGCTGCGCGGCGTGACCGACGCCGGTGACTCGCTGCTGATCGGCGCCCGGACGACGCACTACCAGGTGGTGCACGATCCGCTGATCGCCGAGCACTGCGGCCTGCTGGCACAGGCCGCCGGCACGGTCGCCGACCCGGCGGTCAGGCACCGCGGCACGCTCGGCGGCTCGCTGGCGCATGCCGACCCGGCCGGCGACCTGCCGGCGGTCGTGCTGGCGCTGGAGGCCACGATGATCGCCCGCGGCGCGGACGGCGACCGGGAGATCCCGGCGGCCGAGTTCTTCGTGGACTACCTGACCAGCTCCCTGGCGCCCGGCGAGATCCTGACCGGGGTCCGGGTGCCCAAGCTAGGTAGTGACTGGGGCTATCGTTACGAGAAGTTCCACCGGACGGCGCAGGCCTGGGCGATCGTCGGCGTGGCAGCACTGGCCAGGCGCTCCAACGGGCACGTCGCCGAGGCCAGGATCGCCCTGACCAACATGGGCGCGGTCCCGGTCAGGGCGTCGGCCGTCGAGGCGGTCGCCGCCGGAGCGGCGGCCAGCCGGGACGCGCTGCACGCGGCCGCGGCCGGAGCGGCCGATGGGACGGAACCTCCGGCAGACCTGCACGGAGCGCCCGACTACCGGCGCCACCTGGCGCGGGTCCTGACCGGGAGGGCGCTGGCAGCGGCAGCCGGAGCCTGACGCTGTGCGCTGAACGGCGGTGCACCAAACGGCTGCGCACCAAACGGCTGAGGAGCAGACGAGATGGAACTAGAGCACTCATTCACTGTCCCGGTCCCCAGGGACCGGGCCTGGGATGTGCTGCTCGACGTGGAGCGGGTGGCGCCCTGCATGCCGGGCGCCACCCTCGACTCGGTCGACGGCGACGAGATTCACGCCAGGATCAAGGTCAAGGTCGGCCCGATCAACATGACGTACGTGGGCACCGCGCGGTTCGTCGAGAAGGACCCGGTGAAAGGCGTGGTACGCCTGGAAGCCTCGGGCAAGGAGACTCGCGGCGCGGGCACGGCGTCGGCCACGGTCCGGTCGATGCTCGAAGATCGCGGCGATGAGACCCAGGTGACCGTGCTGACGACGCTGAACGTGACGGGCAAGCCCGCCCAGTTCGGCCGGGGCGTAATGAACGAGGTCGGCGGCAAGCTGCTGACCATCTTCGCGGCCAACCTGGCAGCGGCGCTGGCCGAGCCCGACGGGGCGGCGGGACCCGACGCGGCTGCCACGGAAACAGTCGGTACAGGGACGGCGGGCTCAGCAACCGCCACCGCACCGGCTGGAACGCCTGGTGCGGCGTCGGCCGCCGCGCCCGCCGTCGATGCCGTCCTCAGCGAGCCGATCGACGAGCTGAAGCTGCCGGCCCGGGCCACAAGCAGCCTAAGCCGGGAAGGGCTGGTCACCGTCGGGCAGGTGGCGGCGCGGACGGAGGACGAGCTACTGGCGATCGACGGGATCGGCCCGGCGTCGGTCGAGGACATCAAGGTCAAGCTGGCCGAGCGCGGACTGACCCTGGGGCAGCCG
>DATNIU010000027.1:0-29862 GCA_035604275.1 Streptosporangiaceae bacterium | reverse complement strand
CCCGCCCGGCCGGCGCTGACTGTGCCGCGCCGGCGGGGGTGGCTGGCCGCACTGGCGGCGGCGGCCGTGCTGACGGCCGGTGCCGCAGGTCCGGCCCGGGCCGGGTCAGCCGGCTACCTGAACCTGGCCGGCCTGCGCGGGATCAGCGGCGGGGCCGGCCCGATGGCCGCCGGCCCGGTGGCCGCCGGGCGGCTGAAGGCGGTGAGCTACCGGGGCTATACGTTCCGCGTGCCGTCGTCCTGGCCGGTGATCGACGGTGCGAGACATCCGCGAGACTGCGTCAGATTCGACCAGCACGCGATCTACCTCGGCGCCGTGAGCGGCAGCGAGTTCTGCCCGAGCTGGCTGCTCGGCACCACGGAGGCGATGCTCATCCAGCCGGGTCCGGTGCGGGCGGCCCGCTGGTCAGCGGAGAACCCGGTCGCGCGCCAGATCACGGTGACCGCCCCCGGCATCGCCGTGACCGCCACGTTCGATGCCGATCCGGCGGCCATCTACCGGATCCTGGCCAGCGCCTCGCTGCCGGTCCCGGCGCTCGCTGCGGCGCGCCCGGCCAGCCCGGCGGCCGCCGGGCTGGCCGAGCTTGCCGCCAGCGCCCGGGTGCGCGCGCGGTCTCCGCTGCCGCATGGCACGATGGCGGTCCCGGCGCTGCCTGCCACCGTGGCCAGCTATCGCGGGCGCGGTTTTGACGCGTGCGCGGCGCCGAGCCGGTCGTACATGCACACCTGGCTGCGCCGTTCGCCCTACCGGGCGATCGGGATCTATATCGGCGGCGCAGACCGCGCATGTGCCCAGGCCAACCTGAATCCCGGCTGGGTGCGCGACGAGGCCGCGGCGGGCTGGCACTTCATCCCGCTCTACGCGGGGCCGCAGGCCGCGTTCGGCGAGCTGCACGCCCCGGCGAGCCAGGGAGCGGCCGCGGCCAGGGACGCCGCCGCTCAGGCACGGCGGCTCGGCTTCGGGCCGCGTACTCCGGTCTACTACGACATGGAGGCGTATCGGCCGCGCGTCAGGCTCGCGGCGCTGCGGTTCTTGTCGGCCTGGACGATCGGATTGCACCGGCTCGGCTACGCCTCTGGCGTCTACAGCAGCTCGGACTCGGGCGTCACCGATCTGGCCCGGCAGTATTCCCGCCGCAAGTACGCGGTGCCTGACATCATTTACGACGCGCTGTGGAATGGCGCTGCCACGACGCGGGATGGCAATCTCCAGGCCGGCCAGTGGGGCCATCACCACCGGATCCATCAGTACAGCGGTAATGTCACGCAGACATTCGGCGGGGACACGATCAATGTCGACAAGGACTACCTCGATGTGCGGGTCGGCGAGCCCGGCGGCACATCCCAGTCGACGTCGGCTGTGACGCTGCCCGATGGCTCGGTCGACGTGTTCTACCGGGCTCACGGCGGCCGCCTGATGTTCGAGCGCTATGCCCCCCGATCTGGCTGGGCCAGGCCGGTGCGCACGCGCGCCAGAGCATGGTCGGCGCCGTCGGTGGTCTGGACCGGCTCGGCGGTCGATGTGCTCTTCAAGGGCAGCAAGGGATACCTGTGGCTGGAGCAGTTCCGGCCGGACGGCAGGCAGCGCGGGCTCCGCCGGCTGTCGGCCATGGGGGTGCTCGGCGAGGGCCCGCGGGCGGTCGCGCAGCCCGGCGGCGTGATCGACGTCTTCTGGCGCGGATCGGCGGACCGCCACCTGTGGCATGGCCAGTTCAGTCCGGGTTCCGGCTGGAACGGCCCGCAGGGCCTGGGCGGTGACCTGGCGTCGGCGCCGTCCCCCGTGATCTCCTCAGCTGGCACAACGGCGGTGTTCTGGAAGGGCCGTGATGGCAGCCTGTGGCACGTAACCCGCGATCTGGGCGGTCGGTGGGATGCTCCGGCCAGTCTCGGCATGGGCCCGCTCGGCGGGGCGCCCCAGGCGACGGCTCAGCCCGGGGGAGCGGTCGAGGTCTACTGGGCCGGGTCAGGGAACCCGCACCTGTGGGAGGGGTTCTACCTGCCGCGGAGCGGCTGGCACGGACCGCGGGACCTGGGCGGGCGGGTCCGGTCGGTTCCCTGGCCGGTGACCGGGGCCGGGACGGTGCGCGTTCTGTGGGCCGGCCCGCGGCACCGCCTCACCGTCATCCGGCACCGGAGCGGCGCCACCTGGAGCAAGCCAGGCTGGGACGGCCCGCTCTGGCTGCGCATGGGCCGGCTCGACTCGGCTCCGTTCGCCGCGGTCGGCGGCCCCGCAGGGCCCGTGCGCGTCTTCTGGTGGGGCCGGGACGGCAGGCTGTGGACCGCGTCGCTGTCGGGACGCGGCTGGACCGGACCGGTCCGCCTGGCCGCCAGCCTGGGCTAGCCAGTGCCCGCCCGCGCGGCTGCTACTGCACTACTCCGACCCGCCGTTCTCAGATCAGAGCAGCGTGGTCAGATCGATGTCGACGCTCACGGGATCGGTGACGGTCATCTTCCCGGAATGCACGCCTGCGGATGAATATGCGCCCGTGGTCGGGTCGAGCCGGTAGCAGAAGACCGACAGAAAACTTTCTGACGCATCGTGCTCAAGGCGCCAGTAGTGCATTATTCCAGCCGCAGCATATTCCGCTGGCTTGTCGGTCTGATCGGTGGTAACCGAACCTGGTGACATGACTTCCACGACCAGCAGGCAGTGCTGCGGGCGAAGCACGTCGTGGTCGGGAAGCGACGCGTCATAAACCACAGCGTCGGGGCGGCGGTTCAACAGTGGGATGTCCCGCAAGCGCAGATCCACGTCAGTAGACACCGCAAGTGCCGGCCTGCACACTGCCTCTAAGACGTTGGCAAGGCGGCGGGCGATGTCTTGATTCAGGCGACGCGGGGCAGCGTTCACGATGATGGCTCCGTCGACAATCTCAATCCGGCGGCAGATGTCCTCCGGCAGCGCCTCGTACTCCTCAGCACCCAAGCCGTTGGGCAGATCCATCCAGTCAGGCAAGGCAGTCATCCCAGACCGCTCCCTTCACCGTGCGCTGTCAGCCTAACGATAGCCGTGACAGGGTGGATGTAGAGCAGCGGTCGGCGTGGCTGTCAGGCGACCGTCGACGGGCGGGTCGCTACATGCTGATCTGGCTGGCTGAGCGGCGCCAGTCCACGGTGGGGAGCATGGCCTCGGGCCTGACCCGGTAAGCGAACCGCTTGGTGATCTCGAAGAGCGACTCGATCAGGGTGTCGGACAGCAGGTGCGGCTCGAGGCCGAGTTCGACCATGCCCGAGTGCACGACGTTGTAGTGGTGGCCCTCTTCCTCGACCCGCGGGTTCGCCAGGTGCTCGATCGTCACCTTGTCCGGGCTGACCCTGGCGATGGTCTGCGCCATCTCGGTGATCGACAGCGACTGGGTCATCTGGTTGAAGACCCGGAACTCGCCTCGCTCGGCCGGGTTCTCGCAGGCCAGCTGCAGGCAGCGCACCGTGTCCCTGATCTCGATGATGCCGCGGGTCTGGCTGCCGTCGCCGTAGACGGTCAGCGGCAGGCCGAGCACCGACTGGATGACGAACCTGTTCAGCACGGTGCCGAACACCGCGTCGTAGTCGTACCTGGTGGCGAGCCGGTCGTCCCGGGCCGTCTGCTCGGTCTGCTGGCCGTAGACCACGCCCTGGTTCAGGTCGGTGGCCCTGATGCCCCAGATCCGGCAGGCGAACTCGATGTTGTGGCTGTCGTGCACCTTGGACAGGTGGTAGTACGAGCCCGGCCGTTTCGGGTACAGCACCCGGTCCTTGCGGCCCTTGTGCTCGATCTCGATCCAGCCTTCCTCGATGTCGATGTTCGGGGTGCCGTACTCGCCCATCGTGCCGAGCTTGACCAGATGAATGTCGGGGTTGATCTCGGCGATCGCGTAGAGCACGTTCAGCGTGCCGACCACATTGTTGACCTGGGTGTAGACGGCGTGCTTGCGGTCCACCATCGAGTAGGGCGCGGCCCGCTGCTCGGCGAAGTGCACGATCACGTCCGGCGCGAACTCGCGCACGACGCGGTAGGTGAAGTCGGCATCGTTCAGGTCGCCGACGAAGCAGGCGATGTCCTGGCCGGTCAGGTCGCGCCAGACGCGGATCCGGGTCTGGAGCGTCTCGATCGGAACGAGGCTGTCCACGCCCATCTCGAAGTCGTACCCGCGCCGCGCGAAGTTGTCGACCACGGCGACGTCGTGACCGACCTCGGATAGGTGCAGCGCGGTCGGCCAGCCCAGGTAGCCGTCGCCGCCCAGTACCAGGATCCTCATGATCTTGCTCCTGCCGTGCATCTCTGGTCGTCCGCAGCTCGCTCCCGCCCCGGGTTGGCCGCGCGCCTTCGACAAACGCCGCGCGCCTTCGACAAGCGCTGCGTAGCCTGCCATGAGCGCTCGGTAGCTTGCGGCGAGCACTGCCCGCGAGGCACTAGCCTGTGCCGGGAACTGAGCGCCGCCACTGCGATTCCGAGTACTACCGCTCCGTTTGGGGAGGTTCTCATTATCGCTCGTGCCCGTTCCCGTACTGTATACGTGTCTCACCGACCAGCATGTCTTCGTGCAGCAAGGACAGCAATGCCACAGCTCCTGGACAGGTTGCCGCCCGTACTGGCGAACCGGCTGAGGACCCGCCTCGGCACGCAGTTCACCAGGTTCGCCCTGGTGGCGGTCGTGTCGCTGGCCGCCAGCGAGCTGACGCTCGCCATCGCCCTGCTTGCCGACGCCACCGGTGGAGTGGCGACTCTGCTTGGCTGGCTGGTCGGCGCGATCACCAGTTACGTGCTCAGCCGCTGGGCCTGGCAGCGCAAGGGCAGGCCTGACCTGCTGAAGGAGACGCTGCCGTTCTGGATCATCTCGGCCGGTACCGGCATCGTGCTGACGACCACCGGCCACATCGCGGGTAAGTTCGCCAATCACCATCACCTGCCCGACCTGGAGAAGGTGGCCGTGGTCGGGGGCGCCTACCTGGTGATGAACTTCGTGACGTTCGTGACCAGGTTCCTGATCTTCCACTACGTGCTGTTCGCCGACCGGACGGCCAAGGACGGCCGGTCCGGTCCTGCCGAGCCGGTCGACGCCGAGTCGGTCGCCGAGGCGATCGGCGTGGTCACGGTGCCGGCCGCCAGCGATCGGGCCGAGCGGCGGCAGCCGTAGAACCCGGTTGCCTCCGCCGGATCGGGGTCCGGCGCTCAGCTGGCCTTTCTGCCGCTGGTCCGTCTGCGGCGGCGCTCGCGCCACCAGGTGCCGACGACGACCTTCGCGAACTGCAGGCCGTAGAACGCGTTGTGACCCTTCTTGCTCTGTCCGACCTGCCGTTTGTGGATCGTGGCCGGCCGCTCGGTCACCCTGAAGCCGTGCGCGATGACTCCGATCAGCAGCTCGGCGGCCTGGTACTGCGGTTGCTCGAGGCGCACGGCACCGGTGACCTCGGCTCGCATCGCGCGCAGCCCGAACGACGGGTCGGTGACCCGCTGGCCGGTCAGCACGCTGATGGTGAGCGCGAACACCCGGACGCCCAGCCTGCGGACCGGATCCCTGGACTCTTCGCTGCCCTGAGTGCGTGACCCGGATACGAAGTCGGCCTGGCCAGCGAGGATGGGCGCGAGCAGGGCGGCGATCTCGGCCGGGTTGTACTGGCCGTCCGCGTCGGTGGTGACGATGTACGCGGCGCCGCCCTCGCGCGCGAGGCGGTAGCCGAGGCGCAGCGCGGCGCCCTGGCCCCGGTTTACCGGCACGTCGCAGACAAGAGCCCCGGCGGCGTCGGCCTCCTTGACCGTCCCGTCCGCCGAGCCGTCGGAGACGACGATCTTGGCTACCGCCAGCCCGGAGATGGTCTCGGGCAGCGCCTCGATGACCGGGCCGATGGAACCCTGCTCGTTGTAGGCCGCGATCACGATCGCCAGCGGCGGCAGGGCGGTCGCCCGCGCGCCGTACTGGCTGGTGAACGCGCTGATCGCCGCGTTGTCGACGGCCGCGTTGTCGACGGCCTCGTTGTCTGTCTGAGATGACGTCACTTGGCTGTCTCCGAGAACTCTGGCCACCCGGTGGCGATGCCTGCCCTGAGGTCGTGTTCAGGCTTGTAATCAGGCGCGCGAACAGCGGGGATGTCGGTGGTGATGGCCGGCATCTCGCCCATGAGTGCTCCCATTCGCGCAGATTGACGGTCCCCATGCCTTGAACGTGCTGAGACCGCTTTTGTCACGACGGCCACCCGAGCCGCCGTCGCTGCCACCGTGGCCGCAGCCGTTCTCTCGCGATCGCGTGCCTGGTCACTGCACGGCCGATCAGCCCGCCGGCCGCCGGCGATTCGTTGGCGGCGGCCGAGACACCCATCAGCGAGCGCCCAGGTGCCTCGCCAGTGTATCGGCCGGCTCTGATGTGATCGCCCTTATGCCGCAGCCCGGCGACCTGGTCGATGCGATAGTCGGCGGTTCCGCGCTATGGCATGCTGGGTTGCCGGCGAGGAGTAACTGACTCGGCACATCGTGCCACCAGCGGAGACCGGACGCGCTGGTCACCGCACAGCTACCCGAGCCGGTCGAGCGGGGCGGTCGAGCGGGGCCGTCGATCGAGTGCGGAACGACGGGAGCGACCGACATGGTGAGCTGGCCTGAGCGGCCGGACGCCCGAGGCCAGGTGGAGGACGAGGCATACCGGATCCTTCGATCGCGGCTCGACCTCACCAGGCTGCCGAGGCTCAGCCGGGACGTGACCGAGCGGATCATCTGCGCCAGCGCCGACCTCAGCTATGTCGGTGATCTGGTCTGCGCCGAGGACTCGCTGGCAGCCGCGGTCGTCGCGCTGGCTGCTGGCGCGCCGGTGATCGCCGACGGGCCGATGGTCGCGGCGGGAATCGCGGGCTGGCCGGTGATCTGCAAGGCCGACGAGCCGCTCACCACGCGGCTGGCCAGGACGGCGGGGATCGGCGCGGCGGCAGCGGCCGTCCGGCTGGCCTTCGGCGAAGCCGGATCGGGCGCGGTCTGGGTCGTGGGTTGCGAGCCGTCTGCGATCTACGAGATCATCGGCCGGGGCGTGCAGCCGGCCTTCGTGATCGGCGTGCCGGCCGGGCTCGCCGGAGCGGCTGAGGCCAAGAAGGCACTGCGCGGCAGCGGCCTGCCGGCCCTGACCAACATCTCGTGCAAGGGAGGTCCGGTGACCGCCGTGGCCGCCTGCCTCGCCCTGCTGCGGCGGGCGTCGTCGGTGCCAGCCAAGCGTCCTCGCCGGGGTGGGGGCGACCCGGCGACGGCCGTGCTGCAGGAAGATATGACGCTCTGAGCAAACGTGGATGGCCGGTGGTGATTCACTGTTCCTTGCGGTAGGCATGCGGGTCGGGAACCAGCCGGATCCTGGCCGGGAATCGCGGCATTCCTCTCGGTTCGCCTCGGCTCCCGTTTTGTCATCATCGGCGGTACTCTGCGATCGCGGCACACGATTGTGTCACTGCTGGAACGTTTGGGACAGCTGCGAGCACCGGACGTTAGCTGGCACCAGCGGGGTATTGACCTGGTTGAGATGGCGGCCTGGAGCAGCAGGCCGCCTAGGAGAGGTCCGGGAGCATGACAGAGGGACAGGAAGTGGCTGCCGCGTCGGTGCCCTGGGGCGCCGCCGGCCAGGCCCCGCCTGTACCGGCGCGCCAGCAGGCGGCCCGTGGGCCTGCCGCGGACTGCCCGGAGCTTGATGAGCCGCACGCACGGGTGGATGCCCGCAAGCTCGAGGCGGCGCTGCGCGAGCTGCGGGGCCAGATCTTCGGCCTGCCGCTGCTGCTCGAATGCCCGGGCATCGAGGAGATCAGGACCGAGCGGCAGCAGCTGGTCAGCCAGATCGACGACTACCTGCTGCCCCGGCTGCGCCAGCCAGGCGCGCCGATCCTGATAGCGATGGTGGGCTCGACCGGCGCGGGCAAGTCCACGTTGCTGAACAGCATTGTCGGCGCGCAGGTGAGCGCCACAGGCATCCGCAGGCCGACCACCAACAGCCCGGTGCTTGCCTGCCATCCCGACGACGTCAGGTGGTTCGCCGAGAACGTCTTCCTGCCCAGCCTGCCGCGGGTCAGGCAGCAGGGTCTGGCCATGCCGGGCCGTGACGGGCTGCTCGTGCTCGCGACGAGCGAAGGCATGCCCGAGGGCGTCGCGCTGCTCGACACGCCGGACATCGACTCGGTCGTGGCGGCGCACCGGCAGTTCGCGCGGCAGTTCCTGGACGCGTCCGACCTGTGGCTGTTCGTGACGACGGCGCGCAGGTACGCGGATGCGGTGGTCTGGGAGCTGCTCAGGGACGCGCGTGACCGCGGCGCGTCGCTCGGCATTGTTCTCTCCCGGGTGCCTCCGGCGGCCCAGTCGCAGCTCACCGGGCATTTCGCCGCGATGCTGGACGCCAACGGGCTGGGCGACGTGCAGCGGTTCGTGATCCCTGAGACCATCGTCACCGACGCCAGGCTGCCCGACGAGGTGTCACGGCCGGTCCGCCGCTGGCTTCAGGACACCGCGCGACGCGATGACCGCAAGGTCGCGATCCTGACGCAGACGATGTCCGGGGTGCTCGACACCTTCAAGACCAGGATCCCGGCGCTGGCGGCCCAGGTGGAGATGCAGCTGGCGCTGCGGGCTGAATTGCGCTCGGCAGCTGACGCGGCCTACTCGGCCGGGCTCGCTGAGTTCGACGAGGCGACGAGGAGCGGGTCGCTGCTGCGCGGCGAGGTGCTGGCCCGCTGGCAGGACTTCGCCGGGACCGGAGATCTGCTTCGCACGCTCGAGGTACGCAAGAGCCGCAAGCCCGCCCAGCGCTCGAAGCGCCATGCCGTGCCGGCCAGGGCCCAGGCACTCAAGGCGGCTCTGCGGTCTAGCCTTGAAGCGCTGGTCATCTCCGTCGCTGACCGCGCCGCGGAGGACGCAATCGAGCGCTGGCAGGCTAGCCCGGCGGGCGCCGTCCTGCTCGCCAAGGCTCGCCAGCCGCGGACCGGCTCCGGCCAGCCGGAGTTCTCGTACTCATCGCTTCGGCATTGGCAGGGGGACCTGCAATGGACAGCTCCCGGCGCGCCGGGGCCGCAGGGCGTGCCGGAGGCGCAGGCCGCGCTGGATGCGCAGGGCCTGCCGGGCGCGCTGGATGCGCACGGCGCCGGGCTGCCTGACGACCGCGTCGACGAGCTCGCGCGGTCCTCGCGGGACCTGGCGCCCAAGGCGGCCAGGGTGGTGGCCGGCTGGCAGGATCATCTGCTGCGCCTGGTGCAGACCGAGAACGTCACCAGGCGATCGATCGCCCGGGTCGCCTCCTTCGATCCCGAGTCGCTCGCGCTCGTGCTCACGGTCGGCGTCCTCGGTTACGGCGCGGGCGACGTGGTCGTCAGCGAAGGAGCCAGCGCCGTGCCGCAACGGCTCCTCACCTCACTGTTCGGGGAAGGGCTGATGCGTGACATCGGCGGCCAGGCGCGGCAGGACCTGCATGAACGGATCGGCCTGCTCTTCACGGAGGAGGCGCTCAGGTTCACGGTGCTGATCGACGCCGTCGCTGCGCCGGACGAGTCCGCGCCGGCCGACCTCTACCAGGCTAGCTACTCTCTGGAGTCTGCCCGATGACTGCACGACGGCAGGTCATGGCCGACGGAGCCGCGTCGGCAGGCCAGCACCAGGCGGCCGCGGGTCCGGCTGATCAGCCGCCGGCCGGGCAGCCGCCAGCGGCCGGCTCGTCAGCGGTCACGAACCCGGAAGGGACCGGGCCGACCGGTCCGAGGCCAGCGTCGGCCCGGCTCGGGGCGAGGAAGCCGGGCGCGGGCCGTCCCGGCGGGAGCCCGCTCCGGGCCAGTGCCGGTCCGGCCAGCGGTGCCCAGGGCAATCCTGGCCCGGGTGGAGCGGACAGTGATCAGCCGGGCCGGGGTCGGGCCGGGGCCGGGCTGCTTCCCACCCGGGTGCCAGCCGACCAGCCGCTGCCCGCGCGCGGGCGGGCTCGCCGCCGGAGGCCGGGAGCCGCGCCCGCTGCCGACCACCAGTCGGCTGCGCTGTCGCCGCGGCTGATGGCGCTCGCCCGGATGATTCAGATCGGATCCGCGCGCAGCGGCCGAGACGGGTTCAGCAAGAAGCTGCTCGCCGACGCCGAGGATGTGCTTGGCCGCGCCGGTGAGCGGATGCGGCTGTCATCGGATCACACCGTGGTCGTCCTGGCCGGCGGCACCGGCAGCGGGAAGTCCTCGCTGTTCAACCGGCTGGCAGGGGCCGATTTCTCCACGGTCGGCGTTACCCGCCCGGTGACCAAGGACGCGCACGCCTGCATCTGGGGCGAAGCGGGTTCCGGCGGGCTGATCGACTGGCTGGGAGTGTCGGCCAGGAACCGGTACTCGCGCGCCAGCGCGCTGGATCGGGGCGAGGACGACCTAGCCGGGCTGGTCCTGCTCGACCTGCCGGACCACGACTCGGTGATGAGCCACGCCTCCGGGCTAGTCGATCGCCTGGTCAGCCAGGCCGACGTGATGATCTGGGTGCTCGACCCGCAGAAGTACGCCGACGCCGCCGTCCATAGGCGGTTCCTGGTTCCGCTGGCCGGTCACTCGGACGTGCTCGCCGCCGTGCTGAACCAGTCGGATCAGCTGGACGCCGCGCAGACTGACGAATGCGTCCACGACCTGCGGCGGCTGCTCGACTCCGAGAACCTGCTCGACGTGCCGATCCTGGTCACATCGGCCACCACCGGCGCCGGGCTTGAGGAACTCAGGAAGCTGCTGGTCCAGGGCGTGGCGGCCCGCCGGGCCGCCGCGGCCAGGATCACCGACGATCTGAACGTGGTCGTGAAGCGGTTCGCGCCTTACGCGGGCGACGCGACACCGGCCGTGGTCGCCGTGCCGGCCGAGAGCCGGGAGCGCCTGGTCGAGAAGTTCTCCGCGGCGGCCGGAGTATCGGCGGTTGGCGACTCGCTGCGCAGCGCCAGGGAGCTTCGCGCGGCCGACTTCGTCGGCTGGCCGGTCGCGTGGCTGACGCAACGACTGACCGGCCGCGATCCGCTGCGCAAGATGCGGCTCGGCATGCTGTGGAACGAGCTCAGGTCGGTGACCGCCGGACCGTCTGGTGCACAGCAAGCCGAGATCGACAACGCGCTGACCGAGCTTGGCGATCAGCTCGCCGAGCCGCTGCCCAGGCCGTGGTCGCGCACCCTGCGAGCCGCCGTGCGCTCCCGGGCCGACCAGATCCCCGCGGCTGTCGGCACGGCGATCGGCGAATCGCTGCCGGCGGAGGACAGCGTGCCGCTGTGGTGGCGGCTGGCTGGCCTGTGGCAGGGCCTGCTGCTCGGCGCGGCGGTGATCGGGCTGACCTGGATGGTCGCGATTCTGATCTTCGGCGTCTTTGGCGCCGCCCCCGGCCTGCCGCACTTGCTCACAAGCGCCTCTCAGCTGCCATGGCTGTTCTTGGGCACCCTGGCGACGCTCGGGCTCGGCGCGGCGACCTCGTCGGTCTGCATGTCCTGGGTCAGCAAGACCGCGGAGCGCGAGCGGGCCGAGATTACCGTCGAGTTGCGACGTCAGATCGAAGCGGTCGCAGGCGAGATGGTGATCGTGCTGGCCGAGCAGGAACTGTCGGAACTGCGTCGATTCCGGGAGGAACTGCGGACCGCCGCTCGAACCGCCGGGCCGGCTCCCGCGTCCTGACAGCCGACGCCGGCCCCGGCATCCCGAAAGCATTTGCCCCGAATCCTGACGGTCGGCCGAGTGCTTTGTCGCGGGCGGGCATGATCGCACACCTGGCCTCGGGTTGCTGCGCGTCATCCACAGATCCCGATCAGGCCGTCTGGGTTGTCCACATCCACGGCTCGGCCTGATGCGAGCCCGTGCGGCTGCCGCGATCTTAGATCCAGCTACCAGGCGGCTGATCGCCGTCGGCGCGACAGTCCCTGCGCGAGAAACGCGCGCTGTCGCGCCCTGTCGCGCAGTTCGGGAGGATCGCGATGTTCAATGAAGCACACGTCAGCCTGACCGGTTACGTCGCCACGCAGCCGGTCATCAAGGAAATCGGAACTGGCATCACGAATCTCACCATGCGAGTGGCCTGGACGCCGCGCTGGCAGGACAGGGTCACCGGCGAGTGGGTGGACGGGAACACCTCGTACGTGACCGTGATCTGCTGGCGCAAGCTGGCCGGAAACGTGGCCACCTGCATGCGCAAGGGCGACCCCGTAGTGGTTAAGGGCCGGCTGTCGGTGCGCAATTTCGACGGCAAGGAAGGCGTTCCGAGGACAGCCGTCGAGATTGACGCCAGCTCGGTAGGGCACGACCTGTCGCGCGGCGTGGCCACGTTCCATCGGGTCAGACCGCAGATAGGAATGACGGCGAACGAGTATGCGTCGTCCGTGCAGTCCGACGGTCAGCCGGCCATGAACGGGGCGGCCAGCATGCTGGGCGCAGCGCACGCCGGCCAGGCCGGCGATCCCGGCCCAGGCGACGACTTGTTCGACGAGGCCGCCATCAGCGAGCTCGCGGCGGATGAGGAGCCGGCCGCAGTGCCGTTCTGAGCGCCGGGCCGCAGTGCCGTTCTGAGCGCCGCGTCGCAGTGCCATCTGAGCGCCGCGTCGCAGTGCCGTTCTAATGGCCGGGCCGCAGTGCCTGAGCGCGGCTCGATCCATCCTCGGCCGGAGCGCGCCAGTAACGTCGGCCGGAGCGCGCCTTTGACCTGGGTAACGACTGCCAGCTCGCCAGCTTGCCTGGTGGGGGCCCTGGCGGTCGCGGAATCCGGGTCAGGCGCGCTCTGGTCGGCCGTGGCTCGCTCACTCGTCGGACCAGCGCGGGTGTGTGCCGGGCTGGCGTGAGGGTGGTTGTGCGTGGCGGGCTGGCGTTTGTGCCGGGCTGGCGTGGGCTGGTGTCCTATCAGTGGGCTGGCGTCCGGGTACCGGCGCTGGCCGCCGCGTGCATCGTGGTCGACCGGTTTCTTTGTGCCAAGTCCGGCTGCGCTGCCCCTACGCTTGAGTCATGCCCGAGTTCATCTATCAGATGCACGCTGTCCGCAAGGCGCACGGCGACAAGGTCATCCTCGACAACGTCACGCTGGCGTTTCTGCCGGGCGCGAAGATCGGCGTCGTCGGGCCGAACGGCACCGGCAAGTCGACTCTGCTGCGGATGATGGCGGGAGTCGAGCAGCCCTCCAACGGCGAGGCACGCCTGATGCCAGGATTCACGGTCGGCCTGCTTGATCAGGAACCTGTGCTTGACGATGCCAAGACAGTGCTCGGGAACGTCGAAGAGGGCGTGGCCGAGACCAAGGCGCTGCTTGACCGGTACAACGAGATCGCCGAGCAGATGGCGACCGATTATTCAGACGAGCTCCTCGAGGAGATGGGCCGTCTCCAGGAGCAGCTTGACCATCGCAATGCCTGGGACCTGGAGAGCCAGCTCGAGCAGGCGATGGACGCGCTGCGCTGCCCGGCGCCCGACGCCGAGGTCACTGTGCTCTCCGGCGGCGAGAAGCGCAGGGTCGCGCTGTGCCGGCTGCTGCTCGCCCAGCCGGACCTGCTGCTGCTCGACGAGCCGACGAACCACCTGGACGCCGAGAGCGTGCTCTGGCTCGAGCAGCACCTGGAGAAGTACCCGGGCACGGTCGTCGCGGTGACTCACGACCGGTACTTCCTTGAGCACGTCGCAGGCTGGATTCTTGAGCTGGACCGCGGCCGGGCCTACCCGTACGAGGGGAACTACTCCACGTACCTGGAGACGAAGGCCGCCCGGCTGAAGATCGAGGGCCAGAAGGACGTCAAGCGGCGCAAGCGGCTTGAGGAGGAACTCGAATGGGTGCGATCGAGCCCGCGCGCCCGCCAGGCAAAGAGCCGGTCCAGGTTGCAGCGGTACGAGGAGATGGCGGCCGAGGCCGATCAGAACAGAAGGCTCGACTTCGAGGAGATCCAGATCCCGCCAGGCCCTCGGCTGGGCACCCTGGTGGTCGAAGTGAGCGACCTGTCCAAGGGCTTCGACGACCGGGTGCTGATCGAAGACCTCAGCTTCAGCCTGCCGCCTAACGGCATCGTCGGCGTGATCGGCCCCAACGGCGTCGGCAAGACCACCCTGTTCAAGATGATCATCGGCGAGGAGCAGCCGGACAGCGGATCGATCAAGATCGGCGAGACCGTGCAGATCGCCTACGTCGACCAGGCCCGCGGCCGGATTGACCCGGACAAGAACGTCTGGGAGGTGATCTCCGACGGTGAGTCGTATATCAGGGCGGGCAAGATCGAGGTACCCAGCCGTGCCTACGTGGCCGCGTTCGGCTTCAAGGGCGGCGACCAGCAGAAGCTGGCCGGGGTGATGTCTGGCGGCGAGCGCAACCGGGTGAACCTGGCGCTCACCCTCAAACAGGGCGGCAACCTGCTGCTGCTCGACGAGCCGACCAACGACCTGGACGTGGACACGCTTTCATCGCTGGAGAACGCGCTGCTCGAATTCCCCGGCTGCGCCGTGATCACCAGCCACGACCGCTGGTTCCTGGACCGGATCGCTACCCACATCCTGGCCTGGGAGGGCGGGTCGAGCTGGTTCTGGTTCGAGGGGAACTTCGAGTCCTACGAGAAGAACAAGATCGAGCGCCTCGGCGCCGAGGCCGCTCGGCCGCACCGCGTCACCTACCGCAAGCTCACCCGTGGCTGACCGGGCTCGCCAGGCCATCCGGGCAGCCGCTCCAGGCAGGATGTGATGATCGTGGGGGATCAGCCGCGGAAGACGCGGCTGATCCTCCACGATCACGCTTGAGCGCTGCTGGTGCACAGGAAATTCAGGGAGATGACTGTGGCGAATGGGGCGGCAGCGGCGGGCGGGATTGCCGGCGGAGACGATCCCTCTGGACATGGCACCACAGCGAGAAGTGACATGGCGGCGAGCGAGAAGGCGACGACAGACCGGACCGAGGCCATCGGCGCGGAACAGCCACAGCGCGGTGCGACCCTGCCCGAACGGGCGCAGGTGGTCGTGGTCGGCGGGGGGATCATCGGCACATCGGTCGCGTATCACCTGGCGCATGCCGGCCTCAGGGACGTGCTGCTGCTTGAGCGTGACCGGCTGACTTCGGGCACGACCTGGCATGCCGCTGGCCTGATGGCGACCTTCGGCTCGACCTCCCAGACCTCGACCGAGCTGCGGATCTACACCCGCGACCTGTACTCGCGACTGGAAGGCGAGACCGGCCTGGCCACCGGCCTCCGGCAGTGCGGGCTGATCGAGCTCGCGATCGAGCCCGGCCGGCTGGAAGAGTACCGGCGAGTGTCGGTATTTAACCGGCACTGCGGGGTTGACGTGCACGAGATCTCGCCCCGCGAGGTCGCCGAGCTCTTCCCGCTGGCCAGGACCGACGATGTGCTGGCCGGCTTCTACATCCCGGACGACGGGCGGGTGAACCCGGTCGACGTCACCATGTCGCTCGCCAGGGGAGCGCGCATGCAGGGCGTCACCATCATCGAGGGCGTCCCGGTGACCGGGTTCCTGCGCGATCGCGCCACGGTCACGGGGGTGCGCACCGCCCAGGGTGACGTTGCGGCCGAGTACGTCGTCAACTGCGCGGGAATGTGGGCGCGCCAGCTCGGCGCGCTGGCTGGCGTGTCGATCCCGCTGCAGGCAGCCGAGCACTACTACCTGCTGACCGAGCCGATCGAGGAGGTGGACGGCTCCTGGCCGGTGCTCGAGGACGCGGCCTCCTACGGTTATTACCGGGAAGAGGGCGGCGGTCTGATGCTCGGCATGTTCGAGCCGGTGTGCGCCCCATGGAAAGTAGACGGCATCCCGGAAGACTTCTCGTTCGGCGAGCTGCCGCCGGACTGGGACCGGATGGCCCCGTACCTGGAGACCACCATGTCGCGGGTCCCGATCACCTCCCGGATCGGGATCAGGAAGTTCTTCTGTGGCCCTGAAAGCTTCACTCCCGACCTGCTGCCGATCGTCGGCGAGGCACCAGAGCTGAGGAACTACTTCGTGGCCGCCGGGCTGAACTCGATCGGGATCCTCACCGGCGGCGGCATCGGCCGGACGATCGCGCAGTGGATTACCAGCGGCAGTCCGGATATCGACGTCACGGCGATGAACATCGACCGGCTGCATCCCTACCAGGCCAACCCGGAGTACCTGGCAACGCGCACCGTCGAATCGCTTGGCCTCGTGTACTCCTGCCACTACCCGAACCGGCCGGCCAAGGCCGCGCGCGGCGCCAGGCTGTCGCCGATCCATCACCGCCTGGTGGCTCAGCGTGCTTGCTTCAGGGACGTCAGCGGCTGGGAGGGCGCCGACTGGTACGCGCCTGAGGGTATCGAGCCGGAGGTCGGCGAGCAGTCCTGGGGCCGGCCGCCCTGGTTCGGCTACTGGGAATCCGAGCACCAGGCCGCGCGCACCGGCGTGATCGCGATGGACATGTCGTTCATGGCGAAGTTCTCGGTCCAGGGCCGGGACGCCGGCGCGGAGCTCGAGCGGATCTCGGCCAACCGGGTGGCCGGCGAGGCCGGCAAGATCACCTACACCCAGTGGCTGAACGAAGGCGGCAGGCTGGAGGCCGACCTGACCGTCACCAAGCTCGACGACGAGCAGTTCTGGGTGGTCGCCTCCGACACCGCCCACCGGCACGCGGGGACCTGGATGCGCCGCCACTTCGGCGACGCGCACGCCTTCGTCACCGACGTGACGTCTGGCTATGCCCAGATCAACATCCAGGGACCGCGGTCACGCGAGCTGATGGCCGCCGTGACGCATGCCGACATGTCCACCGGAGCCTTTCCGTTCCGGGCCGCGCGCCTCATCGACATCGGGTTCGCCAGGGTGCTCTGCATCAGGATCACCTATCTCGGCGAACTGGGCTATGAGCTGCACATCCCGGCGGAGCACGCTGTGCACGTGTACGACCGGCTGGTCCAGGCCGGCCAGCCGCTCGGCCTGCGGCACGCCGGCCTGAAGGCGCTGGCCAGCCTGCGGATGGAGAAGGGCTACCGCGACTACGGGCATGACATCGACAACACCGACACTGTGGCAGAGGCCGGCCTCGGCTTCGCGGTCGCCCTGGACAAGCCCGGCGGGTTCGTCGGCAGGGACGCGGTGCTCGCGCAGAAAGGGAACGGACCGCTGCGCAGGAGGCTGGTCCAGGTGCTGCTCACCGATCCGAAGCCGCTGCTGTTCCACGCGGAGGTGGTCAGCAGGAATGGGCGGCCTGCCGGGTACCTCCGGTCCGCTTCGTATGGCTTCACCCTCGGAGGTGCGGTCGGGCTGGCGATGATCGACGCGGACGAGCCGATCGACCAGAAGTACCTTGACGCAGGCAACTGGACGGTGCAGGTCGGCGACGCCGTGTACCCGGCGGTAGCGTCACTGCGGCCGCTGTACGATCCGGCGAGCAAGCGCGTTCAGATGTAGCGGGTCGGCACGCCGCGCGGACCCAGATCACTTGCGGCCAGTGCTGCAAGCTAACTGAGGAGGAACCCATGGCTGATCTGGCGCAGTTCGAGGCGCTTGTCCCGCGCGACCATGGCCTGGCCGTGATCGCCGTGACCGGCCCGGACGGGAATGTACGGCCCTCGGTGGCCAATGTCGGCGTGATCGATCACCCGGTGACCGGCGCCAGGGTGGTGGGCGTCGTGGTCCAGGGAAAGGCCCGCAAGCTGGATCATCTCCGTGCCAGGCCGCGCGCCAGTGCCACATTGCGGGCGGGCTGGCAGTGGGCGGCGGTCGAGGGGCCAGCCGAGCTGGCCGGGCCGGACGATCCGATGGACGGCGTCGACGCAGAGCGGCTGCGGCTGCTGCTGCGGGAGATCTTCACCGCCGCGGGCGGCACGCATGAGGACTTCGGCGTCTACGACCGCGCCATGGCCGAGGAACGCCGGGTCGCCGTCCTGATCACCCCAGAGCGGGTCTTCGGGTAACTACGCTGCTCCATGATCACGCGACGTTTCAGTCATCGCGACTGAAGAACCGCGTGCTCATGCAGGACAGTTCCGCTTGGTGCCGGGGTCTGGGCTGGGTCGGCGCCTCGGCCGCGACGGGTCTGGGCCGTAGCTGGTCCTCGGCGAGCCGAGGTCTCGGCCAGGGTGCGGCCGAGGCCCGGCCGGGATCTAGTTCGGGCGGAGGCCGAGATCAGGGCGACCGCCGTCGCTGAGCGGACTCAGCGGCCTGTCGTCCGGCGAGTTGACCAGGCTCCGAGCGGCCATCACGAGGTAATCCCACAGCTGCTCGTCATGTTCCGGGTCCAGGGCAAGCTCGTCCATGGCCGTGCGCATGTGCCGCAGCCACGCGTCGCGTTCCGCCTCGCCGATGACGAAATGCGCGTGCCGCATCCGCAGCCGGGGATGCCCGCGCAGCTCGTTGTAGGTGGCGGGACCGCCCCAGTACTGGATCAGGAACAGCCGCAGATGCTCCCTGGCCGGACCGAGGTCCCGGCTCGGGTAGACCGCCCGGAGCGCCGGGTCCGCCTCGACCTCCGCGTAGAACCGGCTCACCAGCCGACCGAACGTCTCCTCGCCGCCGACTGCCGCGTAGAAGCTAGGCGCCGGGCCGGACTGCGCGGGACCGGGCCGCGTGAGGCCGGGCTGCTGCGTGCCGGGCCGCGTGAGGCCGGGCTGCTGCGTGCCGGGCTGGTCCGTGCCGGACTTCGCGGGACCGGGCTGCTCCGTGCCGGGCCGGGCGGGGGCGGGCTGCTCCGTGCCGGGCCGCGCGGGGGCGGGCTGCGCTGGACGGTGCTGTGCTGTGTCTTCCGCGACGCTTTCCATGACAGGGTCAAGGGTACGATCCTGGCCGGCTGATCGGTACGGCGGCCAGTCTGATCGCTCGCCGTACACCGGCCGTTCGCCGGATGAGAACGCAACGTTGCCGCGTTTTGCTGTTGGCGGTAACCGGTCCGGCCGGTCACACTGTTCACGGGTGCCCCGACAGCCAGACGGGCTGCCCGGCCTGGGAGGTGCAGTGCGCAGGGTATTGCTGCTCAACGTCACGTACGAGCCGCTGACTACCGTCTGCCTGCACCGGGCAGTTGGCCTGGTTCTGGCTGACAAGGCCGAGATCTTGCATAACGAGGCATCCGGGCGGGTCCTGCACTCCGCGTCGGTCAAGCTCGCCGCTCCCTCGGTGATCAGGCTGCGCCGCTACGTCCGGGTGCCGCACCGTAACCGTGTTCCGCTGACCCGTGCGGCCCTGATGCGCCGGGACGCTTATCTGTGCGCCTACTGCGGCGCGACCGCGGACACGATCGACCACGTAGTGCCGCGCAGCAGGGGCGGGGCACATGTGTGGGAGAACTGCGTCGCATCCTGCACCAGGTGCAATCACCGCAAGGCGGACCGGTTGGTAGAGGAACTTGGCTGGACGCTGCGCTGGGATCCGCTGGCGCCGCGCGGCTCGCACTGGCGGCTGATCGGCGCCGCACGAGACGGTGACCCGCAATGGGCCGCCTACCTGGCGACCTCGGCCGCCTGAAGTCGCGACCGGCCGCGCCGGTCAGCCAGGCTGGGCAGGACTGGCGGTCGCGGGTACGCGCTGACTGGATTCCCGCTGGCTGTCCTGGCCAAGCCGTGCGGCAGGACTGGCCGGAGCGTGTGACCGGCCGCGCCGGTCAGTCGGCCGGGCTGGACAGGCGTCGCGGGCGCGTGGCTGGCTGGACTCCCGTTGGCCGGCTGTCCTGACCAAGCCGTGCGGCAGGACTGGCCGCGGCGTGCGGGTGGGCCGAACGCGGGTGTGCGGCTGTAGGGCGCGGCTAGTAGCCTGCCGCGTCACGCAGCCGGGAGAATTCGGCGGCGAGTGCGGCCGCGCTCCAGTGCGCGTTGAGGCCGCTCGGATTGGGCAGGACCCACAGGCGGGTCGCACCGAGCCTCTCCTGCTGCGGACCGACGGATGCGTCGGCGTTGCCGAAGGCCGTCCGGTAAGCGGTGACCCCTGCGATCGCCAGCCAGCGCGGCCCTAGCCGCGCGACCTTGGCAGCCAGAGCCCGTCCGCCTTCTCGCAGCTCGGCCGGGTCGAGCTCGCCCGCCCGTGCGGTGGCGCGCGCGACGACGTTGGTAATCCCGAGCTCGAAGCGCAGCAGCTGCTGCTGCTCGTCCGGGCGGAGCTGACGGCTGGTGAAGCCGGACTGGTGCAGAGCGGGCCAGAATCGGTTGCCTGGACGGGCAAAGTGATATCCGGTCGCCGCCGAGTACAGGCTTGGGTTGATGCCGGAGAACAGGACGCGCAGTCCGTCAGCCACCACGTCGGGGATCGTGCGGTCTCTCGCCGCCGCCAGGTCAGCGGGCGTCGGGCGGCTGCGGCCGACGTCGGCGATCATGGCGAGATCCTCACTGGTTTCTCCTCCCGGCCTCCGCGCTCCCGACGCTAGCCGGGAGCCTGGTGCGTGGCCAGCTCTCCCGGGTTCCGCGCACCGGACGCATGCTGCGAGGCTAGTCCGGGGGAGCGGTCGGCCAGGCGCTACCCGTGCGGTCCGGTCGATGTTACGGTCACGGTGCGGGACTGGCCGGTAACTGGGACGGGAAAATGCAGCGCGATATCTTCACCAGCGACCATGAGTCTTTCAGGGACATGGTGCGCACGTTCATCAGCAAAGAGGTCGCGCCCTATCACGAGCAGTGGGAGCGCGACGGCGTCGTGTCCCGCGATGTCTGGCTGGCGGCCGGCCAGGCTGGCCTGCTCGGCATCGACATGGATGAGGAATATGGCGGCGGCGGCAACCCCGATTACCGCTTCTACCTGATCCTGAACGAGGAGCTGACTCGTGCGGGGGCGCACGGGCCCGGGTTCTCCGTGCACAACGACATCAACGGCCAGTACTTCCGCCGCCTGGTGACGCCGGAGCAGGCAGCGCGGTGGCTGCCCGGCTACTGCAGCGGCGAGCTGATCACAGCCATCGCGATGAGCGAGCCCGGGGCCGGGAGCGACCTGCAGGGCATCCGTACCACGGCGGTACGCGATGGCGACACCTACCTGCTGAACGGCCAGAAGACGTTCATCTCGAACGGACAGCTGGCGGACCTGGTGATCGTGGTGGCCAGGACCGACCCGGACGCCGGCCACCACGGGATCAGCCTGCTTGTGGTCGAGCGCGGCATGGCCGGGTTCGAGCGGGGGCGTAATCTCGAGAAGCTCGGCATGCACGCGCAGGACACTTCTGAGCTGTTCTTCGGCGATGTCCGGGTGCCCGCCGAGAACCTGCTTGGCGAGGAAGGCGGTGGCTTCGTCGCCCTGATGCAGAACCTGCCGCGCGAGCGGATCGCCATCGGGACAGCGGCGCTGGCCGGGGCGGAGAAGGTGTTCGAGGGCACGCTCGAGTACTGCAAGCAGCGTCAGGCGTTCGGCCGGCCGATCGGCAACTTCCAGCACAACCGGTTCGTGCTCGCCGAGATGGCGACCGAGCTTGCCGTTGCCCGCGCCTTCACCGACTGTGCGGTCACCGAGCACAACGCTGGCCGGCTATCGAACGAGGATGCCTCGATGGTGAAGTGGTGGGATACCGAGCTGTGCAATCGCGTCGTCGACCGGTGCGTTCAGCTGCACGGCGGCTACGGCTACATGCGCGAGTACCCGGTCGCCCGGGCATTCGTCGACGGCCGGGCGCAGACCATTTTCGGCGGGACCACGGAGATCATGAAGGAGATCATCGGCCGCGGCCTGGGCGTCTGACCGCCGCAGCGTCAGACTTCGGCACCGGCCACGGCGGCTTGCCACGGCGACATAGCACGGCTTTCAGTGATGTTAACGCCCGATTAATACCTTTTGTGGCCACGAAATCCGTGCTATGTCGGAGTTCGGCCTCCTAGGTCCGCGAGTGCTGTGACCAGAGTGATATCTGGGGTTACTGGGACTGGGCTGGGTGGTCTGGCAGGTCGAGATGCTTCCTGTGGTCCCGTGGTGCGGTTGGCTGCCGGTGCGGCCGGGTGCGTGGTCTCGCCCGGGGTACGGCGCGGCTGCGGGTACGGTCCAGCGTGTGTGGTCCCGCCGGGGGTGCGGTCGGCTGCCGGTGCTGCCGGGGGGGCGTGGTCCTGCGGGTGCTGCCTGGTCCCGGTCGCGAGCGGCCTTTGCTCCGAGTCGGCTCAGCTGCAAGCGCGGCCCGGCTGAGAGCAGCTCCGGCCGAGAGCATGATCCGACTGGCTGGGCCTCCTGGCACTGCGGATAAACCGGGTATCACGGATGATTGCCCGCCAGCGGTGCGACGGTCTAGCCTGAGCCGCGTGAAACAGCAGAATCGGCTTACGGCTCTAGTCGCGGCGGCGGCCGCCGGGATCTCCGGGATCGGCTGGCTTGCCCCCGCCGCAGCCGCGGATCGCGGGGCAGTGACGCTGGCCGACGCCGCGGGGCTGACCTGCCGGGCCGCGCCGGTCCAGGCGGCCTGGGGAGCAGGACGAGCTGCGCGGGCCCACGCTCCGGCCGGTCCCCGCCCGCCGCTGGCGGTCATCCGCGTCGACCAGATCGGCTATCCGGCGGGCGCCGCGAAGCTGGCCGAGATCATGACCACCGGCAGCGAGCGCCGCGGCGTCGGCTGGGTACTCGTGCGTGCCGGATCGCGCGCCGGATCGTGTGCCGTCGTCGCGCACGGACGTGCCACCGTCGACCTCGGCTCGTGGAGTCACCGGTACGGCCACGTCTGGGCGGTGCGGTTCTCGGCCGTCCGAGCGCCGGGCCGGTACCGGCTAGTGCTGGCCGGCGACCCGGCGGTCCGGTCACCGTGGTTCCTGATCGGACCGGCCAGCAGGCTTTACGCGCGGCCGCTGGCCAACGCGCTGTCGTTCTACCAGAACGAGCGGGACGGGCCGGATTTCATTCCGAGCGCGCTGCGGACCGCGCCAGGCGATCTGAACGACGCCCATGCGATGACTTACCGGACGCCGCCGGTGAATGGCAACGGCAACTTCAAGGGCAGCCTCAGGCGGTACTCGACCGGGGTCGCCATCAACGCGGACGGCGGCTGGTTCGACGCGGGCGACAACCTGAAGTTCGTCGAGACGACCAGTTACACGGTCGCGGTCATGCTCCAGGGGATCGAGTCGTTCCCTGACTCACTGGGACGCCACGGTCAGGTTAGCTTCGTCCGCGAGGCCAGGTTCGGCCTGGACTTCCTGCAGCGGATGTGGAACGAGCAGACCAGGACGCTCTACTACCAGGTCGGCACCGGGGAGGCCAACAGCTATTACTTCGGCGACCACGACATCTGGCGGCTGCCCCAGGCCGACGACCACTACGGGGGTACCAACCCCCGGTACCGGTACATCCGCCATCCGCCAGTATTCCGTTCGGGCAAGCCAGGATCGCTGCTCAGCCCGAATCTCGCTGGCCGGCTGGCCGCCGACTTCGCGCTCTGCTTCCGCGTCTTCGTGGCCAGCGCCCCGCGCTATGCGGACCGGTGCCTGCGTTCGGCCGAGACTGTGTACGCCTTGGCGGATACCCATCCCAGGGGGCATCTGCTGACCGCCGCGCCGTTCGACTTCTACCCCGAGACCTCCTGGCGGGACGACATGATGCTCGGCGCGACCGAACTCGCGCTCGCGCTCCACGTTGCCACCTACCCGGTCCCGGTGACCGGTCGGCCGGTCATCGGCCACGCCGCCGCGCGGCCCGGTCAGCCAGCCGCGCTCCCGGCCGGACTGCCGGTCCGCTCGGCCGCGGTATATCTGCGCGACGCCGCGCGATGGGCGCGGGCCTGGATCGGTTCGCGTGCCGATCGCTCGGACACGCTCAACCTGTACGACGTCAGCGCGCTCGGCGACTACGAGCTGTACCGCGCGATCGGCGCGGCCGGTCGGGCGCCTGCTCGCGGCGTGCCTGCTGGCGGCGCGGCGGTCCGTGCCGGCCAGGTCCGTGCCGGCCAGGTCCGTGCCGCGCGTTCTTCCGGCAGAGGCGGCCTGGCCCAGCCTGGCCGGCTGCCGATCACCCGTGCGGCGCTGCTGGCAGACCTGCGGGCCCAGATCAGGAGGGCAATCGGCATCGGGAGGGACGACCCGTTCCGCTTCGGTTTTGCCTGGAATCAGTTCGACACCACGGCGCACGGCTTCGGGCTCGCGGTCATGGCCGGCGAGTACGACGCACTCGCGGGTCGGCCGGCCTTTGCCAGCTGGGGCCAGCGCTGGCTCGATGACGTTCTCGGCTCGAACGCCTGGGGCGTGTCCCTGGTCGTCGGCGACGGCACGGTCTTCCCTGACTGCATGCAGCATCAGATCGCGAACCTGGTCGGCTCGCACGACGGGCGGCCGCCGGTGCTGGCCGGAGCTGTCGTGGAGGGCACGAACAGCTTCGCGGCGACCGGGACCGTGCCGAACATGCGTCCTTGTGTCGCTGACGCGGCCGGCGGCGTTCCCTACTCGACGTTCAACGGCCACCACGCTGTCTTCGCTGACAACGTGCAGTCGTACTCGACTGTCGAGCCGGCGATCGACCTGACGGTACTCTCGCCACTGGCGTTCGCCTGGCAGGAGGCGGGACCGCGGGCTGGCTTCTAGCGCGGCCGGCGCGCCAGCGCGGCGACAAGCGCACTCTGCTCGATACAGTCGCCAGGAACGCGGCCGAGTCGCTGGCACTGCACAAGGCCCAAGCGCGCCAGCGACCTGACCACGCGCAGCCGGCCTCAGTTGCCGGCTCCGGAGCGGGCCGAACCCGGCATTCGGCGGGAGATGACCGCGAGGTCTCCGTCGGCTGTCGTCATCACCTGGATGCCGGCCCCGAAATGAGCGCTGAGCAGGTCGTCGCGGAGTACATCGGCTGGCGAGCCGCTGGCTGCCACCCGCGCGGCCGCGAGCAGCACGAGCCGGTCGGCGAACTGGCCGGCCAGCGTCAGGTCGTGAATGGCGGACAGCACCGTCAGCGAGCGCTCCTTGCGCAGCTCGTCGATGAGCTCGAGCGCGTCTACCCGCCTGCCGATGTCCAGGGAGCTTGTCGGCTCGTCGAGCAGCAGGATCGGCGCCTCCTGGGCCAGGGCACGGGCCAGCACCAGCCGCTGTGCCTCGCCGCCGGACATGGCCCGGAGCTGGCGTCTCGCCATGTGCGACAGTGCCATCCGGTCGAGCAGGCTCGCGCAGATCCGGCGGTCCGCTTCGGATTCCACCTGGAAGTAGCCGATGTGCGGCGTCCGGCCGAGCAGGACGTAGTCGCCGCCCGTCATCTCGGGCGGCAGCTGAGGGTTCTGCGGGACGTAAGCGATCAATCTGGCCAGCTGTCGCTGGGTCAGGCTGCCTGACCGCCGTCCCGCGACCGTCACCGTTCCATCGACGCGCACCATCCGGGCGATGGCCCGCAGCAGCGTGGTCTTTCCCGCGCCGTTCGGTCCGATCAGGCCAACCCACTCGCCGGTGGCCACGCTGAGGCTGACCGAGTCGAGCGCGACCGTTGGTCCGAACCTGACCCGCAGATCATTCGCCCTGATCATGCCAGATCCTGCCTGGCCCGCCGGGACCGAAGGACAAACAGGAAGAACGGGGCGCCGATCGCGGCTGTGAGCACTCCGATCGGGATCTCGGCGGGCGCCTCGACCGTCCTGGCGGCGATGTCGGTCAGCACGAGGAAGGCGGCCCCGCCGATCATCGAGACCGGCAGCACGACCCGGTAGCTCGGTCCGGCAGTCAGCCGGATCAAGTGCGGGACGATGATCCCGACGAACCCGATCAGCCCGCTCACCGCGACCGCGGCGGCGGCGCCCAGCGTCGCCGCGATCACCACGATGAGCCGCAGCCTGGCCACGTTGACGCCCAGGCTGCCTGCCTCGGTCTCGCCCACCCTGAGCACGTCAAGCAGTCGCCGGTGAGCCAGCAGGGCCACGCTGGCCGCGATGACGTAGGGGATGATCAGTCCTACCTGACTCCAGGTCGCGCCGGACAGGCCGCCGAGTATCCAGGCATAGACCGATTGCAGCGTCTGTGAGTGCGCTTGCTGAAGGTACGTCTGGGCGGCGGTCAGCAGGGCGGCGACCGCCACGCCGGCCAGCAGGATCGACGCCGTGCCGGCACCCCGGCCGGCTTCGAGCGCCGTTTCGTCGGCGTGGCGTCCCGCGCCGGCACCGAGGGAGTACGTCAGCGCGACTGCGCCGATCCCGCCGGCGAACGCTGCCGGGGGTAGCAGGGCGGGGTTCGCGCCTGTGATGATCACCATGGTGGCGCCGAGACCGGCGCCGGCGGCTACTCCGAGCAGGTACGGGTCGGCCAGCGGGTTACGGAAGACACCCTGGTAAGCGGCACCGCCGCCGGCCAGCATGGCGCCGACGAGCGCGCCGAGCACGACTCGGGGCAGCCTTATCTGCCAGACGATCGCCGAGTCGATCGGCGGAACCGAGCTGGCCGGGTGCCAGGGCAGGTGCGCCAGCAAGGACTCAGCGACCGCCGAAAGCGGAACTCCGGCCGGCCCGATGGACACCCCGGCGGCGAGGGCGAAGATCAGCAAGACGGTAGCGATCAGGATCGCCCGCCGTACCCTGAGCGGTCCGATCAGGCTGAGCCCTGTTGCCGGTGCTGGCCCTGTTGCCGGTGCTGGCCCTGTTGCCGGTCCTGGACTGGGTCCGGGCTCGGATCCGCTGCCGTGCTCGGGTCCGGGCGGCTGCTCGTCCGGTGCTGGCGCTGCGCTCCGCCCGTCGAGTGCCGGCGCCCGGCCGGCGGGGGCGGACGAGGCCGATGGCCCGTCTGCCGCCGCTGGCTGGTCGTGCCTTGCTGATCTCACTGGCTGCCGCGGATGCCGGCCAGGACGGTGCTCAGCAAATTGACGATCCGCGGCCCCCAGCGGGATGCGATGTCGTCATTGAGAGCGATGATGTGGCTGGACCTGACGGCGGTGAGCACCGCCCAGCCGGGTCGGATCTTGACCGTGGCAGCGCTCTGGTGACAGCAGACCGTGTCGGCCAGGATGATGTAGTCCGGGTTCGCTTTCACGATGTACTCAGCCGAGAGCTGCGGGTATCCGCCTGCCGCCGCCGCGCCCTTGGCCGCGTCCGCGATGCTCTTCATGCCGAGGAGCCCGAGCAGCCTGCCGATGAACGTTGACGAGGTCACCGAGTAGTAGGTCTGGTCAAGCTCGTAGTAGTAGGTCAGCGGCCTGGCATGACGGGGCGCCGCTGCCACGATCTGGCTGATCTGCCTGCGCAGGCCGGCGATCTCGTGCTGTGCCTGCGGCACGTCGCCGGTTGCCTTTCCTAGCTGGTCGAGCTCGGCGTATACGCCGGTCACGTTGGCCGGGGCGGGCAGGTACAGCACCGGGATAGAGAAGGAAGCCAGCCGCTTGGTCAGCGCGGCGGCGTCGTAGGAGACCACGACCAGGTCTGGCTTGTCGGCGACAAGCGCCTCAATGTTGGGGCTGAGGCCGCTCAGTTTGGTCCTCGGCGCCTGCGCCGGGAAGTTCGAGTCCTGGTCGACGGCCTTGACCTGATGGCCAGCGCCGATGGCGTAGAGCATCTCGGTCGCCGACGGCGCTAGCGAGATGATCGAGGTCGGGCGCTTGCTGATGTGCACGGCGCCGTTCGCCGCCATGACGGTGACCGGGAAGGCGCCACCCGGGCTCGCGGTCGGTGACGTGCTCACTGACGCCGGGCCAGCCGAGCTGCCGCATCCGGCTGCTGTAGCGAGCGCGGCGATCAGCAGGAGAGCTGGCAGTCGGCGAAGCCGAGATGGCCAGCCCGCTTCGCGTAGCCGGTGCGGCTCGCGGGAGAGAATCCGCATGATGATCTCATCCTCCGTCGGGGTCGTGGAGGACGAAGTGCGTCCGTCGCGACACCCCGGAGGGCTCGGAACGAACCGCCCTTCCTCCGAGGACAGGTCGTCGACGCTGGCCAGGCGTCCGGGCTTGTCCTCCGGGCGGAGGCATCACCGTTGCGGGACAGCGCCGGATTCACACCGGCTTCGCTGTGCTCAGCGTCATCCCGGGCTGACCCGGAATATCCGCAGCCTACTTCACCTGGGTGTGCCTTGCCGGCAGGCATTCTGGCCGGCCGGCCTGGCGCTAACCACGACCGCCCCGGCGAAGATCGTCGCGGTGGCCAGGAACGGCGGCCGCGGCCGTCCAGGCCCCGCCATGGCCGCGACTCGCTATGACAGCTGACTGCCCGCCAGGGCTTGATCTGTCATAAGCTGTTTATCACCTGGCGGTTCGGCGGGCGCGAGGTCAGGTGCCAGGTGCTACGTACCTGTGGCTGCCGCCGGGACCGGAGGATTGTCGCCATGCCAGATGTGAACGTCGGACGCGAGCTAGTGATCCCCGAAGGCGGCTTCTGGCCCGCCCCCGAGGTGCCCCAGCCGAACATCTACCCGATGGAGTGGCGGGTGGAGACCGAGAAACTGGCGGCGATCTACCAGAAGTCCAAGGTGATGGCCTGGAACCCGGCCGACCTGCCATGGGACGACCTGCGGGCGCAGGACTTCACGGTCGAGCAGCGCCTGGGAGTCATGTACTGGTTCTCGGTGCTGGCGAACTTCGACGCGTCCGGCCCGGCGGTCTTCGCCCGGGCCACCATCCGGGCGTTCGAGATGCACGAAGAGGATCCGATCCGCAAGTGCTTCTTCTCGATCACCAGAGACGAGATGAACCACGAGGAGTGCTGCCAGCGCTCGATCGCCACGATGTGGCCAGGCGGCCCGCTGAGCTGGGAGCCGCATACCGACCTCGAGCGCGCCGCGCACAACAACATCGGCTGGCTGTACCACAACGGCGGCCGGTACTGGAGCGGCTACAACCGCGCGGTCGACAAGTACTCCCTGCCGGTGCTGTTCACCAGCTTCATGATGGGGGAAATGGCTGCGTCGACGCTGTTCCGAGGTATGGCGTCGGGCACCAGCCACCCGGTCTTCTCCGAGATGTTCCACAAGATCGGCCGCGACGAGTCGCGGCACCTGCAGATCTGCATGACGATCCTGGAGAACGAATGGCCCGGCCTCACCGACGATGTCAGGGCCACCATCACCAAGCAGCTCAGGGCGGGCTTCATCTTCCTGTCCATGATCTTGTGGGAGCCGCCAGACGGGTTCTGGGACCTGCCGCCGTATTTCCTGCCGAACCACCGGCTGCTGATGGACCACGCCAGGGACGCTGGCCTGGGCGTGCTGTCCTATGACGAGCAGGCCGAGAACTGGCGGGGCGCGATCGCCAAGATCCGGGTCATCGTGCAGCGCTGGGGGATTGAGTTCCCGGCCATCCCCGAGCTCGACATCGAGGGCGTGGACGTGTCGGCCGACATCAACGCCGAGGACATCATCCCGGTCTTCTGACCATGCGCCGGTCAGACGTGCTGCGGTTGCCCCGGACCGCGCCGCTGTGGATGAGGCGGTGGAAAACCGTCTCATCCGGGGGATAACATCGGCGGTTCGGTGGACGGCCTTGTGGACGGCTAAAGAATCATGAATTCCGTCGCCAGACCCCTTGTGCTGGCTGCCTGACCTGCAGTAGAACTGCTCTACCACCGAAAACGGGTACCACTCAGAAGGCGACTTCTGGGACGCGGGAAGGCCGGGAAACCGGTCATCCAGCGGAGGTCGGGAGGCCGGGAAACCGGTTGACTGGCCGGTGGTCGGGAGGCCGGGCAACCGGCTGATCGACCGGGGGTCGGAAGGCCGGGCAACCGGCCGGATGACCCGGGTGTCCTGGACCGGTAGTAGGACGGACAGAGCACGGATCGCCGATTGCCCGGCGGACCAGCTCGCCGGGCAATAGGCGAGTTCAGCACTGCACCGCCTGGCGGGGCCCCTGCATCTGATACATGCGGGGGCCCCGTCCTTTTGCGGCCCAGCGCCCCTTTTGCGCCCCAGGCGTCCGCGTCCTTTGCGCCCCCAGCATCCGCGCTTGAGCTGATCCTGGCGGGCGCGTCGATCGCACGCACGCTGGCGCCGCCGCAGGCTGGTGGCCCCTGGCAGGCTGGTGGCCCCTGGCAGGCTGGTGGTCCCGCAGGCTGGCGGCGCTGGCGGCTATGGCAGGCTGGCGCTCCCTCCCGCAGGCTGGTGGTCCCGCAGGCTGGCGGCGCTGGCGGCTATGGCAGGCT
>DATNIU010000026.1:0-36770 GCA_035604275.1 Streptosporangiaceae bacterium | reverse complement strand
GCTCGCGGACATCGTCGCCTGGGACGCCGACCACGAGGGCGCCTTCGCCTGGGCTCATGGCCTGAAGCCGTACCGGGTGTGGCGCGGCGGCGAGCCGGTGGCCTTCTAGGCTCCGATGGCCTTCTAGGCTGAGGCCGTGCCGGGCCGTGATCTCGATTCAGCGGGGCGCGGGCTGGTCGCCGTGGTGACCGACTCGGCTGCCTGCCTGCCCGCGGATCTGGCACGGGCGCACCAGGTGCGTGTCGTGCCGCTGCGGGTGCTGGTCGGCGATCTGGCAATCAGCGACGACCTGGCCGGGTGGCCGGCGGTCCTTGACGAGCTGCTGCGGCGCGGCGAGCGCCTTACCACCGCCAGGCCTGCGCCAGCGATGTTCGCCGCCGCGTACCGGCAGGCCGCGGATGACGGAGCGGCCGCCGTGGTCTCTGTGCACGTATCCGGCCGGCTATCAGGGACCGTCAGCTCGGCCGCGTCGGCCGCCGCGGACGCGCCCGTCCCGGTCCGGGTCGTGGATTCGCGGTCCATCGGCATGGGCCTCGGGCTGGCGGTCCTGGCCGCCGCGCGGGCGGCGGGCTCCGGGCAGAGTGCCGGGGATGTGGCCTCGATCGCCGAGGAGCGCGCGGCGCGGACCGGATCGTTTTTCGCCCTCGACTCGCTGCGAGCGCTGCTGGCCGGGGGGAGACTTGTCGAGGCACGCGGCGCGGCGTCCCCCGCGCTGGTCTCCCGGCCGCTGCTGGCGATCCTGGCAGGCCGGGTCACCGTGCTTGAGCGGGTCCGGACCCGCTCAGCCGCGGCGGACCGGCTGACCGAGCTGGCCGCTGAGTTCGCGGCCGGCCGGGAGGTCGACATCGCCGTCCAGCACATCGGGGCGCAGGCTCGGGCCGCAGAGCTCGCTGACCGGCTGGCGATGGTCATCACCCGGGCCCGTCACCTGTACCTGGCCGAGGCGGGTGCGGCGATCGTGACCCATACGGGGCTTGGCATGCTCGGGGTCGCGCTCGCGCCACACCAGGCTAGCGGCCGCGGGGTCCTGGCGGTCGGGGCAGCGGCCGAGGCGGACGATCTGCCGGCACCGGCCCGTCAACGCCGCGCGAACTGATCGAGTGCCCGGCAGATCTCCCTGTTGATCGAGTCGCTGTCCTGGCGGCCAGAAATCGCTGGGCGCCACCAGGCTCGCGCCGGACCAGGATCTGCGGAGATCAGGCGATATCGATCGGGCAGCTCAGGGCGAGCCGGCCGTTCGTGACGGGCAGCCGAGCTGGCCAGGCCACCGGACTTCAGCGGTTGACGGTGGTCGCGTCGGCGCACCCGACCATGATGCCCGGGGCGGGCGACTCGTGGCATGCTGCGTTGCATGTCCATGCCATCGCAGCGGCTCAGGCCGGAGCCGGCCGGTCATCCGGCCGCGGGCGCTGCGCCCGCACGATCCGCCTCGCCCGCCGCCGGCAGCCTGCCCGCGGTGACGGTCATCGTCGGCGAGGAAGAACTTCTCGTCGAGCGTGCGGTGAGCGCGGTCCTGGCCGCGGCTGGCAGCGGGCCGGACGTGCACGACGTCCGCGGCGCAGACCTCAGTCCCGGCGAGCTGACCATGCTGACCGCGCCGTCCCTGTTCGGCGGTGAGTGCGTCGTCATCGTGCGCGCGGCTCATGAGGCAAGTGCAGCGGCCAGCGCTGAGCTTGGTCAGCTCGCCGCCGCCATGCCGTCCGACGTCATGCTCGTGATCACGCACGCGGGCGGCGCCAGGGGCAAGGCGCTGCTGACAGCGCTCTCGGCAGCCGGTGCCCGGCGGGTGGACTGCCCGAGCGTTCGGCGGTTCGGCGAGCGGATGGACTTCCTGCGCGCCGAGTTCGCCAGGACGGGGCGGAGGGCCGATGAGAGCGCGCTGCGGGCGCTGCTCGATGCGGTCGGCACCGATCTGCGCGACCTGGCGGCGGCCTGCGATCAGCTCGCCGCCGATGCCAGCGGCACGATCACCGCCCAGCTGGTGGCTCGTTACTGGCGCGGCAGGGCCGAGGCGACCGGGTTCACCGTCGCGGACCGCGCGCTGGAGGGAAACCTGGCCGAGGCCCTGGCGCAGCTGCGGTGGGCGCTGGCCATCGGCACCGCGCCGGTGCTGATCACCAGCGCCCTCGCGAGGGGCATCCGTACCCTCGGCAAGGTCGGCACCGCCTCCCGCGGCAAGAGCTCCGAGGCACTGGCGGCCGAGCTCGGGATGCCGTCGTGGAAGCTCGACAAGATCAGGCAGCAGCTCCGCGGCTGGACACCGGAGGGCCTGACCAGGGCGCACTCCGCGGTCGCGGTGGCTGACGCTCAGGTCAAGGGCGAAGGCGCCAGCGCCGGGTACGCGCTCGAGCACGCCATCAGGGTGATCGTCGAAAGCCGCAAGGAGCGCTGACTCAGCGCCGCCGGCGCCTTGGGCCCTTCCGGTGTCTCAGCCCTGCTTGAGTGCCGCTACGCGCCTGGCCAGCGCGGACTTGCGGTTGGCCGCCTGGTTCTTGTGGATGACGCCCTTGCTGGCTGCCTTGTCCAGCTTGACGTACGCGGCTCGCAGCGCCTCGGAAGCGCGGTCGACATCGCCAGCGTCGGCGGCCTCACGGAAGCTGCGGACCGAGGTCTTCAGCGACGACTTGACGGCCTTGTTGCGCTGCCGCGCCTTCTCGTTCTGCTTGTTGCGCTTGATCTGGGACTTGATGTTCGCCACGCGAATGCCTCGCTAGATTTCTGGTCAGGTGGATCCGGAGATGCCCGGCACGAGCCGAGATCGCGGTGTCGCGCCCGGCACGCGAGTGCGGGCATGCGGGCAGCCGAGAACGAAGGATATCCGAATTCAGGCTGGCAGCTCAAACCCGTGCCGGATCCGAGCCTACCGCGTAGTCACGCCGCCGGGCTGCGTGCAGTGGCATCCTTCCCGGCATGCGACCATAGACGGCGACAGGGAACTGCCTGCCCGGGTCGGCCGGCGCTTACGGCGGGCCCCGTGCCTGGCAGCTCCCGCTGGCGGCGGGAACAGCGCGCGGCACGGGAGATAGCCGGGTCGGAGCCCGCCAGAAGCAGCCAGGCGGATCCCGGAGCCTGACCCGAACCACACGATGACCGAGCGGATGCCTGTGCCACCAATGACCGAGCCGCAACGACCCGCGGGGACGCCGCCGGCGGTCACGCCCGCGGCCCCGAAGTCCGCGGCCACCGTGCCAGCGGCGCCGCTGCCTGAGCCGTCGAGGACCGATCAGGCAGTGATCAGGAACTTCTGCATCATCGCCCACATCGACCACGGCAAGTCCACGCTAGCGGACCGGATGCTCCAGCTCACCGGCGTGGTCTCCGGCCGGCAGATGCGCGCGCAGTACCTGGACCGGATGGACATCGAGCGGGAGCGCGGCATCACGATCAAGAGCCAGGCGGTCCGGCTTCCCTGGCGCGGGGCTGACGGCCGAGACTACGTGCTCAACCTGATCGACACGCCCGGCCATGTCGACTTCACCTATGAAGTGTCCCGGTCACTGGCCGCGTGCGAGGGCGCGGTCCTGCTGGTCGACGCCGCTCAGGGGATCGAGGCCCAGACGCTGGCCAACCTGTATCTGGCGCTCGAGGCCGACCTGCGGCTGATCCCGGTCCTGAACAAGATCGACCTGCCTGCCGCCCAGCCGGAGAAATACGCGGAGGAGCTGGCGAAGGTCATCGGCTGCGATCCGTCCGACGTGCTCCGGGTCTCGGCCAAGACCGGGGATGGCGTCGCGGAGCTGCTGAACACCGTGGTTGACCTGGTGCCAGCGCCAGCGGGAGACCTCGAGGCGCCGGCCAGGGCCCTGATCTTCGACTCGGTCTACGACACCTACCGTGGCGTGGTCACCTACGTCCGGGTCTTCGACGGCCGGCTGTCCCGGCGGGAGCGGACGCTCATGCTGTCCACTCGCGCCGTGCACGAGACGCTCGAGATCGGCGTGATCTCGCCCGAGCCGGTCCCGTCCGACGGTCTCGCGGCCGGCGAGGTCGGCTACCTGATCACCGGCGTGAAGGACGTCAGGCAGGCACGGGTGGGCGACACGCTGACCAGCGCCGTCCGCCCGGCTCACGAGCCGCTCGCTGGCTACGCCCATCCCAGGCCGATGGTCTTCTCCGGCCTGTATCCGATGGACGGCGACCAGTACCCGGAACTGCGCGACGCGCTGGACAAGCTAAGGCTGAACGACGCCTCGCTGGTGTATGAGCCTGAGACGTCGACGGCTCTGGGTTTCGGCTTCCGGTGCGGCTTCCTCGGCCTGCTGCACATGGAGATCATCAGAGAGCGGCTCGAGCGGGAGTTCGGCCTCTCGCTCATCTCGACCGCGCCGAACGTGGTCTACCGGGTGATCATGGAGTCCGGCGCCGAGGTCGTGGTCACGAACCCGACCGACTATCCGGGGGTCGCCGGGGGACTGCCCCCGGCGCCTGGCAGCCTGACCGGCAAGATCGCGAAGGTATTCGAGCCGGTCGTCCGTGCCACCGTGCTGGCGCCGTCCGAGTACATCGGCGCGATCATGGAGCTCTGCCAGTCCAGGCGCGGTGTGCTGCTCGGCATGGAGTACCTGTCCGCCGACCGGGTGGAGATCCGTTACACGATGCCGCTCGGCGAGATCATCTTCGATTTCTTCGACCAGCTGAAGTCGCGGACGCGCGGGTACGCCTCGCTGGACTACGAGCCGGCCGGCGAGCAGGAAGCCGACCTGGTCAAGGTGGACATCCTGCTGCAGGGGCAGCCGGTGGACGCGTTCAGCCAGATCATCCACACCGATAAGGCACGGGAATACGGCCTGGCGATGACTGCCCGGCTGAAAGAGCTGATCCCTCGGCAGCAATTCGAGGTGCCTATTCAGGCTGCCATCGGCGCCAGGATCATTGCCCGCGAGAATATCCGGGCGCTGCGCAAGGACGTGCTCGCCAAGTGCTATGGCGGCGACATCACGCGCAAGCGGAAACTGCTGGAGAAGCAGAAAGAAGGTAAGCGGCGGATGAAGACGATCGGCCGTGTCGAGGTCCCGCAGGAGGCGTTCGTCGCCGCGCTGACTACGGAGCAGGGAACCGAGCGGAAGAACTGAATCGGCTGGCCGGTCAGGGTCCCGGTCCGGGCTGCACGTTGGGGATATGGCTGGTCGCGAAGACCACCAGCGCGACGAACGCGATGGTGCCGATGACCGACAGTGCCAGCCCGACATAGCCAAGCACCATTCCGGCCAGCGCCATCCCGTCGCCGGCCTCGCCGGTCTGCCGGATCTGCCTGCGGGCCATGTGACCGAGAATGATCGCCGCGATCGCTCCGAAGAACCAGACGAAGATCTGCCCGACTCCGCAGGCCAGGGAGGCGACAGCCAGCCCGTTGGTCGGTCGCTGGAGGCCACTGGGCATCGGCTGGTACACCTGTGGCGGCGATACCGGGATCCGGCTCGGCAGATCGGCGGTCAGCGCGGCGAGCTGGTCGTAGGTCTGGGCGTTCATCAGCGCGGAGGTCCGGGCATCGAAGTCCGTCCAGTTCAGCCTGCCTTCGGCGTAGGCCTGTTGCAGGATCGACCGGACATTCTCGCGGTCCGCGTCGGTGGCCCGCATCGGGCCGTAGCCGCTAGCTGTCATTCCGTATTCCGTTCAGCGGTGTGCGATTGTCCGGCCAAGGTTAGCCGGAAGGCCGGCTATCTGCTCGCGAGCACGGCGATGACGCCGATCAGGATCGCGAGCAGCACGCCAAGGTAGCCGAGAATGATTCCGGCCTTCGCCATCCCGGCCCCGTCCTCGCCGGTCCTGCGGATCTGGCCGCGGGCCGCGTAGCCGCAGACGATCGCCGCGATCGCGGCCGGGAAGAGGAATATTATCTGCCCGATTCCGCAGCTCAGGGATACGATCGCGAGCCGGTTCGTCTGCGGGCGGGCTCGGTAGATGGGCTGATACGGCCACGGGGGTATGATGACCGGCCTTGTCAGGTCGGTCGTGAGCGGCGTGAGCTGACTGTAGGTCTTGGCCGCCAGCGCCGCCGTTGAGCGCGAGTCGAACTCATCCCAGGTCAGCCTGCCGTCGGCGTACGCGGCCTGGAGCAGCTCATGGACCTTCTCACGGTCCGCGTCGGTGGCCCGCAACGACCCGTAATTGCCTGCTGTCATCGATGTCCTAGTCCCGCTGTCGGCCCGCACGGGGAGCCGTCCCATCTCAGGGTAACTCCACGCGTCGGCTACCGTACGGGCATGGTGAGCGCGCGAGTCATCTCCTGCAATACCGGCGGGATCAGGCAGATGCTGGTCAGCGGGACGGCGGCCAAGTGGGACGAAGTAGCCCAGCGCGTGCTCGGCCCGGTCCGGGCCTAGCAGCGGCGAGCATCCGATGCCCGGGACGCCACCAGACGGTGAGCCGGTGCCCGCCGATGGCCACCTCGGCGCTGCCGCGCTTGACGGGCTTGGCAGCCGTCCGCTCGGCATCTATGTCCATGTGCCCTTCTGCGGCTCACGCTGCGGCTACTGCGACTTCAACACCTATACGGCCGCCGAGCTCGGGCCCGGCGTGTCCCGCGCGCGGTACGCTCAGCTCGCCATTGCCGAGGTCCGGCTGGCCGCCCGGGTGCTCGGCGCTGCCGCGCCGCCGGTCAGCACGGTGTTCTTCGGCGGCGGCACGCCGACCTTGCTACCTGCGGCCGATCTGGCGGCGATCCTGCGCGCGATCGACGCTGAGCTGGGGCTGGCGCCAGACGCCGAGGTGACGACGGAGGCCAACCCGGAGAGCGTCGACGAGCGGGTGCTGGCTGAGCTGCGGGCCGGCGGGTTCACCCGGATCTCGCTTGGCATGCAGAGCGCGGTCGGCCACGTGCTGACCGTTCTCGATCGCCGCCACTCGCCCGGACGCCCTGAGCAGTGCGTGGCATGGGCACGCTCGGCCGGCTTCGCTCACGTCAGCCTGGACCTGATCTACGGCACGCCGGGGGAGAGCACGCAGGACTGGGTCGCCTCGGTGCGCAGCGCGGTGGCCGCCGGGCCCGACCACATCTCCGCGTATTCGCTGATCGTCGAGGCAGGCACCCGGCTGGCCGCACGGGTGCGGCGAGGCGAGCTGGCGCCGCCCGACGACGACGCGATGGCCGACCGTTACCTGGCCGCCGACGACATGCTCAGCGCGGCCGGCCTGAACTGGTACGAGATCTCCAACTGGGCGGCCGGGCCCGATTCGGCGTGCCGCCACAACCTGCTCTACTGGACCGGCGGCGACTGGTGGGGCATCGGCCCAGGCGCGCACAGTCACGTCGGCGGGATCCGGTGGTGGAACGTGCGGCACCCGGCCGCCTACGCGAGCCGGATCGCGGCGGGCGGCAGCCCGGGCCAGGCGCGGGAGATCCTGACCGCCGCGGAGCGCCGTACCGAGCAGATCATGCTGACGACCAGGCTGGCGTCTGGCTGCCCGGCCGGGGCGCTCGGCCCGGCCGGCCTGCGGGCTGCCGCCGCGGCCGTCGCTGACGGGCTGGCCAGCGCTGCGGATCTGGCCGCGGGCCGGGTGGTGCTCACCAGGAAGGGCAGGCTGCTCGCCGACGCCGTCATCCGCGACCTGACCGACTAGTCAGGCCGGTCCGCGGGGTTAGCCGCGCGGCGAGGGCGGTGCAGGCGGCGGGAACGTCATCGGCGCAGGAACGTGGCGCACAGCCAGCCGGGAATCCGGTAGAAGGTGCCGCCGCTGGCCGCGATCGTCGCCCTGACCAGGAAGATCAGCGCCGTTGTCCAGAGCAGGGCCGCTGCTATTCCGCCCGTCAGCAGGGCGACGGTCAGCGAATCGAGCGCCAGCATGCCGCCGACTATGACCACGCAGAGCAGGTAGAGGAACAGGGTCGCCGCCGTGTTGACTGCCTGGGCGGCATGCGCGCGGACGAATGGCGAAACGCGCATCTTGAGCAGGTAGATGACCAGCGGCGGGCCGAATCCGAAGATCGCCGCGCTCATGCATGCCAGGATCGCCCAGGCTTCGTCCTCGTGGCGGCCGGCCACCGGGCCGCCGCCGGAGGGGTCGGTGCTGTCCGCGTCAGCCGCGCTCCTGGCCGGATTCTGATCGCCCGCCGGGCGGCGGCTCCCCGGGTCGCGGCCGGGCTCCGGGTCGTGGCCGCCTGCCGTCCGGTCGTGGCCGTCGGTTTCCGCGGGCGGCCGGCCTTCGGCCCAGCCGCTTCCGCCTGGTTCCGCCAGCGGCCGGGTGCCCGCCCAGCGGTGGTCGGCGGGCTCAGACCGCGGTCCGCCTGGCCAGCCTGATCCGTCGGGCCCTCGGTACGGACCGGTGGCCGCTCGTTCCGGCCCGTCTGGCCCCCAGCCCTGGCCACTGGCCTGCCAGCCCGATCCGTGCGGCGCCTGGTGCGGCTCGCTGGCCTGCCAGCCCGATCCGTCCTGCGGCTCGCTGGCCTGTCGGCCCGGTCCGGGCTGGGCCTGGTGCGGCTCGCCGGCCAGCCAGCCTGGTCCGTGCGGCGCCTGGTGCGGCCCGCTGGCCTGCCAGCCTGGTCCGCCGGGTCCCCAGTACGGTGTGCCGACTGGCTCGCCTGGCAGGTCATGGTCCACGGACTGGCCGTGCACGTCCCAGCCCGCGCCGTTGGAGCTGCCGGGCTCGCCTGGCTGAAAGGCGGGGCCGGCAGGCGGCTGGACGTCCGGCCAGCGTCGCCTGGTCATGGCCGGGTCAGCACTGGGGTCAGGCACCGGCGGTTGCCGCATGCCTGGCTCTGGTGGCCGATCCGGCTGGAATTGCTCTGGGTAACCCGTCATGGACCCTCGTATTCGGCGCCGCTGGCTTCACGGTAACTCGTTCGGGCAGATGCGATGTCCAGGCACGGTGACTTGCCATGGGGTGTCCCAGTATCGTTCCGCCATAGACTTGGCACTCAGGACCGCTGAGTGCCAGGGAGGTGGATGCGTGCTAGACGACAGGAAGCTGGCAGTGCTGCGGGCCATCGTCGAGGACTTCGTGTCCACCAACGAGCCGGTCGGCTCGAAGTCGCTGGTGGACCGGCACAACCTGGACGTCTCGCCGGCGACGATCCGCAACGACATGGCCGTGCTCGAGGAGCAGGGCTACATCGTGCAGCCGCATACCAGCGCCGGCCGGATCCCGACGGACAAGGGCTACCGCCTGTTCGTGGACCGGCTCTCGGGCATCAAGCCGTTCTCGGCGGCCGAGCGCCGGGCCATTGAGACCTTCCTGGCCGGCGCGTACGATCTCGATGACGTGGTGATGCGTACCGTCCGGCTGCTCGCCCAGCTGACCAGGCAGGTAGCCGTGGTGCAGTACCCGTCCCTCAGCAAGTCCGCGGTTCGCCACATCGAGCTTGTCCCGCTGGCCGAGCGGCGGCTGCTGCTGGTCCTGATCACCGACACCGGCAGAGTCGAGCAGCGCAATGTCGAGCTTCCCGGCAGTTTCGACGAGGACTCCATCATGCATCTGCGGGCAGTGCTCAACGCCTGCCTCGACGGCCGCAAGCTCACCGACGTCGCGTCGATCGTTTCCGATCTGCCGGAGCGGGTCGCGCCCAGAGAGCGTGCCAACGCCGCGGCCGTGTTCTCGGTGATCATCGAGACGCTCGTGGCGCGGCACGAGGAGAAGGTGGTCGTGGGCGGGGCATCCAACCTGACCGCGGCCGACTTCTCGCAGGGGCTGCGCGAGGTGCTCGAGGCGCTTGAGGAGCAGGTGGTGCTGATGCGGCTGCTCGGCGAGTCGGACGACCAGTCCTCGGTTACGGTCAGGATCGGGGCGGAGAATGATGTGCTTGGCCTGCGCGCGGCCTCGGTCGTCGCGGCCGGTTACGGATCAGGCGACCGGGCGCTCGCCAAGCTCGGAGTGGTGGGCCCGACCAGAATGGACTACCCGACGGCGATGGGAGCAGTGCGCGCAGTGGCACGGTACACGGGCCAGATCCTGGCGGAGTCGTAGGGGTGAGCGTGGCAACGGACTACTACGCCGCGCTTGGCGTACGCCGGGATGCGAACGCGGAGGAGATCAAGAAGGCATACCGGCGGCTGGCGCGTGAGCTGCATCCTGATGTCAACCCCGACCCGGTGACCCAGGAGCGGTTCAAGGAGATCACCCAGGCTTACGAGGTGCTCTCGGATCCGGAGAAGCGCCAGATGTATGATCTCGGCGCCGATCCGTTCGCGCCGGGCGGCGGCGCCGCGAGCGGCTTCGGGGCCGGCTTCCCGTTCAGCGACATCATGGATGCCTTCTTCGGCGGGGGCGCGGCCAGCCGCGGGCCGCGCAGCCGGGCGCGCCGTGGCCGCAATGCCACCATCAGGGTCGACCTGGACCTGTCCGAGTGCGTGTTCGGCGCGACCAGGGATCTCACCGTGGACACGGCCGTGGTCTGCCCCACCTGCTCCGGCGAGGGCAGCGCGCCGGGCAGCCACCCGACCACCTGCGAGGTCTGCAACGGGCGCGGCGAGGTCAGCCAGGTGACCAGGTCATTCCTCGGCCAGGTGATGACCTCGCGGCCATGCCCGGGCTGCGGCGGCTTCGGAACTATCATCCGCAGGCCGTGCCCGGAGTGCGACGGAGACGGCCGGGTCAGGACCCGGCGGACCGTCAAGGTGCGGATCCCGGCGGGCGTGGAGGACGGCACGCACATCCAGCTGGCCGGCGAGGGCGAGGTCGGCCCCGGCGGCGGGCCGCCCGGAGACCTGTTCCTGGAAATAGTGCAGCGTCCGCACTCCATCTTCGAGCGGCACGGCGATGACCTGCACTGCACGCTGACGATTCCGATGACGGCGGCAGCGCTCGGGGCCACGCTTCAGATTCAGACGCTGGACGGCCCGGCGAACATCGACATCAGGCCGGGAACGCAGTCGGGACAGGCCATCCCGCTCTTCGGCCAGGGATCGTCGCACCTGAACGGCCCTGGCCGGGGTGACCTGGTGATCCACGTGACCGTGGAGACGCCTACCAAGCTGGAGCCCGAACAGGAGGAGCTGCTCAAGCAGCTCGCCAGGCTGCGCGGAGATGAGTCACCGCCTGGCCGGTTCGCGCCCGGCGAGCAGGGGTTCTTCTCCCGGCTGCGGGACGCGTTCAACGGCCGCTGATCCTTTGGGGAGACATCGCTGACCCCGCCGGTCTTTCGCTGCGAGCCCGCTCAGCTCGCGGACTCCAGGATCGTCCTGTCCGGTGCCGAGGGCAGGCATGCCAGCACCGTGCGCAGGCTCGCCCCGGGCGAGCGAGTGGACGTGACCGACGGCGCTGGAATGATGGCCGAGTGCGTGGTCACCGCCGCCAGGCCGGGGGAGCTAGAGCTGACGGTGCTGGCCAGGCGAACCGACCCGGCGCCGCTCTGCCGTGTCGTCGTGGCGCAGGCGATTCTGAAGGGCGACCGCGGTGAGCGAGCCGTTGAGCTAATGACAGAAGTGGGCGTCGACGAGATCGTTCCGTGGGCCGCGGAGCGGTGCATCGCACGATGGCGGCCTGACCGGGAAGACAAGGCGCTCGGCCGGTGGCGGTCCACGGCGGTCCAGGCGGCCAAGCAGTCACGCAGATCCAGGTTCCCCGTGGTGAGCGCGCCTGCCCGGACCGCGGAGCTGGCTGACCGGGTCGCTCGCGCCAGCCTGGCCCTGCTGCTCGATCCCGCGGCACCGGTCTCGCTGGACCGGCTGCTGCCGCCGTCCGGTCGCCAGGAACCGGCCGGGATCCCTGGTCAGGACGACGGCGTGCCGTGGGCGCCGCGGGGCGAGATCGTCCTGATCATCGGCCCCGAGGGCGGCGTCAGCCCGGAGGAAGCCGCGGCGCTGACGGCGTCCGGCGCGGTGCCCGCCCGACTGGGGCCCTCGGTGCTGCGCGGCTCGACAGCCGGCGCCGTGGCCGGAGTGCTGGTGCTGAGCCGGTGCGGCCGCTGGGAATGACGACCGGCCACGGGCCACGCGCCCGGCGCGGCCGGTGCCCGGCGCGGCCGGTAGCCGGCCCGAGCTGGCAGCCGCCGACCACCGGCCGATCGGGCGGTCAGCAGGGCGATGACTTCGGCGAGGCGCTCCTGGTCGGATGCGACCGTGCGGTGACCCGTGGCTTCGGCACGCCGCCTGGGTGCTCGATGGTCCGGCCGAAGAGCCGCAATCCGGCCGGTGCCGCCGAGTTCGCGTCGGCCGCCGGGCTCGGTCCGGCCGACGAGGCGCTCGATGGCGAGCTGGTCGGCGACGGGGTAGCTGAGGGCGAGCCGGTCGGCGACGGCGTGCCCGAGGGCGAGCCGCTCGGCGACGGGGTGGGGCTGACCGTCGGGCTCGGCGTGGTGCTCGGGCTCGGGCTCGGCGAGTGGCTGGCGCGCGGGCTAGGCTTGCAGCTCGCTGATCCCGTGGCACGAGAGCGCCCGCTGGGGCGCGGGGTGCTGCCCGGATGCGACGCGGACCTCGCGGAGCTGCTGCCGGTCGGGACCGCGCCGTTAACAGAACCGGGCCCTGGCCCGTTATTGGCGGACGGAGAGATGACCTGCGGCAGGGCCGTGAAAGCCAGGTAGCCCGCCATCACGACGAAGATGGCCGTGGCGAGCGCGGCAGCCGGCCGCAGCCAGCCGTACCAGCCAGGACGATCCCGGACCGGCCGGAATCGGTCGACCACGGCGCCAAGAGCGGCCCGCAGCCAGAGCCAGGCAGGCTCCAGACGGCGCAGCGGGGAGTCGTCGGCGCTGGCCCGGGAGGCCAGCCGCCAGCCCGCCGGAGTCTGCCGCCTGGCGCTGCTGATCCTGCCGCGGATCCGCTCCAGCCCGTCCGCCGCCGGCTCGATGGAGTCCGCGGCCGTGAGCAGTGCCCGGCGCAGGATGTCCTCAAGGTCACGCTGACGCGGATCAGGACGCCGGTGGGTCATACTTCACGCTCCAGGACGGAGCGAAGCGCGGCCATCGCCCGCGATGTGTGGCTCTTCACGGCTCCTCGGGTGATTCCCATCGCGGAGGCGATCTGGGCCTCCGACAAGTCGCCGTAGTAGCGCAGCACCACCACCTCGCGCTGCCGGTGCGGCAGCGTCCGGAGGGCGGCGACCACCGAGGACCTCTCGATCAGCACCATGGCGCTGTGCTCGGCGCTCGGCATGTCCGGGGCGGGCTTGGGAGCGTTGCGATCGACGACGACGCGATGCCTGAGCACGGAGCGTGATCGATTGACGACTGCCGCGCGAAGATAGGACAGTGCTTTCTCGCCATCCCGCAGCCGGTGCAGCCCGGCGTGCATTGCGACGAACGAGTCCTGCACGACTTCCTCCGCGGTCGCGATGTCATGGACCAGCAGGGCCGCAAGGCGCACCAAAGAGCGATAGTGCATGCCATACAGCTCAGTGACTGCGGCGTCGGCGTCAGTCGTGCCGGCGTGAGTCTCTGCCGGGACCGGCCCCAGTGCGGTGTCCGCCACCAGGGTCTCGGTCACGTTGATTGGACGCGCGGCCAGGCCGCCAGGTTCACTCGCTGTCATCACTAGTTGTTACGCGGGACCCGCACGCACCGCCCCGTCGCACGGCCCCACCGCCCCAGATCCATCCAGATCCCCATTTCTCCGCAACCGGACGGAACTACGCTCTCGGCGCTCGGATGCGCACCGGTGGCTCGCGGTGCGTCGGAGGTTCGCAGTGGTGCAACCATATATGTCGGCCGTCAGCCAGGCAGGCCACACGTTAGGATCGGCCCGTGCCCGATTGCCTATTCTGCAGAATCGCCGTCGGCCAGGCGCCGTCGACGCAAGTGCTCGAAACCTCGCGCACGCTCGCATTTCGTGATATCAATCCGCAGGCCCCGGTTCATGTGCTGGTGATTCCGAAAGATCATTATAGGGACCTGGCCGCGCTGGCCGCAGCCGGTAACGGGCTGCTCGCCGAGGTGGCGGCACAGGCCCACGAGGTGGCGCTGGCGGAGGGCATCGCCGACAGCGGCTACCGTGTGGTCTTCAACACTGGAAGTCACGGCGGACAGACCGTGGATCACGCGCACGCGCACGTCCTCGGCGGCCGCCGGCTGGCGTGGCCACCCGGATGAGGCGGAATTATTGAAGAAGAGTCCCGGCGATCCGTCGGCTATGGAGCCGAATTCCGGCGGCGCGAGTTCCGTGCGGATCGTGATCCCTGAAAGTCACTCGATGGTCAGCCTGCTGGGCTCGCGCGATGAGTTGCTGCACGTCGTGGAGAAGGCCTTCGACTCCGACATTCACGTGCGCGGCAACGAGATCACCATCACCGGCATGCCGGCCGAGGCGGCCGTCGTCGGCGAGCTGTTCGAGGAGCTGACCAGGCTGCTCGCCAGCGGCACCGAGGTGACCGCCGATGTGGTGGAGCGCAGTGTCGCCATGCTTCGCCGCAAGTCGGGTGGCCGGCCGGCGGACGTGCTGACCCTGGATATCCTCTCGTCCCGCGGCCGGACAATCCGGCCGAAGACGGTGAACCAGAAGCGCTACGTCGACGCGATCGACCAGCACACGATCGTGTTCGCGATCGGGCCGGCCGGGACCGGGAAGACCTACCTGGCGATGGCGAAAGCGGTGAAGGCGCTGCAGGCCAAGGAGGTCAACCGGATCATCCTGACCAGGCCGGCGGTGGAGGCCGGGGAGCGGCTGGGGTTCCTGCCGGGAACGCTGTACGAGAAGATCGACCCGTACCTGCGACCGCTCTACGACGCGCTGCATGACATGGTGGACCCGGACTCGATCCCGCGGCTGCTCGCGGCCGGAACGATCGAGATCGCCCCGCTCGCCTATATGCGCGGACGCTCGCTCAACGACTCGTTCATCATCCTCGACGAGGCGCAGAACACCTCGGCCGAGCAGATGAAGATGTTCCTGACCCGGCTGGGCTTCGGCTCGCAGATCGTCGTCACCGGCGACGTCACGCAGGTCGACCTGCCATCGGGTCAGACCAGCGGGCTGCGGATCGTCCAGGACGTGCTCGACGGCGTGCCTGACGTCTACTTCTGCAAGCTGACCGCGCACGACGTGGTCAGGCACAAGCTGGTCGCCGACATCGTGGACGCCTACGCGCGCTACGACGCGGCCAAGGAGGCGGCCGAGGCTGGCAGGCTGTCCGCCAGCCGGGCGCGGCGCGAGGGCAGCAGGAACCGGTGACCGCGATCACGGGAGGCCTGCGATGACTTCGAGCGGGCCGGCGGGGACGGCGTGAGCATCGAGATCGCCAACGAGTCCGGGGCGGACGTCGACGAGTCGGCCCTGGCGAGCCTGGCCAGGCACGTGCTGGACGAGATGCGCGTCCATCCGCTGGCCGAGCTGTCGGTGCTGCTCGTCGACGAGCCCGCGATGACGGAACTGCACGTCCGCTGGATGGGCGAGGACGGCCCGACCGACGTGCTTGCGTTCCCGATGGACGAGCTGCGCCCGCCGCAGCCAGGCGGCGCGCACGGCGACTTCGATCCGTCCGAGCCGTCCGGCGTTCCCGGGCTGCTCGGCGATGTGGTGATCTGCCCGCAGGTGGCGGCCGTCCAGGCCCGGCGGGCGCGGCACGGGGTGCGCGAGGAGATCGACCTGCTGTGCACGCACGGCATCTTGCACCTGCTCGGCTATGACCACGCCGATCCTGCCGAGCACGCGACGATGTTCGGATTGCAGGACAGGCTGCTCGCATCGTGGCGGGCGGAGTCGGCTGGCGGTGGTCCGGCCAGCGGTGGTCCGGCCAGCGGTGGTCCGGCTGGCGGCGGTCCGGCCGGCGGCGGTCCGGCCGGCGGCCACGAGGCTCCGGGCTAGGGCCGCGATGGGCTGGCTGCTCGTGGCCGCGGCCGCACTCACCCTCTTCGCCGGGCTGTGCGCGAGCGCCGACACGGCATTGCTGCGAGTGTCTCGAGCTGGCGCCAAGGAACTGGCCACCTCGGCCGGCGAGGCGTCGGCGCCGCTCCAGGCCGTGCTCACCGAGGTGCCCAGGTACATCGCGGTTCTGCTGCTTGGCCGGGTCACGGCTGAAATCGGGGCGACGGTGCTGGTCACCGCGGTCCTGAGGAGCTGGCTCGGACCGGGCTGGCGGCCTTACCTGGTGACAGCGGCGATCATGACGATCGTGATCTACCTCGTGGCCGGAATCGTGCCGCGGACCCTGGGACGCGAGTACGCCGCTGGAGTGGCCGGCGCGGCCGCGTCCGTTATGCGTCCTGTTGTTCGCCTTCTCGGGCCGCTCCCGGCCTTCCTGCTGGCGGTCGGGCAGGTACTCGGCCGGGGCGGCAAGCATCCGAGCGGGCCGTCAGGCGAGGAGGAGGACCTGCGCGGCCTGGTTGACCTGCTTGAGCGCCGCCGGGTGATCGAGCCGGGCGAGCGCAAGATGATCCACTCGGTCTTCGAGCTCGGCGACACCATCGTTCGCGAGGTCATGGTGCCGCGCACGGACATGATCTTCGTGGAGCATGGCAAGACGCTGCGGCAGGCGCTCTCCCTGGCGCTGCGCAGCGGCTTCTCCCGGATCCCGGTCGTCGGCGAGAACCTTGACGATGTCGTGGGCATCGCCTACCTCAAGGACATCGTGACCCAGACCTACGAGCACTCCGGCGGCGAGGCGGTCGAGACCGTCGCCTCGGTGATGCGCCCGGCGACGTTCGTGCCGGAGAGCAAGCCCGTCGACGACCTGCTCAGGGAGATGCAGGCGAGGCAGATTCACGTCGCGATCGTGATCGACGAGTACGGCGGAACAGCGGGGCTGGTCACCATCGAGGACATCCTCGAGGAGATCGTCGGCGAGATCGCGGACGAGTACGACCGGGAGCAGCCGCCGGTGGAGTGGCTCGGCAAGGATCATGCCAGGGTGACCGCGCGGCTGTCGGTCGATGAGCTTGCCGAGCTGTTCAGCGTCCGGATCGAGGCCCGCGATGTCGAGACGGTTGGCGGACTGCTGGCTCAGCTGATTGGCCGGGTGCCGATCGCCGGCTCGAGGGCTACGGTGGCGGGCCTGCGGCTGACAGCCGAGAGCCTCGCCGGGCGGCGCAACCGAATCGGCACCGTGAAGGTCGAGCGGATCAAGGCCGGCGGCGCTGGCCGGGTCGCCGCTGACCTTGGCACGACTGACCAGGGCAGTGCAGCTCAGGTCGCGCCAGCTCAGGTCGCGCCAGGGCAGGTCGCGCCAGGGCAGGTCGCGCCAGGGCAGGTCGCGCCAGGGCAGGCCGCGCCAGGTGACACCGTGTCAGGTGGGAGCGAAGCTGGTGAGCACAGGGCCGGTGAGCTCGCGTCAGGTGAGCACAGGGCCGATGAGTACGGGGCCGATGAATACGCGGCCGGCGAGGGTGGGGCCGGCGAACGCCCGGCCGATCGGCCCGGGACCGGGTCGGCGGGGAGTTCCGATGGCGGTCGGCGGGACTTAGACCGGCGGGTCGGAGACGGGCAGCCGGACTCCCGTGGAAACGGCGGAATGACGTCCGACGGTGAACGGCCGCCACAGTAAGCTCATGGACGTGAGCGAGGCTCAGCTTGGCCAGGAGGATCTGAAGATCATTACGCTGGCGCGGTCCGCGAGAGCGCGGGTCGGGTCGGCGGAGGGCGCTGCCGTCAGGGACGAGACCGGCCGTACCTATGCCGCGGCCGCGGTTGCGCTTCCATCTCTCCGGCTGTCCGCACTCGCACTGGCGGTGGCGATGGCCGTATCCAGCGGTGCGACGAGCCTGGAGGCCGCCGCCCTGGTCAGCGAGGGAACGGAGCCCGATCCGGGGGACATCGCGGCCGTGAAGGACATCGGCGCGGGCGCGCTCATCATTCACGCGTCCCCGAGCGGATCGGTGCGCACCACCCTTCGCCTCTGACAGCCGTATCGGCTCGGAAGCGTGACGTCGCCAAGGCCGAAATGGTGACTTATCAAGGGTTCCGTCATGATTGTACCTGTTTTATGTTATTTCGAGCGGTAAATAGTCATATATGATGGGCGGCAGGGCGATGGAGCTCCAGCCTCGGCTGGATTCGGCGTCGGCTGGGTCCAGGAGGGCCCGGGAGAGTCGCGGTGAGGTTTGTGCGGCTAGATGATCGTGACGGGCGGGGTCTCGAAGCCGCGAAGGACGAGGCTTTCCCTGCGCTCTGGCTCGCCGGCGGCGGCGAGCGCGGGGAAGCGGTCGAGCAGCCGCAGGAAGGCCACGGTGGCTTCGAGCCTGGCGAGGGCGGCTCCGATGCAGAAATGGGCGCCCGCGCCGAAGCTGAGCGGTCCACCCTTGGCGCGCGTCGGGTCGAACGTGTCGGGGGCAGCGAACCGGCGCGGGTCCCTGTTGCCGGCCCCGATGTCTCGCGGTCCGCTTCCGGGATCCCGATCAGCTCGCAGATGACCGTCACGGGCAGCAGGAACGCGAAATCGTGCATGAACTCGACCGCGGAGCCATGGGTTCATCCCGCATCCGCGGGTGGCCCAGACTGTTCCTGTCGATCCATCCGGACATCCGGTTTCCGCCTGAATTATCCGTGACGCCCGCCGATCAGGTCCACCTGGTCAGAGGGCCACGCCGGAGCCGTCCCTGCGGAGGTTCAGCCGGGCCAGGTCGACAAACTGGCTAGGCCCGGAAGACGGCCTCGGAGAACCAGCGCCAGGTGCTGGCGATGCCGTCCTCACGGCTGATGCTCGGCGAGTACCCGAGCACCTGCTTGGCGAGGTCGTAGGAGGCGAAATTGCGGTCAACCTCGCCGGGCCGCCTGGGCCGGTACTCGACCGGATGATCCGGTGCCCCGGCTGCGGCGCGACACAGATCGGCGAGCTCCCGCGCGGTGGTCTCGATGCCCGACGCGATATGCAGCACGGTGCCGCCAGCGACGTCGTGCTCGAGAGCAAGCTCGAGCGCGCAGGCGATGTCCTCGACGTGCGTGTAGTCGCGCGATGACCGGCCATCGCCGTAGATCACGATCGGCTCGCCCGTGTGGATCGCCCGGAAGAACAGCGTCATCGCGCCTTTTTTGCTCGCGCTCCACGGGCCGTAGACGTTGGCGAAGCGCAGAGCTACCGTGCGCAGGCCATAGGACTTGGCGAACGCGTGCGCATACCCCTCGCCTGCCAGCTTGCTGGCACCGTACGGCGAGATCGGCTTCGGCAGCGAGAGCTCATCAACGGGCGGTATCGCGTCGCCGATCAGCGCGCCTCCCGTGGAGGCCTGCACCACCCGCTCTACCCCGGCCCGCCGGGCAGCGTCGAGCACCCGAAAGGTGCCGACGACATTGACGTCGAAGTTCGTCCCTGGGTCCTCGACTGAGGTCACGACCGAGCCCGACGCCGCGAGGTGCACCACGGCCTGAATCCCGGTCAGCGCCGCGTCAAGCGCGGCGGCGTCACGGATGTCTCCCGTGACGATCTCGGTGTCGACGCCGGCTAGATGCGACGCGTCGCCGGTCGAGAAATTGTCGAGCACGCGGACGAAGTAGCCGCTCCCGATGAGGCGGCGGACCAGCGTCGCACCGATGAATCCGGCTCCGCCGGTGACCAGAACTCGGCTCGCGTCAACCATGACAGCTAAAGCTAGCAGCGGTCCGCCGGTGAATCCGCACGCCCCGGCCGCTCTGGCCTGGTCGCGCCGCACCGCTCCGGACCGGCCGTCTGCCCCGGGTCGTGCTGCGCTGCCTCGGCCGTCTGGCCCGGTCGCCTGGCCCGGTCGTGCTGCGCTGCCCTGGCCGCCTGGCCCGGTCGTGCTGCGCTGCCTCGGCCGCGGCGCGCGGTCGCGCCGGACCGGGCGCTAAGAGTCCGCCGGGTGCGGGCGGCGCGCTGTCCTGACCGGTCGTGCGGCACTTCCGGTCCGGTAGGGGAGAATCACGAGCGTGGAAGCGCTGCCAGCACAGGTGCCCGGGTTCGCCTCAGGCTTTGCCTGCTTCGTCGGCCGGCCTAACGTCGGCAAGTCCACGCTGATGAACGCGCTGGTCGGCACGAAGGTCGCGATCACAAGCAGTCGGCCGCAGACCACCAGGCAGGTGATCCGCGGCATCGTGCGGCGCCCGGACGCCGAGCTGATCATCATCGACACGCCCGGACTGCACCGGCCGAGGACGCTGCTCGGGGAACGGCTGGACAGCCTGGCCCGCTCGACGCTGACCGAGGTGGACGTGATCGGGTTCTGCGTCCCGGCCGTCGAGCGGATCGGGCCCGGCGACAAGTACCTGGCCGCCGAGCTGACCGGCCGCCCGGCAAACACCGCAGCCCGCCGCACGGGCTCGGCCGGCCGCAGCGGCAGCCCGGGTGGTGCCGGCCAGGACGGTGCCGGCCAGGACGGTGCCGACCAGGGCGGTGGCCAGGGCAGCGGCGGCGGCCAGACGAGCGCAAGGACACCAGTGGTCGCGATCGTCACCAAGACGGACCAGGTGCCGAAAGAGCAGGTAGCCAGGCAGCTCGCGGCCGTGGCAGAACTCGGCGACTGGGCCGACATCGTGCCAGTCTCCGCGGTCACCGGCTTCCAGCTCGACGTGCTCGCCGACGTGCTGATCGGTCACCTGCCGCCCGGCCGGCCGCTGTACCCGGACGGCGAGCTGACCGACCAGCCTGAGCAGCAGCTGGTAGCCGAGCTGATCAGGGAGGCGATCCTGGAGGGCGTGCGGGACGAGCTGCCGCACTCGATCGCCGTGGTCGTCGAGGAGATGGCGCCCCGCCCGGGGCGGGACCTGATCGATGTGCATGCCCTGATGTATGTGGAGCGGCCAAGCCAGAAGGCGATAGTGATCGGCGCCAGGGGAGCGCGGCTGAAGGAGGTCGGCTCGCAGGCGAGACGCCAGATCGAGGCATTGCTCGGCAGCAGGGTCTACCTGGATCTGCGGATCAAGGTAGCCAAGGACTGGCAGCGCGATCCCGGGCAGCTTCGCAGGCTCGGCTTCTACGACTGAACGGTCTGTGCTGCCGTGACCGGCCGGTCTCCCAGCTGACACCGCGACGTCCCGATCGCCTTGCCCGGGCGGCGATTGCGCACGTTGCTGCCGGTGATTCCGCAGGTCAGAGGATGGTCGAGGGCATCGGCTGACTCGGAGATTTTCTCCTGATTCAGGTTCCGAAGATCGCTGATCATGTGATGATCGGCGAATCCGAGGTGCTGGTCACCCGGGGGCTACTCGCCGCGGCGGCGGGCTGGAGGGAAGCGATGCTGATCGCCGGGATCAGAGTCTTTTACCGGGCGGCTGGCCAGGGCACCTTGCACTGCCAGCGGTGCGGCGGGGACCGGCCGTACCGGCACCGGACCGGAAGGCGCTGGTTTCACCTGCTGGGCGTCCCGGTCGTTCCGCTCGCCAGAGCCGGCCCGCACCTGCGGTGCGTGATCTGCCGCACCTGCTACCGGACGGAGCTGCTCGCGGTTCCGACCACCGCGCAGATGCAGGTCGCGCTGCTGACCGGAACGAGGTCGGCTTCGCTGGCCATGCTGCGGGCCGGGAACTCCGCTAGCCTGGCTGCCCGCCGGCGCGCCATCGAGCTGATCAGGGGCGCTGGGGCGCCCGACTTCGACGCGGCGCAGCTCGGTGCCGCTCTCGCCCGGCCCGGCCAGCTCGCCGGAACGACACCGGCGCGCGGTGCCGGCCAGGATCTTGAGGTCGCCGTCGCGGCACTCGCCCTGCAGCTCGAGGCGCATGCCAGAGAGTGGTTCCTGGCGAACGTGGTCAGGATCGGGCTGGCCGATGGCTCGCTGAGCGCCGGCGAGCGGCAGGTGGTCAGGACGATCGCGAAGTCGCTCGGGATGACGCAGGCCCAGGCGCAGGACGTCATCTGGCTCGCCGAGGAGGCGGCTCAGGCCGGATAGACTGTGGCGTCGGCGAGGCGCGCAGGAGGCGGTGGCCATGTTCCTGATCTTCGGCCTGCGGGTTTACTACCGCACGATCGGCACCGGGACATTCCACTGCCAGCGCTGCGGCGGTGATCGGCCCTACCGGCTCAGGTCGGGCCGCCGCTGGATCCATCTGTTCTTCATCCCGATCATCCCGCTTGGCAAGGCGGGCGAGCATGTCCAGTGCACGGTCTGCAAGAGCCGGTACCGGCCCGACGTCCTCTCGCTGCCGACCATGGCGCAGATGCAGGCCGCGCTGCCGGCCGGCCTCCAGGCCGCGGCGGCCACGATGCTCAGGGCCGGGGACCCGTTCAGCCTGGCGGCGCGCAGGCGCGCCATTGACGCCGTGCGGGGAGCGGGGCTGGCCGGGTATGACGACGCGGCACTCGACGCCGACCTCGGGCAGCCGGGCGGTGCTGGGATGGACGTGACGGCCCGGCTGAACGCGCTGACGGTGCAGCTCGCTGTGCCGGCGAGAGAGTGGTTCCTGGCCGAGATTGTCAGGATCGGCCTCGCCGACGGCCCGCTGACCGAGGAGGAGCGGCAGGCCGCACAGGAGATCGCCGCCGGGCTTGGCATGACACAGGCTCAGGCGATCGGCGTGATCGCGATGACCGAGCAGGGCGCGTCGGCCGGCTGACCCGGCCGGGCGCGCCGCTGAGGGCAGCCCACCAGTCGCGGGCGGGTGACCGTGGCGGCCGCTCGTGCCGCCGGGCCGGCGGGTCGCCAGCGAGCAGCGTCCGCGGTCGGCCGGATACGCGACAATAGCGAAGTGAGCATCTACACCGACGACGGCATCGTGCTGCGGACCCAGAAGCTGGGCGAGGCCGACCGGATCGTCACCGTGCTCGCGCGCAAGTCGGGCCGGATCCGGGCGGTCGCCAAGGGCGTCCGCCGGACCAGATCGCGGTTCGGTGCCCGGCTTGAGCCGTTTACCCATGTTGACCTGATGCTGTATACGGGGCGGACGCTCGACGTGATCACCCAGGCCGAGACGGTGCGCGGCTACGGCGACACGCTGGCGGGCGACTACCCGAGGTACACGACAGGAACCGCGATGCTGGAGACGGCCGAGCGGTTCACCCAGATCGAGAAGGAACCCGCCCTGCGCCAGTTCCTGCTGCTCGTCGGCGGGCTGCGGACGCTGGTCGATGGCGAGCACGACCCGCGCCTGGTGCTCGACGCGTTCCTGCTCCGGTCCCTCGCGGTGGCCGGCTACGCGCCGGCCCTCGACGAGTGCGCGATCTGCGGCACCCGAGCCCCGTCCGCCGACCGCGACGACGCCGACGGGCTGAGCGAGCCGCTGCGCGCCACCTCGGGCCGGCGCACCTTCGGCATCGCGGCGGGCGGCCTGGTCTGCCGGTCCTGCCGGGCGCCGGGCGCTGCCTCCGCCGCCGTGCAGACGATCGCATTGATGAGCGCGCTGCTCCGGGGCGACTGGGAGCAGGCTGACGCGAGCGAGCGCCGCTATCAGGTGGAGTCGAGCGGCCTCGTCGCCGCCTATGTCCAGTGGCACCTGGAGCACTCGATCCGCTCGCTCCGGCACGTGGAGCACGCGTGAGCCGCGCGGTACGGCCGCCCGATCCGCACAGCAGCGGCGCCCGGCCGCCGGAGATCCAGCCCGAGCTCGTGCCGCGGCACGTGGCGCTGGTGATGGACGGCAACGGACGGTGGGCGAAGCAGCGCGGGCTGCCGCGCACCGAGGGTCACAAGGCCGGCGAGTACTCGCTGTTCGACGTGATCATGGGCGCGATCGAGCTCGGCATCCCGTATCTTTCCGCCTACGCGTTCTCCACCGAGAACTGGCGGCGCTCACCTGACGAGGTCCGCTTCCTGATGGGCTTCAACCGGGACGTTATCCGCCGCCGTCGCGATCAGCTTAACGAGATGGGGGTCCGGGTCCGCTGGGCCGGCCGCAGGCCGCGGCTCTGGCGGAGCGTGATCCGCGAGCTCGAGGACGCCGAGGCCATGACGGCCGGCAATACGGTGCTGACCTTGCAGTTCTGCGTGAACTACGGCGGCCGGGCCGAGATCGCCGACGCGGCCGCGGCGATCGCCGCCGATGTGGCAGCGGGCCGGCTGCGGGCCGACCGGATCGACGAGAAGGTGTTCGCGCGGTATCTCGACGAGCCCGGCATTCCCGACGTCGACCTGTTCGTGCGCTCCTCGGGCGAGCAGCGGACCTCCAACTTCCTGATCTGGCAGTCGGCCTACGCGGAGTTCGTCTTCCTCGACACGCTCTTTCCCGACTTCGACCGGCGCCATCTGTGGCACGCCTGCGAGATCTACGCCAGCCGCGACCGCCGTTACGGCGGCGCCGCACCGAACCCGGTTCCCGGCCCCAGGTAGGCGTCGTAACGCCGGTCCTCACCTGTTGTCCCTGGATGGCTATGTCCTCGGCTTCGCCGTCGTCTGGTCCGGCCTGATCAGCGCGGCCAGGCGCTGACCGCGGCGAACGCGCGCCGGAGCGCGCCGGCGCCTGGCTTGATCCGCTCCCGGTAGGCGACACTCTGCCAGTTGCTCCAGTGCACGGTGCCGGCTCGTTGCAGCGGCAGTCCGCTGCCGGTGATCGTGATGCCGATGCCGGAGATCGTGACGCTTGACGCGCGGAACTCTGCGCGCGGGATGAGGGCCTGGTGCGAGGACGGATCGCTGATCCCGGCCATCGCCCAGGGGATCCGCACCACCAGGCCATGACCGTCCAGATGCCAGAGCGCCAGGCTGTCATAGCCGGGGCGCCCTGGTGTCCAGGCGCCATAGCGAAGCAGGCCGACGTTGTCGAACAGCATCGGCGTTCTGCGGTGCGTGAGCGGCAGCGTCCATGGCTTGTCCGTCACGAGCTCAAGCGGCCGCCAGCCGTTCGCTGGCGGCGGCCGGGCACCTGGCGGGATGGGGGCATAGTCGATCTGATCGGGGTCGAGCCGCTCCCGCACCCAGGCCTGGCCGGCCCGATGCGCGATGTCGAGCACGAGCGCGTAGTCGGCGCTGCGGTCGGTCGAGCCTGGCGGCGGCGAGCCGGTGATTCCCGGCACGGTGTCGAGCCCGATCGTCACCATGCCGCTGGGCCGTCCTGCCGTCGCGATGTGCACATAGACGTACGAGGCATCGATGGACGCCGTGACCTGGCTGACCGTCAGGGCCGGGCCCTGGCCAGCGCCGCGGTAGATGACCGTCGGCCGGGTCGGCACCGGGTCGGTCGCCACCAGGCCGAAGTACTGCTCATTGGTGAAGGTATCGTGCCATAGCTGCACGCGGCCGGACGGAATCTGGTGCAGCTCGGTATTCCAGGTCTTCTTGTACCACTCGTCGGTCCATTCGAAGACGAATGCGCCAGCCATTCCCAGGTCATGGATCTCGCGCAGCAGACGCGCGTCGATCTGCATGGCCTGCAGCTCGGTGTGGTCGCCCTGGCTCCAGCCATTCGCCCCGTCGTGGGCCGACCCCAGCGATGAAGGCACGCCGAACTCGGTGATCATGACCGGCATCACTCCCCTGGAGTGCAGCCGCAGATCCCGCAGGTACGCGGCGTAGGGATCGGCCTGACCGTCAAAGACGAAGTGCTGAAGGCTCGGCTGGTACCGCAGGAAGTCAGGGTAGTAGGGGTACACGTGGTAGCTGGCGAACACGCCGCCCGGCCACCGCTGGGTGGCCAGCACGTGGTCGGGATCCACGCTCACCAGGTCCTCGGCCGGGTTGGGCTCGTTCGGATGGTGCAGCGGGTCGTCGGTCGGCCAGTTCGCGAACGCGATCGGCGCCGTCCAGCCGGTCGCCGCCACGTCCCCGGCCATGTCGTTCATGCGAGCGGCCAGCCATCGCTCGGTCGGATTCGCGTTCGGAGTGCTGCGGAAGTATCGGCCGCTGACGGCGGGAGCGCGGGGATTGCGCTGGTTGGTGGATGCCACGGCATGCGGATCCCATTCGACGCCGATGATCCAGCCGGCCGTCCATTTCGAGACGTTGGCTGTCCAGGTGCCGCTCGCGTGGCCCGGCGTCGGCGGCCGGACCAGGGTGCCTGTCACCGCTGCGGCGGCGTCGCGCAGCTCGGCGGTGAACGTTCTCGTGACCACTGGACTGTAGAGATTGCCAGTCGTCAGGTAGTCGTCGTTTGGCAGATAAACGCCCTGGATCAGGTAGATCGGGTCGCTGCTGTGCGCCTGGTCGTACGCGGCAAGAGCCTGGTAGAAGGCCGGCGGGTGAATCGTGTAGATCCGCACCGCGCGTATCCCGAGCCATCCCATCTCATTGAGCCACCGCCGGTAGTCCGCCGCGGTGATCGCGAGCTCGCCCGGCTGATGCCCTGGCACGGTCGCCCCGAGGTCCACGCCGGGCAGGAAGCGCACCGTGCCGTGCGCCGTGAAGAGCGAGTAGCCCGACCGGGTCGACGTCGCGATGGCGTGCATGCCGCCGATGTCGCGCGGACTCGGGGCCCATGACACGGCATGCCCGGCCCGCGGACCGGCTCTGAAGTGCCAGACCGCGAATCCTGCGAGCGCGGCAGCGATGGCAATGACCAGCGTGACGCTGATCCACGCCGGGCGACCGTAGCCCGGTCGGCCTGGCGGACTGGTCGGCTCGGTGTTCACGTGCACGCTGCCCCCGGCCTCAATGCTGGTCTGATCCGCCAGCCCCATGCACTGCTACGATTCGCAGTATTACGACTACTCTACGTGTTCACTTGCCGGACGGCTCGCACCCTGGCGATCAGGACCCATCGGCGGGTCTACCGCCTCTGACACCCGGTGTGAGTGCACGCGGCAGAATCGGCCGCTGCCCGAAGCGCCATAAGCGTCACGGCTTGCGCGAGCCAGCTCGTCGCTGACTGGGCAAAACGCCTTGTCTGAGCAAGTGGCGTAACGATCATGAAACCAGGGTCCTGCAAGATCGGCTTGACCACGTCACCGCAGGTCAGGTGTAAGTTTCGCCAGGCTCTTAGTGGCTGACGGCACGGATGACGGCGGCTAGCAGCACGCACGCGATGGCGGCCGTCCGCAGCAGGCGGCCCTGCGCGGACAGCCGGGGCCAGGACAGCGCGGCCAGCCAGCCAAGCAGCACCGCGACCCCGCACAGCGCGACTGCGCCGACCCAGCCATGCACTGCGAGCCCGGTGACAAGCAGGCCGACCGCGAGCAGCGGCAGCAGCCAGACGGGTATCTGGTGCAGCCAGAGCAGCGGTGCCGCGCTCTGCCGCTCGATCGCCTGCCTGCGCGCGGACGCGCCGGGAGTGAAGAGCGCGTCCCCCTCGGGCAGCGGGCGCGGCGCCCTGACTGGCCTGGCCGGCCGGCCGGGCGGTCTGCGCCGCTGCGCGCGGTTCGTGCTCACACGGGTGTCCCTTCCTGGCTGCCGGGCGCTTATCGAGTTGCGGAGCGCCAGGTCACCGACCACGATAGCGGCACCGGCTGTACGCCCGGGCAACGCTAAGCTTGCAGGCGCCGCCGCCCCGTGCCGGGGTTCGCGCTTGTCCCGCAATCCGCAAACTGCCTTAAGGCGCTGGAGAAACCTGATGGCTCGTCGCAGTGACCGCATGGATGCCGTTGTCAGCCTGTGCAAGCGGCGGGGGATCGTCTACCCGTCCAGTGAGATCTACGGTGGGCTCAGGGCATCCTGGGATTACGGTCCGCTGGGCGTCGAGATCAAGAACAACATCAAGCGCCAGTGGTGGCGCTCCATGGTGATGGAGCGCGACGACATCGTCGGCCTGGACTCCTGCGTGGTCCTGGCGCCCGAGGTGTGGCAGGCCAGCGGGCACATCACCGAGTTCGTCGATCCGCTGACCGAGTGCCAGTCCTGTCATAAGCGGTTCCGTGCCGACCACCTGATCGAGGCCTACCAGGACAAGCACGACGGCAGGGAACCGGCGAACGGCCTGGCCGACCTCGCCTGCCCGAACTGCGGCACCAGGGGCGCTTTCACCGAGCCGAAGATGTTCAACGGGCTGCTGCGGACCTACCTCGGCGCGGTCGAGGACGAATCCGGCCTCGCCTACCTGCGGCCGGAGACCGCGCAGGGCATCTTCATCAACTTCCGCAACGTGCTCCAGACCTCGCGCAAGAAGGTCCCGTTCGGCATCGGCCAGATCGGCAAGTCGTTCAGGAACGAGATCACTCCTGGCAACTTCATCTTCCGCACCCGCGAGTTCGAGCAGATGGAGATGGAGTTCTTCGTCCGGCCGGGCACCGACGAGGACTGGCACGAGTACTGGATCGACCAGCGGCGGGCCTGGTACGTCAGCCTCGGGCTGGCCCGCGAGCACGTGCGGCTTCATGAGCACGAGAAGGACAAGCTCTCGCACTACTCCAAGCGCACCGTCGACATCGAGTACCGGTACGACCTGCCAGGCAGCGAGTGGGGCGAGGTTGAGGGCGTGGCCAACCGCACCGACTTCGACCTGACGACCCATGCCAGGGCCTCCGGCCAGGACATGTCGTACCTGGACACGGAGTCTTCAGAGCGGTTCGTGCCGTACGTGGTCGAGCCGGCCGCGGGCGTCGACCGGTCGATGCTCGCGTTCCTGCTCGAGGCCTACACCGAGGACGAGGCGCCGGACGCCAAGGGCGTCCTGGAGAAGCGGACGCTGATGCGCCTCGATTACCGGCTGGCGCCGGTCAAGGTGGCCGTGCTTCCGCTATCACGGAACGCCGATCTCTCGCCGAAGGCGCGCGACGTCGCCGCGATGGTCCGCAGGCAGTGGAGTGCCGACTTCGACGACGCCGGCGCGATCGGCCGCCGCTACCGCCGCCAGGACGAGATCGGGACGCCCTACTGCGTGACGGTGGACTTCGACAGTCTCGGCGACCAGGCGGTGACGGTCCGCGAGCGCGACTCGATGAAGCAGGAACGGATCGGCATCGACGGCCTCATCTCCTATCTGGCAGAACGACTCGCCGGCTGCTAGTCAGGCACGTTGTCCCGATGCCGCGCCGCGGCGCCCGTGCCCGAGTTCCCGTAGGGCGCCGACCGGCATCCCGCGCAGCCGGGGCCGGTCGGCGAGTTCTTCGCCAGCCGGTGATGGGAGACTAGCTCGATGAGGCGGCGCCGGCCGTGCTCCGATCCGCGCGGATCGTGGTCGCTACCGTCGGACGGGCGGACGGCCTGGCCAGGTGCCTGCGGCCGAACAGGAAGGCGAGGCCGTAGAGCACCGCGACCACGATGAGCAGCGCGTGGTAACCGGTGATCAGCGACAGGTACTCAAGCACGCCGCCGACCATCGCGCCGAGCAGGTTGGCCGCGAACGCGACGGTCGCGTCACCAACGTCACGGAACCGCTGGGTGAACACCAGGTTGGCGAGGAAGATCGGGGCGAACGCGATCAGCACGGCGCAGGTGAACCGCGGCACGACCGAGAGTGACAGCAGTGACTCCTGGGGCACGACCCAGGCCACCACGAGCGCGGCGAGCAATGCCAGGTAAAGCCGGGCCGGTCGCTGGATCACCACCCGCCGCGAGGTCTCGACCGCCGCGTAGACGGCGACAAGGACGCCTGCGAAGACCAGCGCGTTGACGAACCAGGTCGTGCCGAACAGCAGCGCGAACTGCACCACGCTCTTGGTCTCGAGCAGCAGGAACGCGGCGCCCATGAAGAACAGGTCGGTGAACCGGGCCATCCTCCGGTAGGGCCCGGAGGACGTGCGCACCAGCAGGACCGAGGCCACCAGGATCAGGGCCAGGGTCAGCAGGTAGAAGCCGGGGATGGTATTGCTCGCGAGGTAGACGAAAGGATGGTCATCGGTGGACGGCGCCAGCACGCCGACCGGGCGTTTCCAGGTCTGGACGCACCGCACGGCGGCCGGGTTGGTGCTGATCGTGAGCACCGAGAGCTGCTGCGATCCGCTGCCGACCGAGCTGGCGCACGGAGCGTGACCGTACGCCACGTCCAGGGTGTTCGCCAGCCGGTCCCGGAGCCACGGCGTCCGGTAGTAGTTATACATGGCGAAGACGCCATGACCGGGCACCAGATGGGCCCGCGCCGCCTGCATCGCCTCAAGCGTGAACAGGTAGCTCTCCAGCCGCAGCGACGACTGGCCAGCCACAAGGGTCAGCGAGTCCGGCAGCGCGAACAGGATCAGGTCGTACTTCTTGGTCGTCTCCGACAGGAAGGCCCGGCCGTCGTTGACGTAGACGCTGACCCGCGGGCTGCTATACGGATGGTCGGAGTTGAGCTGAGTTCCCAGCTTGTAGATCAGCGGATCGATCTCCACCGCATCGACGTGCCTGGCGCCCTCGCGAAGGGCTCCGGCCACGTCGTTTCCCGTTCCGGCGCCGACGATCAGCACATTGTTCAGCGGATTGTGCTGCGCCTCGTGGTAGGGAAGGTAGTAGATCGGCGGCCGCTTTGCCGCCGCGATGATGGCCTGGTGCGGAATCCCGTTGACCATGATCGGGATCGTGCCCTTCGCCGTCGTGGGCGCCACCGTGATGCGGTAATACGGCGACCACAGCTGATCGGCGATCACGCTCTCGGCCGCCAGCATGCCGGCCAGGCCGAGCAGCGCCGCTACCTGGACCATGCCGATCCGCTTGCCGGACAGCGCCAGCAGCACGACCGCGACGATGACCCCCCAGACCACGGGCTTGGCGTTCAGGAAGGACAGCGCCGAGAACGCGGCCGTGCCCGCGATGCTGCCGAGGATGTCGAGCCGGTACGCGTCCAGCGGCTTGAACTGGATGAAGGTCCTGGCCACCCCCTCGCCGATCATCGCCATGACCGCTGCCACCGACAGGAAGATGACCGGCAAGGTGAGCCAGGTCGGCAGCCCGGTCGTCTTCAGGGAGCCGAAGAAGATCAGCGACGTGCCCGACGTGTGGCTGATCTGGACCGGGAAGACCAGGACGAACAGGACGAGCAGCGCCAGCGCCACCGGCGTCCAGGCGAAGAGGTTCACCCGCGACCTGGCGCGGAGGAATCCGATGCCGATCCCGAGGAAGCTGCCGAGCAGCACGAAGTTCGAGTAGTACGACAGGTAGACGATGTTCGCGCCGAGCCACCTGATCAGCGCCAGCTCGACGAACAGCATCAGGAAGCTCAGCACGACCAGCCTGACCTGCGGTGAGCCCCCGACACCTGGCACCGCCGCCTCGGCGGCGCCCGACGACGGGGCGGCCCTGCCCAGGATCAGCCGGGCAGCGCGCCGTCGGCGCGAAATCACCGGGGCGGACTCGGTCGAGGCGGCAGGCTGCGGGCTTGCCGGGTCGTTCGTCATCGCGTCTGCCGTTCTGTCGAGGTGGGCCTGGCCGAAGGTCAACTTACCGTCCGGCCGTCCGGACGGATGGCGCTGCCCGTCATTTGGCGCTGTAAGCATCGATTATGAATGGTTCCGGCCGCCTCGCGCCGAATGTCGGCGGGAATCCCATTGAGCGTCTGGCTAGCCGCCCTGCGTAGTATCGCCGGTCAGCGTAGTATCGCCGGTCAGCGCCGCCATGACCTCGCGGACTGCGACATCCGCGGCACGGGCAGTTCGCGGGGAACGGCGGAAGATGTCCGCGGCGGCCCGGTGGAATCCGTCCGGCAGTCTGGCGGCTGCCATCGCCTCAGCGATCTGCTCCATCTCGGCCACCCAGCGCCATCCCTTGGCGAGCGCCGACCGCGCGGAGTCGCGTGACCGCCGGTCGAGGTCAGGCTGCGACAGCCGCCACTCGCCGAGCAGCGCGTCCTCCACTCCGGCGGACGCCGCGAGCGCCCGGGCAGCGAGCAGCAGCGCGGCTGAGCCCTTCGTCCACGCCGCGTAAGCCATCTTGATCGCCGAGGCTGAGAAGTCACCGCCGTCGATGACGCGCGCGTCAAGTCGCGCACCTTCGAACAGGCCGCGCACCTCGTCGGCGCGACGGCCTGACAGGTACAGCCGGGTGCTGCCCGCAGTGGCCGGTGGCGGGCCGATGATCCCGCCGTCGACGTAGTCCGCGCCGTCCTGGGAGACCAGCAATGCGATCCCGTCCGCCGTGTCCGGGGAGATCGCGTTCGCGTCGACGAACAGGCCACGGAATCCGCGCACCGCACGGGCCACGTCCCGCGCCGCATGCGGCGGGCAGACGGACAGGATGACCTCGGCCCGGTCTGCCAGCCCGGCCACCGTGCCAGCGTCGGTGAGCCCCGCCGCGGCGGCTCTGGCGGCCGTCTGAGCGCTGCGGCCCTCCGACGCCCACAGCACCGTGTGCCCGCGCTCCGTCAGGCACCTTCCTACCGCCGCGCCCATCTCGCCCGGGTGCAGCAGCCCGATCACCCTCGGGGTGTGCATAGCTGAGTCTGTCACGGGTGACACCGGCAAGTTGCGACCGCTCTCGCCCGGTGGCAGCCCTCTATCACCTTCGGGGCGTGACTGGCTGAATCGGTCACCAGACATCGCCAGGCGCGGTCCCCCAAGCTGCCGCGGGGCCTGGTCCCCGAGGCGGACGGCATGCCCGCGATGCCAGGCGTTGCGCAGCAGCCGGCATCGCGGGCTGTGCCGCCCGCCTCGCCAGGTCCGAGGTCTTCTTCTACAGTCCGGCCGGGCCGGATCGGGTGGCGGCAGCGCGGATCGCGGAGAGCGGATGTGCATGTGACTTAGCCGCATTCCGTCTCGATCCACAGCTCGGTGGGCCGAATTCGTTACCGCTCAAATCCAGTCGCCTGCCCGCTCCTCATCTGGCCGCTGCGATCGGCCAGCCGGGCAGCCGATATGTCATGAGCGGCGCTGGCCGGCCGTGAACGCGAGTGCGACGGCATCGGGTGCGCAAGGCTCGGTAGAGTCTTGCTGAGGGCCGAGAGGCCGTGATCACTTCAGCCGCGCAGCGCCGATGGTCTGGCCGGGCAGCGGCGCCGCAAGGAGAGCGCACAGTGGGCAAGCTGGTCTATGACTTCACTGAGGGCAACCGGGACATGAAGGACCTGCTCGGCGGCAAGGGTGCGAACCTGGCCGAGATGACGAACCTTGGTCTGCCGGTGCCGCCGGGCTTCATCATCAGCACCGACGCGTGCCGTCATTACCTGACCCTCGGGACCGTTCCCGAGGGGCTTGCCGCCGAGGTCACCGAGCATTTGCAGCGGCTTGAGCGGGCGATGGGCCGCAGTCTTGGCGACCATAACGAGCCGCTATTGGTCAGTGTCAGGTCCGGGGCCAAGTTCTCGATGCCGGGAATGATGGACACCGTGCTCAACATCGGCCTGTCCGACGCTTCGGTGCACGGCCTGGCCAAGCAGGCCGGCAACGACCGGTTTGCCTGGGACTCCTATCGCCGGCTGATCCAGATGTTCGGGAAGACCGTTCTCGGGATCGACGGCACCGAGTTCGAGCACGCGATCGACGCTGCCAAGAAGGCCAAGGGCACCACGAACGACCTGGACCTGGACGCCGACGACCTGCGGGCGCTGGTCGAGACCTACAAGGGGATCGTCAGGACCCAGACCGGCCGCGACTTCCCGCAGGAGCCGCGCGAGCAGCTTGACCTTGCTGTCAACGCCGTCTTCAATTCCTGGAACGCCGACCGGGCGATCTTGTACCGGCGCCAGGAGCGGATTCCCGCTGATCTGGGTACCGCGGTCAACATCGTGGCGATGGTCTTCGGCAATCTGGGCCTGGACTCAGGCACCGGCGTGGCGTTCACCCGTGACCCGGGCAGCGGCCAGCAGGGCGTGTACGGGGACTACCTGCAGAACGCCCAGGGCGAGGACGTGGTCGCCGGCATCCGCAACACGGTCCCGCTGCAAGATCTTGAGCAGATCGACCCGAAGTCCTACGCCGAGCTGATGCAGATCATGCAGACGCTGGAGAACCACTACAAGGACCTCTGCGACATCGAGTTCACGATCGAGCGCGGCAAGCTCTGGATGCTCCAGACCAGGGTCGGCAAGCGGACCGCGGCCGCTGCGTTCCGGATCGCGATCCAGCTGGTTGACCAGGGCCTGATCGACATGGACGAGGCGCTGCGCCGGGTGTCTGGCGCCCAGCTCGCTCAGCTGATGTTCCCCAGGTTCGACGCGAGCTCGCAGGCCACCGTGATCACCAGGGCGATCAGCGCGTCACCGGGCGCCGCCGTGGGGAAGGCGGTCTTCGACTCGGCGACGGCGGTCGAGTGGGCGGACCGGGGCGAGGACGTCATCCTGGTGCGGCGCGAGACCAACCCCGACGACCTGCACGGCATGATCGCCGCCCGCGGCATCCTGACCAGCCGAGGCGGCAAGACCAGCCACGCGGCGGTCGTCGCCCGCGGGATGGGCAAGACCTGCGTGTGCGGTGCCGAGGAGCTCGACGTCGACCTGGCCGCCCGGAAGTTCACCGCGCCGGGGGCCGGAACTGACGGCCCGCTCACCGTCCGCGAAGGTGACGTGATCGCGATCGACGGCACATCTGGCGCCGTTTACCTGGGCGAGGTGCCGGTGGTGGCCTCGCCCGTGGTCGAGTACTTCGAGGGCAGCCTGGACCCCGCATCCGACGAGCTGGTCGCCGCCGTGCACCGGCTGATGAAGCACGCGGACGAGCGCCGCCGTCTGGGCGTCTGGGCCAACTCCGACACCGGCGAGGACTCGGCCAGGGCGGTCAGGTTCGGGGCGCAGGGCATCGGCCTGACCCGCACCGAGCACATGTTCCTTGGCGAGCGCCGCCAGCTGGTCGAGCGGCTGATCCTGGCCGAGGACGACGCTTCCAGGCAGGCGGCGCTGGCCGAGCTTGAGCCGCTCCAGCGCGGCGACTTCGTGGAGATCCTGGCCGCGATGGACGGGCTGCCGGTCACGATCCGGCTGCTCGATCCGCCGTTGCACGAGTTCCTGCCCGACCTGACCGAGCTGTCGGTCAGGATCGCCCTCGCCGGGGACTCGGCCACCGAGCAGGACCATAAGCTGCTCGAGGCGGTCCGGCGGCTGCACGAGCAGAACCCGATGCTCGGCCTGCGGGGCGTCCGGCTCGGCCTGGTCATTCCCGGGCTGTACGCGATGCAGGTGCGGGCGATCGCGCACGCCGCGGCCGACCGGGTGCGGGCCGGCGGGCACCCGCGACCGGAGATCATGATCCCGCTGGTCGGAGCGGTGCAGGAGCTCGAGGTCGCCCGTGAGGAGACCGAGAAGGTGCTGGCCGAGGTCGCCGCCGAGACCGGCGTCACCGTGCACACGCTGATCGGCACCATGATCGAGGTGCCGCGGGCCGCGCTCACCGCCGGCCAGATCGCGCAGGCGGCCGAGTTCTTCTCGTTCGGCACCAACGACCTGACCCAGATGGGCTGGGGGTTCTCGCGCGACGACGTCGAGGGCGCCTTCTTCGGCCGGTACATCGAGATGGGCATCTTCGGCGTGTCGCCGTTCGAGACGCTGGACACCGAGGGCATCGGGCGGATGGTCAAGATCGCGGTCGCCGAGGGCCGGGCCACGCGGCCTGACCTGCAGATCGGGGTCTGCGGCGAGCATGGCGGCGACCCCGAGTCTGTGCACTTCTTCCACGCGGCCGGGCTGGACTACGTGTCCTGCTCGCCGTTCCGGGTTCCGGTAGCCAGGCTCGAAGCCGGCCGGGCCGTTGCCCTGGAGGAGGCCGGAGGCAGCGACAGCCGGTGACCGCTGGCTACGACAGCCACGCGCTTGACCGGTTCGCCGCCGAGCCGGTCAAGCGCGCGCACAGCCCCGGGCGCGGCCCGTTCCAGCGGGACCGCGCTCGGGTGCTGCACAGCTCGGCGCTGCGCAGGCTGGCCGCCAAGACCCAGGTCGTCGAGGTCGGGTCGGCCGATTTCCCGCGGACCAGGCTGACGCATTCGCTGGAGTGCGCCCAGGTCGGACGCGAGCTCGGCGCCGAACTCGGCTGTGATCCCGACCTTGTCGATGCCGCCTGCCTGGCACATGATCTCGGGCACCCTCCGTTCGGGCACAACGGCGAGTCCGCCCTGGCTCAGATCGCGGCGGAATGCGGTGGCTTTGAGGGCAACGCGCAGAGCCTGCGGTTGCTCACCCGCCTGGAGGCCAAGGTTCCTGGCGCGGGACTGAACCTGACCAGGGCGACGCTCGACGCCACCCTGAAGTACCCCTGGCTGGCCTCCCAGACGGTCTCGGCGGCTGGTGAGGCTGGCCGGGGTTCTGAGGCTGGCCGGGGTTCTGAGGCTGGCCGGGGTCGTGAGGCTAACCGGGGTCGTGAGGCTGACCGGGGTCGTGAGGCTGACGTGGCTGGCGCGACTGCCAAGGCGGGCGGGGCGGAGGAGGATGATGCGGCCAGCGATACGTGCGCGGCTGAAAGTGTGGGCGCGGCTGGCGGCGGGGGCGCGGCTGGCAATGTGGGCGCGGCTGTCGCGGGCAAGTTCGGCGCTTACGACGACGACGCCGAGGTGTTCCATTGGATCCGCGCTGGCGCACCGCCCGGTCGGTCCTGTCTGGAGGCGCAGGTCATGGACTGGGCCGACGACGTCGCTTACTCGGTGCACGACCTGGAGGACGGCCTGCACAGCGGGCTGATCACGCTGGGCCAGCTTCGCGATCCAGCCGAGCGCCGGAGCGTGGCTGAGCTGACTCAGGTCGTGTACTGCCCGCCGGCGTCCGCCACCGTCGATGAGCTCTGCGACGTCTTCGAGCAGTTGCTGCGGCTGAGCTGCTGGCCAGATCGATTTGACGGCGGGCCGGCGACCACGGCCGCGGTCAAGAACCTGACCAGCGAGCTGATCGGCCGGTTCTGCGGCGCTGCGCGGAGAGCGACCATGCTCGGCGAGAGCCGGCCGTGCACCCGTTATGCCGCTGATCTTGACGTCCCCAGGCAGCAGCGGCTGGAATGCGCGCTGCTCAAAGGCGTGACCGCGCATTACGTGATGAGCCGGGAGGGCGCGTCCGCGGCCCAGGCCAGGGAGCGCGAGGTACTGACCGAGCTGGCGGCGGCACTGGCGGCAGGTGCGCCGGATGTGCTTGATCCGATGTTCCGGCCCGCGTTCGAGTCGGCGGGTTCCGAGACCGGCCGGCAGCGGGTCGTCGTGGACCAGATCGCCTCCCTGACCGACACCTCGGCGGTCGCCTGGCATGCCCGGCTCTGCCGTCCGGGTCTTCGGTAACCGCGCCTGGGCTGCTGGTCGCGCCTGGGCTGCCGGGCCTGCCTGGGCCTGCTCGCGGCTTGCTGCTTGGGCGGTTGGTGAGTTACGGGCGTGCCTGGGCTGCCGGGCGTGCCTGGGCTGCCGGGCGTGCCTG
>DATNIU010000025.1:0-7656 GCA_035604275.1 Streptosporangiaceae bacterium | reverse complement strand
CAGATAACCCATGATCTTGTGCTGCAGGTCCTGTGCCTCCCCGAGGCTGAGCCGCCAGTGCTCGGCGTTGGGGATCATGTCGCACATGTAGAAGTAGTAGGGCATGATCTTCGCGTCGTCGAGCAGCGCGAAGCACAGGTCGAGCAGCGACTCCGCGGTGGTGTTGACGCCGCGGAGCAGCACGCCCTGATTGCGGACGTCCCTGATGCCGGTCTCCAGCATCGCCTTGGCTGCCTTCGCCACCAGCGGAGTCACCGACTGCGCGGTGTTCACGTGGGTGTGGATCGCGATGGCGACGTCGCGCTGCCTGGCGATTCCGGCGAGCCGCTCCATCCCGGACCTGACCTCCTCGGTCAGCCAGTACTGCGGCAGGCCCATCAGCGCCTTGGTAGCCAGCCTGATGTCCCTGATCGAATCGATCTTGAGCAGGTCGGAGACGAAGGCCTCGAGGCGCGGCCACGGCAGGTTGGCGACGTCGCCACCGGAGACGACGACATCCCGCACATCCGGATGGGTCTTCAGATAGCCGATCATCGCGCCGAGGCGGTCGTCGCGCGCCATGCCGAACTTGTGCTTGGCGACCATCGGCGTAGGGTTGCCGACCAGGTCCATCCTGGTGCAGTGCCCGCAGTACTGCGGGCAGGTCGGCAGCACTTCGGCCAGCACCTTGGTGGGGTAGCGGTGCGTGAGTCCCTCAACCACCCACATCTCCGCCTCGTGCAGGGAATCCCTGGACGCGCGGGGGTGCGACGGCCAGTCGGTCCGGCGGTCGCTGAAGACGGGAATCATGTAACGCCGGACCGGGTCGGCATAGAGCGCCTCGGTGAATCCGGGGTCGCGGGGGGCCAGTCTCGGCACGATCGTGTTCATCATCTGCGGCGGCACCAGCATGGACATGGTCGCCCGCTCGGCCTGGTCGCGCACCAGGTCGGCGTAGAACATCTCATCGACGCCGGACCCGAGCACCTCGCGCAGCTGGCGGACGTTCTTGACGCAGTGCGCACGCTGCCACTGGGCCGACTCCCACTCCTGGGCAGTCACGCAGGCCCAGCCGGGAAGGCGCCGCCAGTCTGGTTCAGCGAGCTCAGCATGCCGGTAGACGTACGGCTGTTCGAGCACTGCGGCACCGCCCCTCTGTGTACCTTGCTGCACGTACCTTGCTGCACAGTCCTGCCACGACGTTCCCGGCTCCAGAGCCTGAGGCTGCAAACCGAACGATAACCTGCAAGTCTGGCAGACTACGCAAGAAGCTATTGTCTATATAGTTCTCTACGATAAATTCTACTGAATCGAGTACATAGTCTAACCTCACCGCCTGCGAATCGCACCCGGTGATCGAGGCAGCGCCCGGCGGCGCCCGGCGGCGCCTCGGGCAGGAAGGAACGCGTTGACTGGAACGGGCCTGCGGCCAGGATCGCCGCTGGGGCTGCATCGCGTGCTTGAGCCGTCCGGGGTGCTGCCGCAGGCCGCCTGGCGGCTCGACGCCGACCCCGCGATCTGGCCAGACGAGGTGCTGGTCGCCGTGGAACGGCTCAACCTGGACGCGGCCTCGTTCCGGCAGCTGCACGAGGCGAACGGCGGCAGCGGCAGCGCCATCAGAACCGCCGTGCGCCAGATCGTGGCCAGCCGCGGCAAGATGCAGAACCCGGTCACCGGTTCCGGCGGCATGCTGACCGGCGTCGTAGCCGAGGTCGGCCCCGACTCGCCGCTCGGGCTCAGCCCCGGCGACCGGATCGCCACCCTGGTCTCGCTGAGCCTGACGCCGCTGGTGATCACCGACGGCCTGGCATCGTGGGACGGGGCATCCGAGCAGGTGCCCTGCCAGGGGCACGCGATCTTGTTCGGCCGGTCGATCGCCGCCGTGCTCCCCGACGACCTGCCCGTCCCGCTCTCGCTCGCGGTGATGGACGTGTGCGGCGCGCCAGCGCTCACCCACCGCGTGGTGGCCGACGCCGCGAGCCGCCTGCGCCGGGCCCCGGTCGTGGCGATTCTGGGGGCGGCGGGCAAGAGCGGGAGCCTGTCCGCTGCCGCCGCCCGCCGGGCAGGCGCCGGCCGGGTCATCGGCGTGGTGCCGCACGAGGGCGAGGCGGCCGTGCTGCGGGCGGCCAGGTCGGCGGGCGGCGGCGGGCTGGCCGACGCCGCGGTGATCGCCGACGCCCGCGATCCGATCCGGGTCGCCGACGTCGTGGGCGAGGCCGGCGGCCCGGCCGACGTCACCGTGGTCTGCGTGGACGTCCCGGGCTGCGAGGGCGGCGCGATCCTGGCCACAGCGCAGGGCGGCACCGTGATCTTCTTCTCGATGGCCACCTCCTTCACCGCCGCCGCGCTCGGCGCCGAGGGCGTCGCGGCCGACGTGACCATGCTGGTCGGCAACGGGTACACCCCCGGTCACGCCGCGCTGGCCCTCGATCTCATCCGGTCTGAGCCGGGCGTCCGCGGGATCTTCGACGCCAGGATCGACGAGCACGCAACCACAGCCGCCGAGCACGCGGGCAGCGCCGGCCGGCGCCCTGACCCGGTGCAGGCGCGCCCGGGCCAGGGCTAGCAGCCAGGGTTAGCAGCCAGGGTTAGGAGGCAGGGAGAACAGCAATGCAGCCAGCACACAGCAGGACGCCCAAGCTCAATCTCGACCCCGAGGTCGTGCGCGAGGCCAGGCGGCTCGCCAGCCGGGCCGGCCAGCCGATCGTCGAGATGGCCAGGAGCCATACCACCGTCTCGGTCGAGCGCGCCGTGCTGCGGCTCGCGGGCCTGGCCGGCGCCGACCCTGACGGCATGCCGATGGTGAACCGCCTGGCCGACGCGGTCCGCGAGCAGACTGGCCTGGAACACGGCGTCGCGCTGCCTGCCTGGGACGCCATGATCACCGGCGGCTACCCCGATCTTGGCTCGCTCGCGGCCGCTGCCGCGGCCGGCCGGGTGCGCTTCCGGCTGCCGGCCGGACCGGACGCCGACGCCGCCAGGACGCTGGCCGGCCAGGCCCTGCGGGCCGGGTTCGCGCGGATCGACGCGAACCGGGCCGCCAGGGAGCGGATGATCGCCGAGACCGCCGAGCCGCGCAAGCCGTGGATGTACCTTATCGTCGCCACCGGCGACATCCACGAGGACATCCCCCAGGCTCAGGCGGCCGCCAGGGAGGGCGCCGACGTGGTCGCCGTGATCAGGTCCACCGGCCAGTCACTGCTCGACTACGTGCCTGAGGGCGCCACCAGGGAGGGCTTCGCCGGGACCTACGCGACCCAGGAGAACTTCGCTCTGATGCGCGCCGCGCTCGACGACGTGTCCCGCGAGCTCGGCCGCTACGTCAGGCTGACCAACTACGCGTCGGGGCTGTGCATGCCTGAGATCGCCTCCCTGGCCGGCCTCGAGCGGCTCGACATGATGCTGAACGACTCGATGTACGGGATCATCTTCCGCGACATCAACCCGCGGCGGACCATGATCGACCAGCGGTTCTCCCGGCAGGTGCACGCCCGCGCAGGGATCATCATCAACACCGGCGAGGACAACTACCTGACCACCGCGGACCCGGTCGACGGCGCGCACACGGTCATCGTCAGCCAGCTGCTCAACGAGTTCTTCGGCAAGGAGGCCGGCCTGACCGACCGCCAGCTCGGCCTTGGCCACGCCTTCGAGATCGGCCCGGATGTCCCTGACTCGTTCCTGCTCGAACTGGCCCACGCGCAGCTGGTCCGCGAGCTGTTCCCGGACGCCCCGCTGAAGTACATGCCGCCGACCAAGCACATGACGGGCAACATCTTCGCCGGCTACCTGCTCGACGCGTTCTTCAACCTCGCCGCGATGATGACCGGGCAGGAGATCCTGCTGATCGGCATGATGACCGAGGGCATCCACACCCCGTTCCTGTCCGACCGGGACCTGGCCCTGGAGAACGCGCACTACGTGCGGAACGCGGCCGGCCGACTGGGGGAGAGCTTCCGCCCGGAACCCGGCGGCTTCATCGACCTGCGCGCCAGGCAGGTGCTCGCCGAGTCGGTCGACCTGCTCCGCCGGATCTGCGACGACGGCCTGCTGAACGCCATCGCCGACGGCACGTTCGGCATCACCAAGCGCCCGGCCGACGGCGGCCGGGGCCTGGACGGCGTGATCGTCAAGGCCGACGGCTACTACAACCCGGCCAGCGAGATCTTGGAATATTCGCAACAAAGCGCGCCAGCCAGCGTGCTTGCCACGGCCGGTCGGATCGGAGCCGAGCAGTGACCGGGGACGCACCACCCCGGGGGGGTACGGGGGGTCGCTCCCCCGAGAAGGCAGCACAGCGGAGTACGGGGGGTCGCTCGGAAGGTCGCCCCCCCGAGAAGACACTGGTCAGGCCCTACGGCGACACTACCGGCGATGGCCAGGTGCAGCTCTCCTTCACCCTGCCGGTGCCGTTCGGAACGCCGGAGGAGCGGGCCAGGGCGGAGGGCGCCGCGCTGCAGCTCGCGGCCAAGATGGGCCTCGACCCGGCGATGGTCGTGCACGCCAAGGGCATGGGGCCGGACTTCACGTTCTGCGTCGTCTACGGCAGGGTCCACCACCTGGTCGACCTGTCACAGGTCACCGTGGCCAGGCGGGAGTTCGAGCTGCTCTCGGCGGCCGAGGTCAACCTGCGGATCCGCGCCGCGCTCGGCCGCAAGCTGGTGGTCGTCGGCGCCTGCATCGGCACCGACGCGCATACCGTCGGGATCGACGCGATCCTGAACGTCAAGGGCCACGCGGGGGAGAAGGGCCTGGAGTACTACCGGGAGATCCGGGTCGTGAACCTGGGCTCGCAGGTCGAGATTCCCAGGCTGGTCGCCACGGCGACGGCCGAGGGCGCGGACGCGGTGCTGGTCAGTCAGGTCGTGACCCAGAAGGACGCGCACATCAGGAACACCAGGGAACTGTCCAGCGCGTTCGACGCCGCCGGGCCAGGCCGCCCGCTGCTTGTCGTCGGCGGACCGAGATTCGACCAGAACATGTCCGCCGAGCTCGGCGTCGACAAGATCTTCGGCAAGGGCACCACGCCGCGTGACGTCGCCAGCTACCTGGTGCACGTTCTGGCCCCGGCCGCCCCCGCTGGCCCGGCCGCCCCCGCTGGCCCGGCCGCCCGGCGGCGGAGGCCAGCCGCGCCGGAACGGGCGCCCGACCCGGCGCCCTGAACCCGCCGGCATCGCAAGCGGCACACCGGCCCAGACCAGACGCAGGGCCACGACCGCCGCAGCGCCACGGCCGACGGAACGGCATAACGACGAAGCGGCCGACCTGGCGGCAGCCGCCGAAGGAGACGACATGGATAACGACGAAGCGGCCGACCCGCGGCTCGGCCTGACGGTCAGCCACCAGCGCTACGTGCCGTACAGCCACGCGCATTACGGCGGCAACCTGGTCGACGGCGCGTACGTGCTCGGGCTGTTCGGCGACGTGGGCACCGAGGCGTCGATCAGGGCCGACGGGGACGAGGGGCTGCTCGCCGCCTACTCCGACATCCAGTTCCGAGCCCCGGTGCTGGCGGGCGATGTGATCGAGGTCACGGCCACGATCACCAGGGTCGGCCGGCGCAGCCGGGAGATGAGCTTCCAGGCGAGGGTGCTCTGCCGGGCCGAACCCGGGCGGGGCGAGTCTTCCGCCCGCGTCCTCGCCGAGCCGCTGGTCGCGGTCACGGCCACGGGCACCGTGGTGGCGCCGCCCGCCTGACCGCCAAGATCGGCCACCGACTGCAAGACCGGCCACCGACTGCAAGGCCGGCCACCGCTTGCAAGGCCGGCCGCGGGGCTGCGAGCCTGGCTGCGGACTCGACGTCCAGCCGCGGCCTACGGCCAGCCGCGGGCTCGACGCCGCGCTGGGCGCCAGCGACTGGCTCTAGCCGGCTGTGGCGCACACGCGTTCGCATGGCGCGTAGTTAACTCAGGGCGCCGCTGCCAGTACATCAGGTCGCACCCGATGTGCACGCTCACTTCGCGTAGCAGTATGAATGCAGGAAGTCACATCAGAAGAGATAGCCCCCGGTGACGGACTTCCAGTCCCGCGTCAGGCGGCCAGCTCGCTGGCCGTCCTCGCATTTGCAGAGCCTCAGCGCACGGCAAGCCTCGCGCGCCGGGGCTCGCGCCGAGGGCACCCGGCAGGGGAGGCACCATGACGATTACTGAGGTAGCACAGCTTCCAGCCCGTAATGCAGTTTTTCCGCACGATCGGGACCGCTTCGAGGCGGACGCCATCCCTTACATGCGCAGCATGTATCCGGCCGCGCTCCGCCTGACCCGCAATCACAGCGACGCCGAGGATCTGATCCAGGAGACATTCGCGCGTGCCTACTGCGCCTTCGGCCAGTTCACGCCGGGTACCAACCTGAAAGCCTGGCTGCACTGCATCATGACGAGGATTTTCTATAGCTCATGCCGGAAGCGGCGGCGCGAGCCCGCCCAGGTGCTGGCCAGCGAGGTATGGGAGACGCAGGCAGGCGCCGGGCCGCTGACCGTGCAGCCGCGGTCCGCTGAGGCAGAGGCGCTGGACAGGCTGTCGGATTCGACCGTCATGCGGGCATTGCGCGATCTGCCCGAGTGCTACAAGACGGTGGTCTATCTGGCCGATGTCGAGGGATACCGGTATGCCGACATCGCCTGCCTGATGAATATCCCGATCGGCACCGTGATGTCCCGGATCCACCGCGGCCGCGGCATGCTCCGCGCCAGGCTGGCCACCGGGCCGACCCGGCCTGGCGCCGCGGTCAGAGCCCGCGGCGGCACGGCGGGCGGCATCGCCAGGAGGGATCGCGGCCCGTCGCCGCGTCGTGGGCCAGCCCCCGCTGCCCGCGCCGCGTGATGCGGCCGGATGCCGCAGCGTCGCCACGCTGACCGGCACGGCAGGCCGGGCCGGCTGAGAAGTCAGCCGGCCCGGCCTCGGCACGCTCCGGCCCGCTGCGCCGCCCTACTCGGCCGCGCCGTACTTGGCGATCTCCTCGTACTCGGCCTCGCTGAGCTCGCGCGGCAGCTCGCCCTTTGCCACCTTCGCGGTCTGCACATGATGCCGGATCGTCTCCACGACCTCAGGGTTGGCCAGCGTGGTCACGTCACCGATGTCGGTGAAGTTGGACACCGAGGCGATCACCCGGCGCATGATCTTCCCTGACCTGGTCTTGGGCATGTCGGAGACGATCCAGACGTTCTTCGGTCTGGCGATCTTGCCGATCTCCACCTCGATCGCGTGGGTGACCTTGGCGTCCACCCCAGCCGGGTCAACGCCCGGCTTAACCGCGATGTACATCTCGACGATCCGGCCTCTGATGTCGTCGATCACCGGCACGGCAGCCGCCTCGGCCACCTCGGGCACGGTGAGCGCCGCCGACTCGAGTTCCTTGGTGCCGAGCCGGTGGCCCGCCACGTTGATCACGTCATCCACCCTGCCGAGAATCCTGAAGTACCCGTCGGCTGCCTGCAGGGCGCCGTCGTTGGCGAAGTACGGCCAGTCCCGCCAGTCCGTGCTTTCCGGATCGCGGTTGTACTTGCGGTAGTAGGTATCGACGAATCGCTCGGGATCGCCGTAGATGGTCTGGAAGATTCCCGGCCACGGGTTCCTGATGCAGATGTTACCTGCCCGCCCGCTGCCGGCCGGCACCACGTTGCCGTCCTCGTCGTAGATGACTGGGTATACCCCGAGCACGCCGGGGCCGCAGCTGCC
>DATNIU010000024.1:0-2070 GCA_035604275.1 Streptosporangiaceae bacterium | reverse complement strand
CTCCCCCGGCACTGACCGGCCGGTGCCCGGAGACCGGCCCGACTCCTGCTGCCAGCCTGGACCGGCGAAGATGTACCGGCCGTCCGACGGATCGTCGCAGGCCGCCAGGAACCAGGGATGCTGGTCGGACGTATGACCCGGCACCAGGTCAAGCAGCACCCTGATGCCCCGGCTCCGCGCCGAGTCGACCAGCGTGACCAGGTCCTCGTTGCTGCCATAGCGGGGCGCGACGGACAGGTAGTCCGATACGTCGTAACCCCCGTCGCGGAACGGCGAGGCGAAGCACGGATTGAGCCAGAGGGAGTCCACGCCGAGCCAGGCGAGATAGCCGAGCCGCTCCGTGATCCCGCGCAGGTCGCCGATCCCGTCACCGTCGGAGTCAGCGAACGACGGCGGGTAGACCTGGTACATGACCGTCCCGGCCAGCCAGGCCGGCACCGCGCTTCCGGGCACGGGCTCCCGCCTCTCCCGCCGTAGGCGTTCCGGGAATAACGTACCGGCATGTCCCCGCATCGCCAGGCCGGCACCGTTCTGGCCGATCACACCTTCGCCGTGCCGCTAGATCACGCCGCTCCTGACGGCCCGCAGATCGAGGTCTTCGCCAGGGAGGTGATCGCGGCCGAGCACGCCGCCAGCGGGTCCGCGGATCAGCTGCCCTGGCTCGTCTTCCTGCAAGGCGGCCCTGGCCGGCCTGGCCCGCGCCCGAACGGCCGGGACGGCTGGCTGGACCGCGCGCTGCGTGACTACCGGGTGCTGCTGCTTGACCAGCGCGGCACCGGCCGCTCCACGCCGGCCAACCGGCTGACGCTGGCCCGGCTCGGAACGGCGGAGGCCCAGGCGAGGTACCTCGCGCTGTTCCGCGCGGACTCGATCGTCGCCGACGCCGAGCTGATCAGGCGCCAGCTCACCGGCGGGCGCCCGTGGGCGGTGCTCGGCCAGAGCTTCGGCGGATTCTGCGCGGTCAGCTACCTGTCGCGCTTCCCCGACGGCGTGACCGAGGCGTTCATCACCGGCGGCCTGCCCGGCCTTGCGACCACGGCCGACGACGTCTACCTGGCCACCTATCCCCTGGTGGCGGCGAAGAACCAGGCGCACTACGAGCGGTACTCCCAAGACATGGAGCAGGCCAGGCGGATCGCCCGGCACCTGGCCGCGACTGACGTCAGGCTGCCGTCGGGAGCGCCGCTGACCGTCGAGGCCTTCCAGTCACTGGGTCTCTACCTTGGCGCCTCGACGGGCAGCAACATGCTGCATTACCTGCTCGAGGACGCATTCGACGGCCGCGAGATCGGCGACGACTTCAGGTACCGGGTGGAGTCGCTGATCAGCTGTGCTTCCGGCCCCCTGTACGCGGTGCTGCACGAGGCCTGCTACGCCCAGGCCGCCGCGACCAGATGGGCGGCGCACCGGGTCAGGCAGGCCTTCCCCGGCTTCTCGCCCGACGCCGCGGTCGAGGGCGCCGACCCGGTGCTGTTCACCGGGGAGATGATCTATCCCTGGATGTTCGCCGCCGACCCGGTCCTGCGCCCGCTGGCCGAGGCCGCGGAGCTGCTGGCTCAGTACGAGGACTGGCCGCTGCTGTACGACCCGGCCCGCCTGAGCGTCAACGACGTGCCGGTCGCCGCCGCGATCTACTACGACGACATGTATGTGCCGCAGCAGCTCTCGATCCAGACCGCGGCCGGGATACGCGGCCTGAAGCGCTGGGTGACCAGCGAGCACGAGCACGACGGCCTGCGAGTCAGCAACGGAGCGGTGCTCGACCGGCTGATCGGGATGCTGCGCGGCACGGTCTAGGACGCCAGGCACTGGCTGCCGCTGGTGCTCGCCGGGCAGCGAGTCGTCGCCCGGATCACCTTCGCCGACGACTGCGCCACGGTCGCGTCCATCGATCCCGCCCTGCCCCGCCCGGACGACTCCCGCGCGGCCGCGCCCATCGATCCCGCCCTGCCTGGTGCGCCGGATTAGAGCCAGATCCTTAGCCGTGCTAAGTTTTGTAGGTGCGGAGAGCGGCGGTTGAGGTAGCGGCTGGCGGGACGGCACCCGGCGGCGCCGATCGTGCCAGGCCCG
>DATNIU010000023.1:0-8436 GCA_035604275.1 Streptosporangiaceae bacterium | reverse complement strand
AGCCCAGAACCCGCCAGCACAGACAGGCCGGGGTCCGCCGGCACAGCCAGCCCGGAACCCGCCAGCACGGAACCCGCTGGCGCGGCCAGCACGGAACCCGCCGGCACGGAACCCGCCAGCACAGGCAGGCCGGGGTCCGCCGGCACAGCCAGCCCGGAACCTGTCGGCACGGCCGGCCCGTGGGCCGGTGACGACCGGCCGGGGCAGGGCGGCGTCGCGCCGGAGGCCCAGCCAGTGCTCACGCTGGCCGAGACAGACGCCGCGTTCGAGGCGATCGGAGCGCTCTCGGGGGCCGGCTCGCAAGCGCAACGCCGATCGATGCTTGCCGCGCTGCTCGGCCGGGCGACCGAGAGCGAGCGGCAATTCCTGTTCCGGCTGCTCGCCGGTGATCTGGGCCAGGGTGCGCTTGAGGGGGTCATGGTCGACGCCGTCGCTCAGGCGGCAGGTGTCCCGGCTGCGGAGGTGCGGCGCGCGCACCAACTGTGCGGCTCGCTGCCTGAGGTGGCACAGGCGGCCCTGACGGCTCTGACGGACCGCTCCCCAGATGCTCAGGCAGCGGGCTCGCCCACTGGCCGACCTGCTGGCTCGGAGGCCGGCCGCCAGCGGGCGATCGCCGCGCTGCGCGCGTTCACGCTGCGGCTGGGCCGGCCGGTCCGGCCGATGCTCGCTGCCTCCGCACCGAGCCTGGACGCGGCGATGAGCCGGATCTCACCGGCCGCCGTCGAGTGGAAGATCGACGGAATCCGGATCCAGATCCACCGCCATGGCGCTCAGGTCCGGGTGTTCACCCGGACGCTTGAGGACATTACCGCGCGGGTTCCCGAGATCGTCGCGATCGCGTTGTCGCTTGAGGTCGGTTCAGCCGTCGTGGATGGCGAGGCCGTGGCGCTACGCTCGGACGGGCGGCCCCGCCCCTTCCAGGTGACCTCGGCACGGGTCGCCAGCCAGTCGATTGCCGGCCGCTCCTCAGATCGCGCGGACTCCGGCCGGCCGGCCGGCCGCGGCACACAGGCGGACCGCCAGGACCCCGCGGACGATAATCCACAGGCGGATCGCGCCGCTCGGGCAGACGACGCCGTGCGCCCGGGCCAGAACCCGACCACAGACCAGAACCTGCGCGCAAAGCACAGCCACCCGGTCGTGCTGACGGCTTACCTGTTCGACCTGCTCTATGCGGACGGGGAGAGCCTGATCGACGAGCCGGCCGGCGAGCGCTTCCGTCGGCTGGCGGCGATCAGCCCGGCCGACGTGCTGATTCCGCGGCTAGTCACCTCCGACGCCCAGGAGGCCGCGGAGTTCTTCCGTGACGCGCTCGGCCGCGGACACGAGGGCGTGGTCGTAAAGTCCGCCGAGGCACCGTACCGGACCGGCCGCCGGGGCAGTGACTGGATCAAGGTGAAGCCCAGGACCACGCTTGATCTGGTCGTCTTGGCAGCCGAATGGGGTCACGGCCGCCGCCGCGGCTGGCTGTCCAACCTCCATCTGGGGGCCCGTGACCCGGATACGGGCGGCTTCGTCATGCTCGGCAAGACGTTCAAGGGACTCACCGACGCGATGCTGGCCTGGCAGACGGACCGGCTGCTCGGTCTGGCCGACACGCCAGCGGCACCGGGTGCATCGATGGCACGGGAAACGGAACATCAGTACGGCGTTGTGCGGGTACGCCCTGAGCTCGTTGCCGAGATCGCGTTCGACGGGGTTCAGGCGAGCCGACGCTACCCAGGCGGCGTGACGCTCCGGTTCGCGCGGGTCCTGCGTTACCGGCCGGACAAGAGAGCCGAAGAAGCCGACACGATCGAGATGGTCCGGGCGCTCTGGCCAGAGGATCCGGCGGAGCCGGAGGGCTAGCGAGCGCTTGCGGCGATGTTCTCGATATCGGCGAACAAGGCCGCCGCAAGCAGTCTGGTATCAGCGAACAGGTGCAGCCCGTGCAGCCCTGCGGGGTCGTACCAGCCGAACGCGTGGGCGGGCTCGGTGCCGGGCATGGTCGTACCAGCCACGGCCACATAGAGGTGATCCAGGTGAAAGTGCGGCTGACCGAGATGGTTGTCATGACCGACAGGCTGCTCCATGATCCACCAGGGCGAGCTGACCAGCCGACACTGAATAGCCAGGCCGGCCGGGGCCGGCGCGGTGGGCGCGGGCGCGAACCTGACTGACAGCCCGGTCTCCTCGGCCACTTCGCGCCTGGCCGCCTCGGGCGCAGATTCATCGGGCTCTACGTGACCGCCCGGGATCATCAGCCTGCCGAAGATCGGGTGCATGATCAGCCCGAGCCGCCATCCGTCTGGCAGCAGTCCGAACACGAAGGTGCTCGCCGTGGCGTGCTTGATCGGCATCAGGCAATCGTGCACCAGTTCCCGCCTGCCGCTGCGCCGGATTTGGCAGTATGACATCGGCGCCCGTGCGGCTGACGCTGCGGGACCTTGGCCGGAAGGGCGTGGATGCGGACGTTGTGGCTGGACGACGACGGCGCGTGGCACACCAGGCTGCGCGGGCGACAGGTGCTTGCCGATCCCAGGCTGAACAAGGGCACCGCGTTCAGCTACGCCGAGCGGCATGAGCTTGGCATCACCGGACTGGTGCCGCCGGCGCACGTGACCCTCGATCAGCAAGTTGCCCGGGTGTACGCGCAGTACCTCAGGCAGCCGACCAACCTGGCGCGCAATGTCCTGCTGACCGAGGTACGTGACCGCAACGAGGTGCTGTTCTACCGGCTGCTGACCACGCATCTGACCGAGATGCTGCCGATCGTCTATACGCCGACCATCGGGCAGGCCATCCAGAGCTACAGCCACGAGTACCGCAGGCCGCGCGGTGTCTACCTCTCCGTTGACCACCCTGAGCTGATCACCGAGTCACTTCTGGCACCCGGCCTGGAAGAGCACGAGGTTGACCTGGTCGTGGCCACCGACGCGGGGGCCATCCTGGGCATCGGCGACTGGGGTGTCGGCGGGATGCACATCGCGGTCGGCAAGCTGGCGGTATACACGGCCGCCGGCGGGATCGACCCGGACCGGGCGCTTCCCGTCATGCTCGATGTCGGCACCGACCGGCAGAGCCTGCTCGATGACCCGCTTTACATCGGCAACCGGCATCCGAGGGTCTGCGCTGACGAGTACGACAGGTTCCTCGACGCCTTCGTCGAAGCGGTCGGCAGGCTGTTTCCGCACGCGATGCTGCACTGGGAGGACATCGGGATCAGCAACGCCCGGCGGCTGCTCGACCGGTACCGTGACAGGCTGCTCACCTTCAACGACGACATCCAGGGCACCGGGGCCGTGAACCTCGCGGCCGCGCTGGCCGCGGTCCGGGCCACCGGCACCCAGCTTCGCGATCACCGGGTGGTCATCTTCGGGGCCGGCACGGCCGGCACCGGCATCGCCGACCAGCTCCGAGCCGAGATGCGGGCTGAGGGCCTGGACGCCGACGAGGCGCGGGCGCGGTTCTGGGCACTGGACCGGGCAGGACTGCTCACGGCCGACATGTCCGGGCTGAGCGACTCCCAGATCCGCTGCGCCAGAGACCCCGCCGAGGTCGCCGACTGGCCACGCGACCAGGCTCTGGGCGGGATCGACCTGGCTGAGGTGGTCGCGCGGGTGCACCCGACGATCCTGATCGGTACCTCCACCAGGTCCGGCGCCTTTACCAAGGAGATCGTCACGGAGATGGCCGCGCACGCCGAGCGTCCGGTCATTCTGCCGATGTCCAACCCGACCGAGCTGTCCGAGGCCACTCCCGCGGACCTGATCGCGTGGACCGACGGTCGCGCGCTCGTGGCGACCGGAAGCCCGTTCGAGCCGGTTGACCATGGCGGCGTCAGGTACGCGATCGGCCAGGCCAACAACGCGCTCGTCTTCCCGGGCATCGGCCTGGGCGTGATCGCCTCCCGGGCCGCACGGGTAACCGACGGCATGCTGGCGGCGGCCGCCCACGCGGTGGCGAGCCTGACCGATACCTCGACCCCCGGGACGCCGCTGCTGCCGCCGGTGGAGGCGCTGCGGGAAACCTCGATCGCCGTGGCGGCAGCCGTGGCGCAGGCCGCCTGGCGGGACGGCGTCGCTCAGACGTTCCTTGACGAGGATCTGCATGACCGCATCCGTGCGCTGATGTGGCGGCCCGCCTACCGCCGGATTCTTCCGGCCTAGAGTCGGCTATTTCCTATTTTAGGAGCTTATTCGCGTAGCGGAACGGTCATCTAGGCTACGTTGTGGTTAATTGTCAGCGAACCTCCATCGCGATAGGCACCCGGATTCGCTGGTCACCACGTACGATGCGCTCTATCCGTTTTGCTGCTGGTTCGTGGGGGCTGGGGTGCGGTGATAGTTCGGCGGATGTACTCGGTACCCGAGCACATCACCCTGTTCAGCGTCGGCGCGGCAGCGGTCGGCGCGGTCTATCCGGCGATCATGGCGCACACCGGCGGGCACGGCATCCCCTGCCCGCTGCGTGCGCTGACGGGTGTGCCGTGCCCGTTCTGCGGCCTCACCACGGCGACGGTCGCGCTGACTCACGGCGAGTGGACCGTGGCAGCCAGGACCAGCCCGCTAGCTTGCATGGTCGCGCTCCTCGCGGTCGGAACGGCTCCCGTGCTGCTGGCGAGAACGGCCGGGCTGGTGTCCGGGCCGCGGCCTGTCTCGGATATCACCCGCCGACGTATCACTCGGGGGGCTTACGTCGTTGTTGCCCTCAGCTGGGTTTTCCAGCTACATCGGTACGGATTCATATAGATTAGGCATCCCTCGCGACCCTCGGCGAGCTCCCGAACTCCGCAGACGCTGCCAGTCGCTCCGGCAGGCGGGCAGGCGACTCACGAAAGGCACCCCCCATGGCGTATCCAGGCTCCCCGTATCCAGGCGCACCTGGTCCAGGTGGTCCTCAGTTCCCCCAGTACCAGTACTCCGACTGGATTACCCGGGTCGGCGCGTCCCTGATCGACGCTGTGCCGATCATCGTGATCGGAATCGTCTTCGGCATCATCGAGAGCATCGTCGGCAGCGTGGCCTTTGATATCTTCATGTCCTTCATCCTCTTCGTCGTCATCATCGGATACTCGGTCTGGAACCGCTGGATCCAGGGCGGCCAGGGCCAGACGATCGGCAAGCGGATGATGAACATCAAGCTGATCAGCGAGGAGACCGGGCAGCCGATCGGGACGATGAACGCGTTCGTGCGGGACATCTGCCACTTCGTCGACGGGATCATCTGCGACATCGGCTACCTCTTCCCGCTCTGGGACCCCAAGCGGCAGACCCTCGCTGACAAGATCATGAAGACCGTGGTCATTCCGGCCTGATCCAGGACCGCGGTCTTGGATCAGGCCGCGACTTCCGGACGGGTCCGGCCGGCGCTGACCTACCCCGGTCGGCGCCGGCCGCGGGTCAGGCTCGCCCGGACCGCACGACGCTGACCGGGTTGGTCGCCCAGCACCGGCGGCGAACCCGGAGGACCGGCCGGGGCGGCCGGGCACTGGCCGCAGGCGGGCCACCTGACTCGGGCGGCGCTGACACAGGCAGCACTGCCTACCACGGCCGCGGATCGAGCCGACGGTTCGGACCCAAGACCGGGCCCGCCGGGAACACCGGTCGCAGAGACCCGAGGCGGCCGGGCACTGTCGGCCGGCGGGCCACCCAGGCCACCTGACTCGCGCAGCGCTGACACAGGCAGCACTGCCTACCGCGGTCGCGCACCCGGGCCACTCGCTGCTGAGCCGAGATCGGGGTCGGCCGGGGACACCGGCCGGGAACCAGGGCCGAGCGGTTCGAGCGGTGCTGATCCCGGCGGTCGCCTGGCACGGCCGCGACGTGCGCGCTGCCGACCCGCCCGGGACCGACCGGGTCCGGTGAGCGCGAGGGTCGCGCGAGCGTCAGCTCGCGGGACCCTGATTGCCTGGTGACATTTCGTTATGCCTAGTGGGTGTGGTCTTTCGGCCGACTAGCCCCGATCATGATCTCGCCGCTGGACCGCTGTCCGGCGCTGGGCTCTCTTTCAGAGTCGCCGCCGACGCCTGGCCGAAGATGGCGATCGCCGCTCGCCGCGGCGCGATTCGCTGCAGCGCGAACGCGCTGACCCGGTTCAGCCCTCCCGGCACCACCCGGAAGCCGCGGCCCAGGGCATTGAGCGCCGTCGCGGCGACCAGCGCCGGCGAGCTTGTCCCCGGTGCCGGGCGCTGGACCGCCTGCCGGTAGCCGGGGGTGCTGACCGCGCCCAGGCAGGCGGTGATGACATCGACGCCGGAGCTCCGCATCTCGGCCCACAGCGATTCGCCCAGCGAGATCAGGAATGCCTTGGTCGCGCTGTACGCGGCGAGGTTCGGGACGCCCTGCAGCCCGGCCAGCGAGGACACGAGGATCACGCCGCCGTGACCGCGGTAGGCCATGGCCGGCAGGAACCGGTAGGCCAGCAGCGCACTCGCCCGGCAGTTGAGGTCCACCGCCCCGATGATCTCGGCTTCCGTGCAGCTCAGGAACTTCCCTGCGGGCGCGAGCGCCGCGTTCGCCACGACCAGGCCGATCTCCAGGCCGGCCGCCGCTGACGAGACCTCATCGAGCGCGGCCAGATCGGTCAGGTCCGTCGCGACGGTGACGACCTCGACCGCGCGCTCCCGCCGGAGCCGGGCGGCGGTCTCATCGAGCTGCTCCTGGCGACGCGCCACCAGCAGCAGGTTCACTCCGCGTCGGCCGAGCTCATCGGCGAAGGCGGCTCCGATTCCCTCCGAACCCCCGGCGACCAGCGCCCAGGGACCATATCGCTGCGCGAACGGCCGCCTGGTCACGGGCCGACCGGCTCTTGGCCGGCCTCGGTGACTGTGATCGGGACCGGGATGCTCGCGGGTGTCCCGCCGGGCAGCATCTCCTCAGCCGCGCTCGTCGCCGGCTCGGCCACCGACGTGACCAGCTCGGTGAACGGGTGCTCGCGCGCCATCCGCAGCAGGACTCCGAGCGGCAGCAGCAGCCACGGCAGGTTCAGCGCGAGCACGAAGCCGAAATTCGGTGCCCGATGAATGCCTGAATACTCCTCGGCCAGGATGATCAGGACCACGGCGCTCATGCTGCCGCACCAGACCAGGGCAGGGACCCGGATCCAGTCCCGGCCGCGACTGATCGCGTAGATGGCGGCCACATAGAACGGGCCGTTCCAGATCACGTCGATCCAGATCGTCATCCGCCAGAAGGCAGGCCTGGCCAGCAGCAGCGGGTCGTGCATCCGCGCGTAGGAGTGAACGAGATCAACGAACGGCCTCGGCGGCCACAGCGGGTACTGAAAGTGAAAGGGATTGGCGATCGTCAGCTGCTCTATGTCGATGAAGTACGTGATGAAGCAGAGGTTCACGGCGAAGAAGGCCAGCAGGATCCAGTCCAGCCGGCGACGGCTGAGCGGGATCGGGCGCCGCAGGGCGGGCATACCAGCGCTATTCATGAACTGAGGCTAACGGCGTGCGGTAGCGGATCGCCAGAGCCGGCCAGGCGCCGCGGAGCCGCGGTCGCACCGGGCTGGTGGCCCGTAATGAGGGTTGTGGTCGGATTGCGGTCGATTCTCAGTCACTACGACTGAGAATCGACCGCGACATGCGGCGATGCGCGGAAAATCCCGTTGGGCAGCCTGCGACGGCCCGGCTATCCTCGGCCAGGCTAGCTGTCGCGCCGTTGGGGGTGTTCGTGGGCCACGTCGAGGTGGCACATCTGTCGCACGCGCTGCCCGACGGGCGCGTGCTGCTCGATGACGTCTCCTTCCGGGCCGGCGACGGCAGCGTCGTCGCGCTGATCGGCCCAAATGGCGCCGGCAAGACCACGCTGATGCGGCTGATCGCTGGTGACATCGCGCCGCAGGCCGGATCGGTGACCAGAAGCGGCGGGCCTGGCGTGATGCGCCAGTTCATCGGCGGGATCAGGGACTCCACGTCGGTGCGCGAGCTGCTGCTGTCGATCGCCCCGCAGCGGGTCAGGGACGCGGCCGCCAGGCTCGACGCCGCCGAGCTCGTGATGATGGAGCGCGACGACGAGCCCGCGCAGCTGCGTTACGCCTCGGCCCTGGCCGAGTGGGGGGACGCCGGCGGCTACGACATCGAGGTGCACTGGGACGCCTGCACGATCGCGGCGCTCGGTGTTCCTTTCGACCGCTGCCAGTGGCGTGAGGTGCGCACGCTCTCCGGCGGTGAGCAGAAACGGCTGGTTCTGGAGTCGCTGCTGCGCGGCCGGGACGAGGTGCTGCTGCTCGACGAGCCAGACAACTTCCTCGACGTGCCCGGCAAGGTCTGGCTCGAGGAGCAGCTCGCCGCCACGCCGAAGACGGTCCTGCTGGTCAGCCACGACCGCGAGCTGCTGGCCGCCTGCGCCCAGCGAATCGTCACCGTCGAGGACGGCGGCGTCTGGACCCATGGCGGCGGTTTCGCCAGCTACGCGCAGGCGCGCAGGGACCGGATCGAGCGGCTGGACG
>DATNIU010000022.1:0-9217 GCA_035604275.1 Streptosporangiaceae bacterium | reverse complement strand
GCGTGGCGGGCAGGTGCGGTTCCGGTGCTGGGGTTGGTTGCCGCTGGTGTGGCGGCCTGGACCGGTACGCGGACGATCAGCTCCGGGAGGGCAGCCCGCCGGGCGGAGACGTTCGGCGCGCCGGTCTGATCGGCATCGGTCTGATCGGCATCGGTCTGATCGGCAGCCGCAGCGATCAGCATCGCCAGTCGGTCGGCGCCGAGGAACGGCCCGGCTACGATCAGCCCGCGAGCCCGGCTGCGGCTGATTACATCGAGCGCCTCGGGCCCGGTGTACCTGGTGTTCACGGGAACCAGGGTGGCGCCGGCGCCGAGCGCGCCGAGCGCGGCGAGCACCCAGTGATGGGTATTGGGTGACCAGATCGCGACCCGGTCGCCAGGCTCGATGCCGCCAGCGACCAGCGCCCTGGTCACGATGTTCGTCCGCTCGTGCAGGTCGCGGTAGCTCAGTCGCGGGCCGCCGGGCTCGGCGATCGCTGTCGCGTCGCCGAACTCCCGCGCCGCGCGCCGCACGGCGGCCGGGATGGTGAGGTCCACCAGCTCCTCCAGCAAGCAAGTGCTTGGTAGGCTGAAGCCTACGCTGAGGGCTTGGTCGCTGGCCAGGCAGCCGCTGACGCGGGCGGCGGCCGGCCGAAACCGGGACTAGGAGGTGCCGGTGGACCTCAGTCCGCAGGATGCGGAGTTCCGCGACCAGGTCAGGTCGTGGCTGGCGAAGAACCTGGCCGGGCGCTTCGCCGGGCTCCGGGGCGCCGGAGGTCCCGGCCGCGAGCACGAGTCGTTCGACGAGCGACTTGCCTGGAACCGGCATCTGGCCGCAGCCGGCCTGACCTGCCTGGGCTGGCCGGTCGCACATGGCGGGCGAGGTCTCAGCCTGAGCCAGCAGATGATCTTCCACGAGGAGTACGCCAGAGCCGACGCGCCGGCCCGGGTCAGCCATATTGGCGAGGAGCTGCTAGGACCGACCGTGATCGCGTTCGGCACTGATGCCCAGCGGCGCCGGTTCCTGCCGAACATCGTGACCGTCTCGGAGCTGTGGTGCCAGGGCTTCTCCGAGCCGGGGGCCGGATCGGATCTGGCCAGCGTCGCGACGGCCGCGAGGCTGGACGGGAACTACTGGGTCATCACCGGCCAGAAGACCTGGACCTCGCTCGCCCACGTGGCCGACTGGTGCTTCGTCCTGGCCAGGACGCAGGCGGGGTCCCGGCGCAGCTCCGGGCTGTCCATGCTGCTCGTTCCGATGCGCCAGGACGGGATCACGGTCCGGCCGATCCGGCAGATGACCGGGACATCGGAGTTCAACGAGGTGTACTTTGACGGCGCGCGAACCGAGGCCAGCCTGGTGCTCGGGGAGGCCGGGGACGGCTGGCGGGTGGCCAGATTCCTGCTCGGAGTTGAGCGCGGGACAGCGACCTTCGGCCAGCAGATCGGCTTCCGGAGGGAACTCGACGGATTGATCGCACTGGCCAGGCAGACCGGCGCAGCCGCGAATCCGCTGCTGCGGGACAAGATCGCGCGGGCCTGGATCGGCCTAGAGGTGATGCGTGCCTATGCGCTCGATACCGTGGCCGGGCCAGACGCCACGGTAGCTGCTGGTGCCGCAGGCTCGGACGGTCCGGGCTCAAGTGGTCCGGGCTCTGGAGGCGGCACGGGGGCAGAAGCTTCGGTGCTCAAGCTGCTCTGGGCGAACTGGCATCGCGGGCTCGGCGAGCTCGCGATGGAGGTACAGGGAGCCGCATCCATGGTGGCCGACGATGCGCCTTACGACCTCGATTCCTGGCAGCGGATGTTCCTGTTCAGCCGGGCTGACACGATCTATGGCGGATCGAACGAGATTCAGCGCGGCATCATCGCCGAGCGGGCACTCGGTTTGCCCAGGCAGGCCAGGGCATGAGCACGCAGGCTGGCGATGGCGGCCAGGTGCCGCCGGGCGGACGGGATCTGCTGGCCGGCAAGATCGTCGTGATCACCGCCGCCGCGGGAACCGGCATCGGTGGCGCCGCTGCCCGGCGCTGCCTGGAGGAAGGTGCCCGGGTGGCGATCAGCGACGCCCACGCGGGCCGGCTGACCGCGTTCACCGACGAGCTGGCCCTGCTGTACGGCAGCGACCGGGTGTGGTCGACACCCTGCGACGTCACCGACGAGACCGCGGTGCAGGAACTGATCGACGGGGCGGCTGGCTGGTTCGGCCGGATTGACGTGATGATCAACAATGCCGGCCTGGGTGGCACGGCGTCGATCCTGGAGATGACGGACGAGCAGTGGCGGCAGGTGCTCGACGTCACGCTCACCGGCACCCTTCGCTGTACCCGGGCTGCGCTACGGCAGATGGTTGCCCAGGGCCACGGCGGTGCGGTGGTAAACAACGCGTCTGTTCTTGGCTGGCGGGCTCAGCAGGGGCAGGCGCATTACGCCGCGGCCAAGGCCGGGGTGATGGCGCTGACCCGGTGCGCCGCCCTCGACGTTGCCGGGCATGGCATCAGGGTCAACGCGGTGGCGCCAAGTCTGGTGATGCACCCGTTTCTCGCCAGGGTGATGGCGGAGGAGACCTTGGCCGAACTGGTCACGCGGGAGGCGTTCGGCCGGTCTGCCGAGCCATCTGAGGTGGCCAATGTGATGGTCTTCCTGGCCAGCGACTACGCCTCGTACCTGACGGGTGAGGTTATCTCGGTCAGCAGCCAGCATCCGTAGCCGCCGGGCAGGACCGCGGTGCCACGCGCCGCGGCCTGCGGGCGGCTTCCTCGCCGAGCCGTACCGGCGTATCTCGAAATCGTTCAATTCCGCCCTGAATGTGCGCCAGATTGCGAGCCGGCAAGGATGGCTCGCTGAGTCCAGGCCGTGATATCTTCAAAGCTCATATCGGTCCGTGCATTCCTTGAGGTGCGGATATGAACTCCCGGCGCGTGACATTAGTGCTGAATCTCTTGTTAGGCTGCCTTCTGGCGGTCTGCTCGCAGTTTATAGTTATCGGTCCGGCAGTTGCCGCAAGTTCCGTATACGGCAACTGCCAGAGCGTCCGCCTCCAGGTGTCGCTGACGCCCGGCGGTCCGGCCGATCAGACGATCGCGGGAATGTACTGCGTACCTGTCAGCTGGGCGCCGGGGCCGCACGAGGCGGACCTGATGACGCCGGGCGCGACATACAACAGCGCCTACTGGGACTGGCCGCAGGATCCCGCGCTCTACTCGTACGCGGATAAGACCCTGCAGGCCGGCCGGGCCGCATTCGACTACGACCGGCTCGGCACGGGCAGCAGCAGTCGCCCGCCGAGCGCCGACATCAATATCAGTGACGAGGCCTATGTTCTGCACCAGCTCGTCGCCTGGCTGCGGACCAGCCAGGGGTACAGCCAGGTGAACCTGATCGGGCATTCGCTCGGGTCAGTGATCTCCATCCAGGAAGCCGGCCTCTATCAGGACGTCAGCAGGGTCGTGGTAACCGGGCTCCTGCACCAGCCGAATGTCGGCGCCGGATTCGCCACCACGCTTCTCTCGCTGCTCCATCCGGCCGCACTGGACCCCCAGTTTCTTGGCATGAGCCTGGATCTGGGCTACCTGACCACCATTCCATCCGATCGGGCCGCCGACTTCTACTCGGCCGCCGCCGATCCGGCGGTCGTCGCCTACGACGAGGCGCACAAGGACGTGGTGCCGATGACGGACCTGACCAGCCTGGCGACCACGTGGGCTCTTCCGGCAGGACTCAACGTGTCGGACAGCGTTACCGCTCCGGTGCTTGTGGTCATCGGGCAGCAGGACGTTATCTTCTGTGCCGCGCCGCCGGTGCTCGACTGCTCACAGACGGCGGAACTTTTCGCGTCCGAGGCGCCCTACTACTCCTCCGCGGCCAGCCTGACTATCGATTCCATTCCTGGCACCGGCCACGACATCGCACTGCATCCGTCGGCCGACCAGTCGTTCGCGCTGATAAACCAGTGGATCACGACTCACTAGGCGAGCAGTTCGCACCACACGACCTTGCCGCAGCGGCCCGGGCGCCAGCCCCAGTCCCGGCTCAGGGCGTCGATCACCATCAGACCGCGGCCGGTTTCGGCGTCGGCGCTCCGGTCACCCGCGAGCGGAACCGGGCCGCACGCGCTGTCGTGAACTTCGATCCGCACGGTGCCCGGTTCCCGGGTGATCATGAGCGAGATCGGGGCGTTATCGGGATAGCCGGCCTGGCCGTGCAGGTGCCCGCCCGCCCGGATGGCATTGGTGACCAGTTCCGAGACGAGCAGGACCGCCGAGTCGATCAGATCCTGGCAGGGCGGCGGATCGGAATGCCCCAGCAGATCCGCGGCCCAGTGCCTGGCCTGGCGGACAGCCGATGGCGCGGCCGGGAACTCGATGCGGTCGGTGTACGACGCTGGTAATACCTCGAAGACGAGCCCAGTGTCACCGTCAGCTGTATACGTCATGGGCCACTTCCAGTGTGGTCATCAGGTCACGACGAATCGTGACACCGTGCAACCTTTTCTCACGACCTGTCACTGACTATGCTTCGTATTGCGGCCGATCAGCAACGGGCTGTGACCAACGTTGGCGTCTTCCGGCGCCGAATGGGCAGCATCGACAGATCCTCCCCAGACGGCGGGGAGACTGCGTGAGATAACGGCGAGGGGGGAGCGTGCCGGGGTTAGGTTCATGCCAACCGGTTGGATCGAAGCAGAAACGCCGCGAAGGAACGACCAGTGAGCGGTAAACCACGCAGCGTGCGGCAGGCTCAGGCGCTGCTGGCGTCTCAGCTACGCGGCGAGGGGCGAACCTGGGCCCAGATCGCGGCCGAGTTCCGCACGACCTACCGGGTCAATCCGCGGGTGGCGCTGCGCCAGGCTCACGGCTGGAGCCAGCCCCAGGCCGCCGCGCGGTGGACGGCGCGCTGGCCAGACGATCCGAAGACCTTCAAGAACTTCTCCTACTGGGAGCAGTGGCCTGGCCAGACCGGCCACGCGCCCTCGCTGGACACCCTGGACCGGCTCGCTCAGCTCTACCAGTGCAAGGTCACGGATTTACTCGCGGATTGCGACGACTACGGAGAACCGCCGACCGTTGCGCAGCTGCGGGTCAGCGAACGCGCCAGCGGCCCTGGTCCGGCGCCCGGCCGTGACCGGGCGCTGGTCAGGCGGATGGACGCGACGGCACACCCGCAGGCACCTACCATCCCCGCTCTGCACTCGGCGCTTGAGACGATCAGGCAGACCCAGGTCAGTGAGCTGATGCGGGCAGGCGGCGAGCCGGACGAGCCTGACCGGCGGCTGCGTCGCAGGACGCTGCTGCTGGAGGCGAGCAGCGCGCTGGCGCTGGTGGCGGCGGCGCCTGTGCTTGAAGTTCCGGCGCTCTCCAGCGGCTCAGCGTCCAGCCGGAGAACCGACGTCGCCATCGTCAGCTACACCGGCGAAGTGGTGGCCGGCCTGCGCCGCCTGGGCGGCGCCGTCGGACCGCGGATCACGCTGCAGCCGGCCATGGCATTGCGATCGGCCATGGCTGGCCTGGCGCGGAACGCGCCGGACCGGGTGACCAGCCAGGCTCTGACCACCTACGGCGACCTAACGCAGCTCATTGGCTGGCTGATGTTCAACCTGGGCGACGGCAAGGCGGCGCGCTATTACTACGACGACGCGCGCTCGGCGGCTTACCGCGCGGAGAACTACGATCTGGCCTCATACTCCCTGTCCGCCTCTGGCCATCTCGCGATCGCGCAGGGCCGGTTCCGCCAGGCCATCGATCATGCCCAGGCGGCCCAGCAGGCCGCCCGAGCCTGCGGCAATCCCTATCCAGCCGCCTACGCGGCCGATGTGACCGCTCGCGCATACGCCGCGGCTGGTCAGGTAGGCCGCTGTCAGGCCGCGCTGGACCGGGAGCAGACGGCGCTCGGCGACATCGGCGAGAAGACGCCGCGTGCCCCTTGGTGGTATTTCTACGACCGGTCCTTCTACTGGGGCACGGAGAGCGAGTGCGCGCTCAGGCTCGGAATGCCGGTTGACGCCTCCGATGCGGCCGGCAAATCGCTCGGCCAGCTTGGTCCGCTGAATCTGCACGCCTGCGCCCTGACGCTGGCGTTCCGGGCGGAAGCACTGATCAAGCAGGGCGAGCTTGAGGAGGCGTGCGAGGCGCTGGCCGATTCGGCCAGGCTGACCACGCTCAACAGCTCGCGACGGCTCTCGCGGCGGATCGATTTCCTGCGGAGGCAGCTGCGCCCAGCCGATGACACGGCCGCGGTTCGCGAGCTCGACGAGAAACTGGCCGAGTACCGGCGGGCGCGGCTGACGGCTGAGCCGACCGAGACTACGACGCCGTAGAACGCGGGCGCGCGGGAATGGACGAAAGAAAAGGTGCATGATGGCCGAGGCCTCAGCGGTTCCCGAGGGCGTGGAAACGGATCGGCCGAGCGTCGCCCGGCTGTACGACTTCTTCCTGGGCGGGCATCATAACTTCGCCGCCGACCGGGAAATGGGGCGCAGGCTCCTGGCCGCCGAACCCAATGCCCGGCATATCGTCGCGGAAAACCGCGCCTTCCTTGGCCGGGCGGTTCGCTTCCTGCTGGCGTCGGGAATCCGCCAGTTCCTCGACCTGGGTTCGGGCATTCCGACACAGGACAACGTGCACGAGATCGCCCAGCGCGGCGATCCGCGAGCCCGGGTCATCTATGTGGACAACGACCCGGTCGCGATCGCGCACAGCAAGCAGATCCTGAGCGCTAACCCGCTCGCGGCCGCGATCCGCGAGGACCTGCGCCAACCGGAGGCGATCGCGAACCACCCCGACGTGCGCAGGCTGATCGACTTCAGTCAGCCGGTCGGGCTCCTGATGGTCACCGTGCTGCACTTCGTGCCCGATGCCGACGATCCGGCAGACATGGTCGGCAGGTATGTCGGCGCGCTCGCGCCAGGCAGCTGCGTGGCTATCTCGCACGCGACCTACGAGGCAGCGCCGAAGGCGGCCGCGCAGGTTGAGCAGATCTATACCAAGACATCGGCGGCCGCCCAGACTCGTTCGCACGCGCAGATCCTCCGCTTTTTCGACGGCCTCGACATGGTCGAGCCGGGTCTGGTCTACCTGCCGTTGTGGCGCCCTGACGGTCCGGTACCCGATCATCCCGAGCGCGCGTGGTTCTACGCCGGCGTCGGCCGCAAGCCCGAGCCCGGCGCGTCCCCGGCGCCTTCCGGCGCCGAGCCGGCCTGAGCCGGTCCCCCTCCCCGGCAGCCCGCCGGATGCCGAGCCATCTCCGTCGGCTCGGCCCGCCTGAACCGCTAGCATGGGCAGATGTCCGGCCGATCGCACCGCTCTGCCGGCACCGGGAGGTCGGGTCCCAGGGAGCCAGCGGCGCCAGAGTTTCCGGCTGAGCTCATCAAGGCAGTGCTGCCGGATAGCGACCTGGTCGACGGCGGTATGTACGAATCGATGGCCTTCGATGGCCTGGATCTTTCCGGGCGCGAGGCGACAGACGCTGAGATCGATCAGTGCCGGTTCGGCGGCGTCAGCTTCAGCCAGGTCAGGCTGCATCGCGGCCGGATTCGCGACGCGGTTTTCGATCGCTGCGACCTGGCGAACCTGCGAGCACGTGGCTGCTCGCTTGGCCGCGCGACGGTGTCGGCCTGCCGGATGACCGGACTGTCCTGGCTGGACGGGGAATTCCGCGACGTCACGTTCGATAGATGCCGGATCGACCTGTCCAGCCTGCGGTCTTCCGCGTTCAGGGATGTCGTCTTCACCGAATGCCGCCTCGAGCAGGCTGACTTCGGGGAGGCCGACCTGCGGGGCGTTCGGTTCGAAGACTGCGACCTGACCGGCGCCCAGTTCCCTGACGCGCAGCTGGCCGGCGCCCGGTTCGCCAACTGCGACTTGTCCGGCATCGTCGGCGTGACGAGCCTGCGGGGAGCGATCATCAAGGCCAGCGATCTGCTCTCGCTGACCTACGTGCTGGCAGGCGCACTAGGCATCACGATCGAGGACTAGCGGCTCAGCGCGCCGATCGCGGAACCAGCAGGCGGGGATGGCGTTGACACTGGGAGGTTCGCGTGCAAATAGGTGTTGTATTCCCGCAGACCGAAATCGGCGCGGACCGTGGAGCTGTCCGCGGCTACGCCGAGCGGGTCGAGGAACTCGGGTTCGCCCATCTGCTCGCATACGATCACGTGCTCGGTGCCGACCCGGCCGTTCACCAGGGATGGAACGGCCCCTATGACGTCCGCTCGACCTTCCACGAGCCGTTTGTGGTGTTCGGCTACCTGGCGGCGGTGACGTCACTTGAACTGGTGACCGGCGTGATCATTCTGCCGCAGCGCCAGACGGCCCTGGTTGCGAAGCAGGCGGCGGAAGTGGACCTGCTGACCGGCGGCCGGTTCCGGCTCGGAGTCGGTCTGGGCTGGAACCCGGTGGAGTACGAGGCGCTCGGCAAGCGCTTCGACGACCGGGGCGCTCGGCTGGCCGAGCAGGTCACGTTGATGCGGCGGCTGTGGACCGAGCAGACGGTGACCCATGCGGGCGACCACGAGCGGGTCACCGCGGCTGGCCTGGCGCCGCTCCCTGTCCAGCGGCCGATCCCGGTCTGGTTCGGCGCCCACTCGCCCCCTGCGCTGCGGCGGGCCGGCCGCCTGGGCGATGGCTGGTTTCCCCAGGTACCGCCCGGCCCGCGGCTGGACGAAGCGCGATCGATCGTCGAGCAGGCAGCGCTGCAGGCCGGCCGTGTCCCGTCGGAACTGCGAATGGAGGGGCGGGTCAGCTGGGGCCAGGGCGGCGCCGGTCAAGTGGCACGGCACGTGCAGGAGTGGCGGGACGCAGGCGCCAGCCACGTCTCGGTCAACACGATGGGCGCCGGACTCGGCTCGGTCGACGGCCATCTGGCCGCCCTGACGGACGCTGCGGCTGCCCTGGGCCTGAGCCCGCGCCAATCGCCGCCGCCAGTCACGCGCCAGACCGGAGAGTCGGCGCAGGCCATTCCGGACCTCGGTCAATCTTCCTAAATCGGGCAAATATTCTGGTGTACGCGCCGCCAGAATGACCAAGCCCCCGACTTAGCACGGGTTTCAGCGATGTTAACGCCCGACTTATGAGAAATGTGCCCACCAAATCCGTGCTATGTGGGGTTGTGGGCATTGAGCTCAAGGCCAAGGCGGGCATACGGCGCGCCTCATCGGTGAGGCCGGGGCTGGGCTGGGCTGGGCAGGGAGCGGCTGGGGAGGGGCTGGGGCTGGGCAGGGCAGGGCTGGGCAGGGAGCGGCT
>DATNIU010000021.1:0-3770 GCA_035604275.1 Streptosporangiaceae bacterium | reverse complement strand
TGCTGCCGCCCGGCCAGCGGACCAAGGTGCTGACCCTGATGGGCTTCAACCCCACGAGCGCGGGCGGGCTGATGTCGATGGACTTCGTCACCGTGCCCCGCAAGGCCAGCGTCGCCGACGCGCTGGCCCGGGTCCGCGAGGCCGTCTCGCTTCAGCCCGAGGCGCTGACCAGCGTGCACGCCGTCAGCGACAAGGGCCGCCTGCGCGGCGTGGCCAGGCTGGTCACCCTGGTCCAGTCCGATCCTGACGCCATCGTGATCGACGTGTCCGACACCGATCCGGTCCGAGTCGGCCCGGACGCCGATATCACGGACGTCGCCGTGCTGATGACGGACTACAACCTCATCACCATCCCCGTCGTCGACGACGAGCGCCGCCTGCTCGGCGTGATCACCGTCGATGACGTGCTTGAGGTCACGCTGCCCGGCGACTGGCGGCGCCGCGAGACCGCGGAGCCGCCGGACGCCCACTATGGGAACGCCGACCAGGCGGACGCGCAGTGACGACGCCTGGTGAGCGCGCCCAGCCTGGTGAGCGCGTGTCACCCGGCGAGCCCACGCGAACCGTCTCATCCGAACCATCCGAGGCCTCCCAAGCCCAGCCCGCTGAGAGCCTGGACCCACGGGAGCCGCTGCCCGCCACGGCAGCTCCGGTGGCTCCGCAAGCGGCTCAAGGCCGCCCGGTTCGCCAGGGTCCTCGGCCCGGCCAGGCGCAGCTCGGGCATCCCGCCGCGCAGGCCAGCGCGGTGCTGGACGAGGCCCACCTGGGTGACATCGAGGGCGCGCTCGGCCACATCAAGCTCGGCGACGTTCAGCAGGCTGGCCTCAAGCGCAAGCTGATCACCTTCCTGGCCATCGTCGGGCCCGGGCTGATCGTGATGGTCGGCGACAACGACGCCGGCGGTGTGTCCACCTACGCGCAGGCCGGGCAGAACTACGGCTACAGCCTGCTGTGGACGCTGCTGCTGCTGATCCCGGTACTGATCGTCAACCAGGAGATGGTGGTCAGGCTCGGCGCGGTCACCGGTGTCGGGCACGCCCGGCTCATCAACGAGCGGTTCGGCCGGTTCTGGGGCTGGTTCAGCGTCGGCGACTTGTTCATCCTCAACTTCCTGACCATCGTCACCGAGTTCATCGGCGTCTCGCTCGCCCTGCGCTATTTCCACGTCTCCCCGTACATCTCGGTGCCGATCGCCGCGCTCGTGCTGATCGCGATCACCATGAGCGGCAGCTTCCGCCGCTGGGAACAGGCGATGTTCGCGTTCATCGCGGTAAGCGTGATCCTGGTCCCGCTCTTTTTCCTCTCCGACCCGCACTGGGGTGCGATCGGCTACCACTTCGTGGTGCCCGGCATCCAGGGCGGGGCGAGCTCGACCGCGGTGCTGCTCATCATCGCGATCGTGGGCACCACCGTCGCTCCGTGGCAGTTGTTCTTCCAGCAGTCCAACGTCATCGACAAGCGGATCACGCCGCGGTTCATCCCGTACGAGCGCGCCGACACCACGCTGGGCGCGTTCGTCGTGGTGATCTCGGCTGCGATGATCCTTGTGGTAGGCGTCTTCGCAGTGCGAGGCACGAACCTGGTCGGGCACTTCACCAGCGCGCTCGGGGTGGCCGAGGCGCTCGCCGTGCACGGCTGGTGGTACGGTGCGGCGTTCGCGGTCGTGCTGCTCGACGCGTCCATCATCGGCGCGTCGGCGGTCACCCTGTCCACCAGCTACGCGTTCGGCGACGTGTTCGGCATCAAGCACTCGCTGCACCGCAAGTTCCGCGACGCCAAGCCGTTCTACACCATCTACGCGGCGATGATCGTGGTCGCGGCAGGCATCGTGCTCATCCCCCGCACCCCGCTCGGGCTGCTCACCGAGGCGGTGCAGGCCCTGGCCGGGATCCTGCTGCCCAGCGCCAGCGTCTTCCTGCTGCTGCTGTGCAACGACCGCGAGGTGCTCGGCCCGTGGATGAACCCGCGGTGGCTCAATATCCTGGCGGGCTTCATCATCAGCATTCTCCTGGTGCTGTCGAGCACTCTGGTCGTCACCACGCTGTTCTCCGGCCTCGACGCGGCGAAGGTCGCGATCTGGCTGGTCATCGTGCTGGCGGGGTCCGGCGTCCTGCTCGCCGGCTGGCTGCGCCTCACCCGCTCACGGCGCCCGGCGCGGCTGCCGCAGCCGCGTACCACGATGACGGCGGCGGAACGCGAAAGCTGGCGCATGCCGCCGCTCGCCCTGCTCAAGCCGGTGGAGTGGTCGACTGGCACCAAGATGAGCGTGCTGGTGCTGCGCGGCTACCTCATCATCTCGGTCCTGCTGCTGATCGTTAAGGCCGTCCGGCTAGGCGGCGGCTGACGCAGCCGCGCGAAGCAGGTCCGCCGCAGGTCGGCCACGGGCGGGCCTGTCTGGCGAGTTGTTTACTCAAAGAACCGGCCTGATCACTCGACGTAGGCTAGTCTCACGCTTCGAAACCACAAAAATTCGTAGCGTTAGAAGGGTTTATTCATGTCCGAACGTCACTGGCAGCGACCCGCGCTGGCCACCACCGCACTGGCCTTGCTGGGCGCCGCCGCCGTCGCCGGCTGCGGGAACTCGGCCAGTAACAGCCAGGCCAGCACCAGCCAGGCCAGCGCGACGCGGACGGCTGGGGTGGCCGCTGCCACCGGGCATAAGAGCTTCACCGCCGCCCAGTTGGAGAACGCGCTGCTGACCAAGGTCAGCGGGGAGCGCCCGGCCGCGCCCGCCGAAGCCGGTGACTACGGAGCGCTGCCGGACGTGCAGACGAGCAAGCAGACCATGAACGGCGTCCAGGTCACCCCGGCCAAGTGCGCCCAGGCCACGGTGACGGGTTTCAACTCGGCGGCTTTCTCCCAAGCCCCCGCCTCGGTGGTGACGTTCCGGGTCGGCCGCGATGGCGTGTCCGAAGTGCTCGTCTCGGCCACGCCGGAGACCGCGGCCACGGTCCTTGGGAACAGGCTGCCGGCCGGCTGCTCGCACTACACCGCGAAGGTGGACGGCCGGACCTTCCGCTATTCGGTGAAGGAAGCCGCGGTCTCCAGCCTGGCCGATCAGGCGCGGGCGCTGAACGTCAAGGCCGCGGGCTACTCCCAGGTGGACGTCTGGTCGGTGGTCTACAAGGCCAATGGCTTCGTCGGCGCGGTCACCATCGTCGGCCCCGACGCCTCTGAGCTCGGTGCGAAGCAACTGGCCAGCCAGGCTTACGCGTACGCCGCTCAGTCGCTCCCTTAGTTTGACCGGGGATGCGAAACTGGTGGCATGACTGACGCGTCACCACGTTTCCGTTCGGTGCTCGACGGCTTTCCCGCGTATAAGCCAGGCCGGACGCCGGTCAGCACGACCGGCAGGACGCACAAGCTCTCATCCAACGAATGCCCGTTCGCGCCGCTGCCCTCGGTGGCGGAGGTCATCGCCGAGGCGGCGCGATCGGTGAACCGGTACCCGGACAACGGCGCGCAGGCCCTGATCCAGGCCATCGCGGACAGGTTCGGCGTGCCACCGCAGCACGTCGCGGTCGGGTGCGGCTCGGTCGGAGTCGCCCAGCAGCTCCTCGAGGCGGTCGGTGAACCCGGCGCCGAGGTGATCTACGCATGGCGCTCCTTCGAGGCGTACCCGACGCTGTCGGACCTGGCCGCGGCGGAATCGGTCCGGGTCCCGCTGCGCGAGGAAACCCACGACCTGGCCGCGATGGCGGCCGCGATCACCCCGCGCACCAGGCTGATCTTCGTCTGCAACCCGAACAACCCGACCGGCACCGTGGTGC
>DATNIU010000020.1:0-6223 GCA_035604275.1 Streptosporangiaceae bacterium | reverse complement strand
CAGATCGACCTGATCGAGATCAACGAGGCGTTCGCTTCCGTGGTGCTGGCCTGGCTGCGCGAGACCGGCGCCGACCCAGCGCGCGTCAACGTGAGCGGCGGCGCGATCGCGCTCGGCCACCCGCTCGGCGCGACCGGCGCGCGGCTGATGACGACGCTGCTCTGCGCGCTGGAACGGACCGGCGGCCGCTACGGCCTCCAGACGATGTGCGAGGGCGGCGGCCAGGCGAATGTCACGGTCATCGAGCGGCTGTAACGGTCGAGCTAAGGATCGCTTCCGGCCCTCTTCTGGCCAGACTGCCCGGCGGCCAGTTGGACCGTCTGGCGGCTGGCCAGACTGCCTGGCGGCACAGTGCCCCAGCCGCCAGGCAGTCCTAGCCCTATCCACGGATCTTCAGGCTGCCGGGTTCAGGTTGGCCTGAACGTGATCCGGCTGGACAGCGGCTGGCCACGCATGGCGCCTGGACGTCAGGCCGCTGACGGCCCGTCGGCGCCTGCGGGCTTGTCTGCGCCTGCGGGCTTGTCTGCGCCTGCGGGCTGGTCGGTGCCTGCGGGCTGGTCGGTGCCTGCGGGCTTGTCTGCGCCGTGGGACTTGTCGGGCCCGCTTGCGCCGTAGAAGGCCGCCGTCCGGCCCGCAGCTGCTTGCGCGGCCGCCTGGTCGGTGCCGGCCGAGATGCTGGCCTGGCACCACTGCTGGCTGCTGAGCGCGACAAACTGGGCGCCCTCGGCGGAGGCGGCCCAGGCCGCGTTCTCCGGCCGGTCCACGGCCCGACCCGAGGACAGGTGGGTCTCGAGGCCTATCAGCGCCATGTCCCAGCCCACGCCCACCGCTCCAGGGCCGAACTGCGCCCACCGCTCGTCGTCCACGTGGGCGATGTGCTCGATCTCGAACCTGGTCCTGCCGTCTGCCTCGGAGCTGAGCCGGACCTCGATCCAGCTGACGTCGTTGCCGAACTCCCAGGTCGCGGTGAAGCCCTTCGGCGGGTCGCAGCTCGTGATCGTGCCGCTCGCGTTGCCCTCGAGCTGGTAGCGGCCACCCGGACGCAGATCTCCGGTGACCGGCAGGAACCACCTGGGGATGCGCTCCGGGTTGGTGCAGGCGTCCCAGACCTGCCAGATGTCGGCGGCGTAGGCCTGGCTGATGGTCACGGTTCGCGCCTGGCCGGCCTCGAGCGCTCGGGTGCCGACCGCCCGTCGCACCGCGCTGATCTGCTGAGTGACGTCGATCATGGGTTGCTCCTCTGGGCTGGATCTGCCTGCAGATCGCTGAGCCGGCGTTCCCGTCTGCCCCTGACCAGCTCGGTGGCCAGGGCTTCCAGCGGCGGGGTCCAGAACTGCCGGAAACGATCAAGCCACGCGTCGATGTCGCGCAGCGGTTGGTGGTTCACCGAGTACAGGCGGCGCGTCCCTTCGGCCCGCGCCATCGCGAAACCACTGTCTCGCAGCACCTTCAGATGCTGCGAGACAGCAGGCTGTGAGATCCCGAACTCTCGTTGGATGACCCTGCAGACGGCGCCGGAGGTCATCTCGCCCTCGGCGATCAGCTCCAGGATCCTGCGGCGCACCGGATCCCCGAGTACATCAAACGCGTGCACTCAGCGATAATACCATGTCTCACTTATATAAGCCTAAACTTAGCACGATCTTCAGTCATGTTAACACCCGTTATGTGGCTTTTATGGCCACGAAAACAGTGCTATGTCGCCTGACGCTGTCGCGGCTGAGTTTGGCGGAGCTGCTGGGACTGCTGGGGCCGCGGCGGAGATGACGGGTCGGCGAGTTCGGCGGCGAGCTGGTCGGCGATCGCGGCCCAGCCTTGCGTGTGCCGCTCGACGAACTCGCCAGGGAGCAGCGAGTGCTCGATCGTCATGAGGGTCTGCTCGTGCCCGTGCGGCTCAAGGAGCACGTTGACCACACTCTGGGCGCTGGGGTCGGGCCAGGTCGAGCAGCTCCAGGTGAAGCTCAGCCGGCCTGGCCGGTCCAGCACCAGGAAGCGCCCGCTGACGTAGAACTCCACGCCGCCGTCGGAGATGTCGATCCGCAGCCGCCCGCCGGCCCACGGCTCCGATTCGACGGCCAGGCACCGGGCCGGGCGCGGGCACATCCAGTCCGACAGCGCGTCGGGGTCGAGCCACTCGTCGTAGACGACATCTGGGGATGCCGACAGCAATCGCCGGACGACGGCGACCGGCGGATGCGCGTCAGGCACCGTCGCTCTCTTCCCGAGTCACATGGTCGCGGGTCAGCCGGTCTCCTGCTTGCCGGTCGGTGGCCGACCGGTCTGCTGCTGGCCGGTCTCCTGCTGCCTGGTGTCCTGCTGCCTGGTGTCCTGCCGTCCGGTCTCCTGGCGCTCGGTCGATCGCCGTCCGGTCTCCTGCCGTCCGGTCTCCTGCGGCCTGGTCGATGGCGGGCCGGTCGCGGGCTAGCCGGGCGGCGAGGGCGTCGGCCCGTCGCGACCAGAACGCCGTCTGCTCAGCTAGCCAGCCCTCTGCGGCGGAGAGCCCTTCCGGGCGGATCGACAGCCAGTGCTCGCGGCCGCGGACGGCCCGCTGGACCAGGCCGGCCGACTCGAGGACGCCGACGTGACGGGAGACGCCGGCGAACGTCATCGGCAGCGGAGCCGCGAGGTCGGTGATCCTGGCGTCACCGGCCCGCAGCGCCACGAGCAGCGCCCGCCGGGTCGGGTCGGCGAGCGCCGCGTAGGTGCGGTCCAGGACCTGATCTTCAACCATCTTGTTGACCTTCGAGCGCGGGAGGTGATATTCAACATACACGTTTAATTATCTGCTCAGAAAGCAGCCACCAGGAGGAGTCGTGCCCATCTACCAGACCGCCCACTACCAGGTGCAGGCGTCGGCGGTGCACAAGGTCAAGTCGGCGATCGCCGAGTTCGTCGAGTACGTCACCGCTCACGAGCCGGGCAGCCGGATGTACGCGGCGTGGCAGCGCCAGGATGATCCCACCAAGTTCGTTCATCTCTTCGAGTTCGCCGACGAGTCCGCGCACGAGGCGCACGGCGCCTCCGAGGCCGTGCGGCAGTTCGAGGCCGTCTACGGACCCGAACTGGTCAATGGCCCGGTCGTGTTCACCGACTACGTGCTCATCGCCACGAACCGCGGAACCTAGCATCCGGCGGCAGCGCGACGAGCGTTTGCGGACGGCGACCGGCGGTGTAATGTTGTAATCCCCCGTCGAGGAGATCGCATGGCAGCCGACTCGCCTCTCGACGCGTACTCCCGGATCGTGGCCGGGGTGGCCGCCGAGCTGACTCCCAAGGTAGCGAGCCTGCGCGTCGCGCAGGCGGGCGGGCGTCGCTGGGGGGAGAGCATCGGCTCGGCCGTCGTCTATACCGGGGACGGGTTCCTGCTGACCAACGCTCATGTCGTCGGGAAGGCCGATGGCGGCACGGCGTCGTTCTCGGACGGAACGACGTCGTCGTTCACGGTGGTCGGCGCCGACCCGCTGTCCGATCTCGCCGTGGTCAGGGCCGGCGCGGCGACCCCGCCGCCCGCCGAGCTCGGTGAGGCGGAGGAGCTGGTCGTCGGCCAGCTCGTGGTCGCCGTCGGCAGCCCGCTCGGCCTCGCGGGCTCGGTGACAGCCGGGGTGGTGAGCGCGCTCGGGCGCTCGCTGCCGACCCGGAGCGGCGGCGCGGTCCGGCTGATCGAGGACGTGATCCAGACCGACGCCTCGCTCAACCCGGGGAACTCCGGCGGCGCGCTGGCAGACGCGCGAGCCCGCGTGGTGGGCATCAATACCGCCGTGGCCGGGTTCGGCCTCGGCCTGGCCGTGCCGATCAACTCGACCAGCCGCAGGATCATCTCCGCCCTGATGGCGAACGGCCGGGTCCGGCGGGCCTACCTGGGCATCGTCAGCGCTCCCGCGCCGCTCCCAGCCTCGCTGGTGCAGCGCCTGGGTCGGCCGGACGGCCTGCGGGTGGCCGAGGTCGTGCCAGGCGGCCCGGCCGCGCGGGCCGGGCTGCGGCCGGGTGACGTGCTGGTCAGCGCCGCTGGCAGGCCGGTGACGACCGCGCAGGATCTGCAGCGGCTGATGTTCGGCGAGGCCATCGGCAGGCCGCTGGAGATCACCGTGCTGCGCAACGGTGCCCTGGTCGACGTGATCGCCGAGCCGTCTGAGCTGGCCGCCGTCTGAGGCAGGCCCGGCGCGCGCTGCCATGTCCGGGCGGAGCAGGAGTAATCTCACACCGAACAGGGCGGCGCAGCCCGGGTCGCCCCGAGGAGTGAGAGACCATGCGAAGCGGCCTGATCACCAACCCGGACAAGGTGATCTTCTCCGAGCGCGGCGAGACCAAAGGCGACCTGGCCGAGCACTATCTCCGGGTCGCCGAGCCGCTGATGCGCACGATGGGCGGCCGCCCGGTCCTGCTCCAGCGCTTCCCCGAAGGCGCGGACGGCCCGTCCTTCTTCCAGAAGCGGGTTCCCAAGAACATCCCGGACTGGCTGCGGACCACGACGGTGTCGACGCCCAACGGAACCACGTCACAGGCACTGGTCGCCGCCGACATCGATCACGTGCTGTGGGCGGTGAACCTGGGCTGCCTCGGCTTTCACGTCTGGCCGTACCTGACCAGCGACGCCGAGCACGCCGACGAGCTGCGGATCGACCTCGACCCGACGCCCGGAGTGGACTTCACCGACATCCGGCAGGCCGCGCGGGAGCTGCAGTCGCTGCTCGCCGAGGCCGGAATCACCAGCTACCCCAAGACGACAGGTAACCGGGGCCTGCACGTATACGCCCGGCTTGAGCCGCGCTGGGACTCCTATCAGGTCCGGTCCGCCGCCGTGGCCGTCGCGCGCGAGCTTGAGCGCCGCAGGCCCGACCTGATCACGGCGGCGTGGTGGAAGGAAGAACGCGGCCGCCGGGTATTCGTCGACTACAACCAGAACGCGCCGCACAAGACGGTGTTCGGCGCGTGGTCGGTCAGGGCCCGGCCCGGCGCGCAGGTCTCGACCCCGATCTCCTGGGCAGAGGTCGACGACGTCCACCCGGACCAGTTCACGATCGCCTCACTGCCCGCCCGGCTCGACGCGATCGGCGATCCGTGGCTCGGCATCAACGACGCCCCGCAGTCACTCGACCCGCTGCTGGCGATGAATGCCCGCGACCGGGAGAACGGCTTGATGGACGCGCCGTGGCCGCCGGTCTACCCGAAGCAGCCCGACGAGCCTCCCCGCGTCGCCCCAAGCCGCGCCAAGAAGTCCGCACCGGCCTGACGGGTCGCGGGCGAGCGCGGCTCAGCCAACCTTGCTCAGCCGCCCCAGTGGCCTCAGGCGCCCAGTTGCCCCAGGCACCGGTCAGCCTCGGTCATGATCCGGTCGATCAGCTCGGCGCACGACGGCAGGTCCTCGATCAGCCCGGCTACCTGGCCGGATGACATCAGGCCGAGATCCGGCCGCCCGTCCACCATGGCCGCCTTCAGCAGCATCGGGGTGTTCGCCGCCATCAGTACCTGGCTCCAGGTAAGCCCGGTGCCGCGACGCATGGCCCGGCCCTGACTGATCAGCTCTGGCCAGGTCAGTCCCGAGACGCCGCGAAACGCCGTCGCGTTCCGCACGGAGCGCGCGAGCCCGGTCAGCCGGCCGGCCCGGTCAAGCCGTTCCACCAGCGGAGTGCGGAGCACCCGGTGCGGCACGCCGTCCACCTTCGTGGTGACCACGGTTCCGGTCACGTCGCTGGCCAGGTAGACGTCCTTGACCGCGGCGGCCACCGGGCTGTCGCTGGTGAGCAGGAACCTGGTCCCCAGCGCGATCCCGGCCGCACCGTAAGCCAGCGCGGCGACCAGCCCCCGGCCGTCGAAATAGCCGCCCGCCGCGATCACCGGGATCTGAACCGCGTCGACAACCTGCGGGATCAGCAGGCTGGTGGGCACCGAGCCGGTGTGCCCGCCGCCCTCGCCGCCGGTCGCGATCACGGCGTCGATGCCCCAGCCGGCGACCTTCTCCGCGTGCCGCCGCGCGCCGACCGACGCGATCGTGAAGACCCCGGCGTCCCGCAGCCGGGCGATCATTTCCGGTCTCGGCACGAGCGCGAACGATGCGACGGGCACCCGCTCGGCGATGATCAGCTCGATCCGCTCGGCGGCGTCAGCGGCGTCCGCCCGAAGGTTAACGCCGAACGGCGCTGTGGTTCGTTCCCTGACTTCTTTTATGGCAGAACGCAATGCTTCGGGGCTCATCGTGGCCGAAGCGATCATGCCGAGCCCGCCG
>DATNIU010000019.1:0-4852 GCA_035604275.1 Streptosporangiaceae bacterium | reverse complement strand
GGGCGGGCTGGGCTGGCGGGCCGGTGTGGCCGGAGCTGGTTTGATCGCGTCGCGCGGTTAGGGGGCGACGCAGTTGGGGTCGCACAGGCGGTGCGCGACCGCCTGGAAGAACACCTTGACCACCTGGGAGGGGTCGGTGATCTGATATGCCTGCCCGCCGGTCGTCGCGGCGACCCGCTGGAGCTCGCCGAAGTTGCCCGCGCCGCCGAAGACGATGACGATGATCGCGACACGCCTGGCCGGGTTGTAGAGCCTGGTCAGCGTCCTGATCAGCTGCCGCGCAGTGATGTCGCCCGGCGCGTTCTCCACGCCCGAGGTCAGCACCAGCACCGAGTTGTCGAATCTCGGCTGGTACGTGGCCAGCATGTACTTGTAGGCATCCAGGATGGATCCGTACAGCGCCACCCGCTGGCCGCCGTTCGCCTGGATCTCGGCGTTGGTCTTCTCCAGCGTCGTGCGCCTGCTGATCGGGCCGACGTCAGCTGGCAGCGGCCCGACCGGCACGATCAGCTTGTACGGCAGGGCGCCGTCTAGACGATCAGCGAACTCCCACAGTCCCATTTCGGTCGTGTCGGGAAAGAGAGTGAGCCCGAGCGACGCCGTCTGGGTCAGTTCACGCTCAAACGACGGGCCGCCTGGACTGCCTGGCTTGGCCATCGCCGCCGATATATCGATCAGGGCGAGGTCCCTGGACGCGAGCGCGAGCTTGGTCCAGACCTGTAGCGCGGTGGGCGCTTCGACCGACGTTGCCGCTGGCGCCACCTGCAGCAGTTGGCTGCTCAGGCCGTAGGACGCCGGGAACCGGTCGGGCACTCCTCCGGCCGAGCGGAAGTTGGCGAACCTGATCACCGTGGCCGCGTAGTTCCCGCGCAGCATCTGACCGAACAAGGCGGCGGCAGCCAGCCGCAGATGGCTGGACGTGGTCAGCACATAGGGATAGTCGAGTTCCGGGCTGCCGAGAGCCGAAGTTGAGCCAGTCGGGTAGCTCGCGGCCAGTGGCCGGCGCGGGTTGGCCTCGTCGTAGGCGAGCACCGCCTGCTCGGAGGTGACGGTCACTGGGTAGCCGTTGAGCGGTGGCGCGGCGAGGCTGACGAAGGACGCCAGTGACGTCGGGTCATCGAAGTACGAGGTGACCGCCGATGCGTACACGAACCTGGCGAAGTCGACCCGTGCGGCCGGACCAGGGCCGAGCAGCCTGCTGATCTCGATCAGGGCGGCAAGTCCGGCCGCGCTCTGGGACGGGTCGGGCAGATCTACCCGGAAACCGGCCGGAACCACCGGGCCGCCAGCTGAGCGGGGCACCAGAAGGCGCCAGCCCGACCGTCCGAACGCGCTCGTGCGGGCGGCGGCAGCTGGCGGCATGACGATCATCAACGGGGAACTCGCGACGCTGAACCCGCTCGGCTGTACGGTCTGCGCGCCGACGGGGAACCGCTGCGCCTCGTCGACCCAGAGACTGGAGTCGGGGATCCAGGCGTCGATCGGCGGCTGACCGATGGCCGGATGCTGACCTTCGATCTGGGCCGCCGCTTGCGCGGGCGAACCGGGATCGATCTGCACGACGACGCACCGCCCGGCCGTCTGGTGCTGCTGGCGATTGAACAGCTGCGCGATCCGCTGGATGGCCGGCGCGATGTCACTGCTGACCGCGACATTGATCAGCACCGGATTGCTGTTGCAGGAAAGCCGCGAGGCGATGGCGTCCGCGCCGAGGCCGATCATCAGCACGCTGGACGACGTAATGGCCAGGGCGACAAGGGCTCCGGTCCTGACGCGGCGTTTCCTGCGCCTGCTGGCCTTGCTACGACGAGCCGAATGAAGGATGCTCACGGATTCCTCGGTCGGAGCCCGGTACACTGGCGCGGCCCCGGTCTGATGACTTTACCGAATTGGCCGGCATACCGCCGCTAGCTCCGGCGGCTAGGTCCGAGAGGTTCGGCGGTCAGCTCCGGCGGCTAGGCCGGTAGGTGCGGCTTGCTCCGGCGGCTAGGCCGGTAGGTGCGGCAGTCAGGTTCTGCGGCTTGCTCCGGCGGCTAGGTCCGATAGATTCGGTGGTCGGCTCCTGCGGCTTGGTCGGCTGGGTTCGGCGGTCAGGTCCAGTGGCTAGGTCCGGCGGCCGGACACGCGGCTAGCTCCCGGCTGCCAGGTCGGCGACTGAGCCCGGCGACTGGGCCCGCCAGGCCCGGCGGTCAGCTGGGTCCGCCAGGCCCGGTGGCCTTGGCTCCGGCCGGGCCGGCGGTCAGGTCCCGGCGGCCTGGGTTCCAGGTCAGGTCGCGGCGGTCAGGGTCACGGCGGTCAGGTCTCGGCGGTCAGGCCCGGCGGCCTGGGTTCCAGGTCAGGTCGTGGCGGTCAGGGTCGCGGCGGTCAGGTCTCGGCGGTCAGCTGAGCGGCGAAGGCGTCGCGCAGCCGCTGCTTCGCGCTGACCCCGGCTCCGGCCAGGTCGAGGCCGAGCAGCGCCGCGCCAGCGACCGGCGCCTCCCGTACCACCCGGACGACCGCGTCCGGCACCTCGGCCCTGATCAGGCCCGTGATCCGCTCGGTCAGCGCTGTGTTCCCGGCCGCTATCACGCCGCCGCCGAGTATCACGGGAACCGCGGTCCCGGCCAGGTCCAGCCGCCGCACGGCGCTCCTGACCAGCAGGAAGATCTCCTCGGCCAGCCGCAGAACCAGCTTGCCAGCGACCTCGTCGCCCGCGTCGGCAGCCGCGAAGACCACCGGCGGAAGCCCGGCGAGCTCATCTGAGGAGATCTTGCCCAGGTGGATGGCCACGGCGACGTCGTCGGGCTCCTTCAGCCCGAAGTACGCGGGCACCGCCTGGCGCAGGATCGTCTGCGGGCCCCGGCCGTCGGCCGCCCTGGCGGCTGCCCACTGTGCCTCAAGGCCGATGCCGTGCCCGCCGCCCCAGTCGCCGGTGATCTTGCCGAGCGCCAGGAACCTGGCGGTTCGCCCGTCTGGCGCCAGGCCGACGCAGTTGATCCCGGCGCCGCAGGTGACACCGACGCCCCAGTGACGCCGGGCCCCCGCTGCCGGTACGTCGTCCAGGCCGGCCCGCAGCACCGCGTAGGTGTCGTTGGCGACCAGAGTCGACCGGGTCCAGGCCCGGACGGAGAGCATCTGCTCAAGCTGCTGTTCCTCGGCCGGCAGATCGACGTTGGCGACACAGGCCACCAGGTGCCTGGCGACGGCGCCGCCAGCGCTGGCGGTCCGGCCGGCCAGCCCGGCCGCCGAGCCGATCAGCTCGCCGATCACGCCGACGGTCTGGTCGCCGAGCCGGGTCGGCATGCCAGGGCCGCGTGCCAGCGCGAGCAGCGTCCCGTCATCCGCCACCAGGGCGACGTCGGTCTTGCTATTGCCTCCGTCAACCGCGAGAACGGCAGGAAGCTCCTCGCTCACCGGCCGCCCGCCGGCGCGGTTGCGGCAGCCCCCGCGCGGCCGGAGGAGTCGCCGGTCCCGGCTGCCCAGGGCAGGAATCTGGAATTCTCCGCGAGCAGCAGGTCGGTGAGGGCGCTGGCCTGGTCCCACTGGCCGACCAGCGGATGCGCCAGCAGCGCGGCGACGACCCGGTCCCTGCCGCCCTGGCAGGCCGCCCGGACCGCCAGCTCCTCGTAACTCCACACGTGCGCGACAAGCCCGCGCATCAGCGGCCCGAGCGGCGCCAGCGGCAGCGGTGCGGCCCCGGCGGCGCTGATCACGGACGGCACCTCGATCACCGCGTCGTCTGGCAGGAACGGCAGAGTCCCCGCGTTCCGCACGTTCACCACCTGGATGTCCTTGGTGTCGTTTACCAGCGAGGCGAGCAGCGCGACCGCTGCCTCCGAATAGAACGCCCCGCCTCGCTTGCCAAGCAGCTCGGGCTTGTGATCGAGTGCCGGGTCGGCGTACATCGCCAGCAGCTCGTGCTCGATCTTCGCTACTTCCTCGGCCCGGGTCGGGCTGGTCCGCTGCTCGGCGACCACCTGGTCGTGCGCATAGAAATACCGCAGGTAGTACGACGGAATCGCCTGTATTTCCTGCATAACGGATAGCGGCAGCTCAATCCGGGCAGCCAGGTCGGTGCCGTGCGCCGCGAGCAGTTCCGGCAGCCTGTCGGTGCCGTCCACGATGACGGCCCGCTCCCAGGTCAGGTGATTGAGGCCGACGTGGTCCAGGCTGACCTGCTCGGGCTGCACGCCCAGCAGGCCGGCGAAGATCCGCTGGAATCCGATCGCGACGTTGCACAGGCCGATCGCCCGGTGGCCAGCGTCGAGCAGTGCCCTGGTGACGATCCCGACCGGGTTGGTGAAGTCGATGATCCACGCGTCGGGAAGCGCGCGCTCACGGGCCCGCTCGGCGATGTCGAGCACCACCGGCACGGTGCGCAGCGCCTTCGCGAGCCCGCCTGCCCCGGTGGTCTCCTGGCCGACGCAGCCGCATTTCAGCGGCCAGGTCTCATCTCGCTGCCTGGCGGCCTGGCCGCCGATCCGCAGCTGAAGCAGGACCGCGCTAGCACCGTCGAGCCCGTCATCGAGGTCGCTGGTCCAGCGCAGCAGCGCAGGGTGCCCGTAGGCGCGCATGATCCGCGCCGAGACCGGGCCGACGGCCGCCAGCCGGGCCTCGTCCGGGTCGACGAGCACCAGCTCGCTGACCGCGACCTGGTCGGCCAGCCGGGCGATCCCGTCGATCAGCTCAGGGGTGTAGGTCGAGCCGCCACCGATCACCGCAATCTTCATCAGAACGCCTTCTCTTGCGTGGGTCCGGAGGCAGTCTCCCGGGCGGCCCCGTGCGGGGGCGCGGAGGTGGTGGGTCCGTGCGTGGGTCCGGAGGCAGTCTCCCGTGCGGCCCCGTGCGGGGGCGCGGAGGTGGTGGGTCCGTG
>DATNIU010000018.1:0-2745 GCA_035604275.1 Streptosporangiaceae bacterium | reverse complement strand
AGCCCTGGCCATTGCACCGGGCACGCGTCCAGGTCGTCGATGACCACCTAGTCGCCGCGGCCGGGCTCCCGCAGCCACTAGGCGAGCCCCTGGCGCACTACTCCCCCGGGGTGGACGTGACCATCGGCCGGCCAGAAAGCTGCCGGCAGCGATGTCAGCGGAGCTAACTGCGGGGCCACCGGATCGATGACCACGAGGACGCGACGATTGAGCGGCTGGCCGCCGGGCCGATTCGGGGCGACGGGATCGGTATCGCCATATCCGTCGGCCTGCAGCCGACTGGCTGCGATGCCGTGATCGATCAGCCACTGCTCGACGGCGATGGCTCGGTTCGCGGACAGCCTCATGTTGCCTCCGGCGACCGGGAGAGTGTCGGTATACCCGTCGATGGTGACGGCGGCGTCTGCGTATCTCCCGTTCAGCAGTCTCAGCAGGCTACTTAGCGCCGGAATAGAGGACCTGAGCAGCTTGTAGCTGGCCGGAGCGAACCGGATGTCGGTCAGCGGAACGGTGATCGCGCCGTCGAGACCCTGCCGAAGGACAGCAGCGAGCCGATCACTGGTAGCCGGCGTAAGGATGTCCGCCTTGGCAGCGCCTGCCTGCAGCAGCGCGGCTTGCAGGGCCGCCTCCTCGTCGCCAGTGCCGGTGAAGCCAGCGATCGCGATCATGGTGCCGCGCAAGCTGGTACCCCCGCTCGGCAGCAGCATGGGCCAGGGTCCGCCGAAGTCAAGGATCGTCACCACCTTGCGGATACCCAGGTCGACCCCGGCCTGCTGCAGGCTGGCGAAGTCGGCTGTGCCTGCCCGCAGGGCGATCTCCAGGCCAGCATGCCGCCGCAGCTGCGGCAGGTTTCTCGCACCGGCCACAGCCGAAGCAGCTGCGGCGGCCCAGGCGGTCAGGAGTCTGGCCTGCTCGTTGTACAGGTCCGCCCAGGCACGCTTGACCGATGCCTGGTAGGCGCCCAGAACCTGGTGATAGCGAGCCCGCTGGAATGCGGTAGCGCCGTGCGGAAGCGGTGCCGGGGGGACGGGCGCGCTGACTGGGCGGGCCAACGGAGCGATGGCCGACCTCAACAGCGTCCCGGTGATCATGTCGAGCAGGAATAGCTGCTCGCCTGGACGAGTCGTCCGCACTAGCAGGTTCCGCACCGTTGCGGCAGCGCCAGGCGCGGCGGGGTTCACGATCAGCACAAGTGCGGCCGGTCGGCCGATCGGGAGGCCAAGCCGCCCGGCCTGGCCCGGCTGGCCGATTGCGCTCAGCCGGCAGCCGACGACGCCGAGCGCGGAGACCAGCACAGCCACGATCATTCGGGCGGCCGCGCCGATGCTGGCCGCCCACCCGGGGTCGGCCGCCCGGCCAGGAGACGCAGCCAGGCTGATGCGGGCGGCATTCATGTCAGGTCCCTGCCGAGCAGCAGCGCCCGCACAACCTCCTCCGCCGCGTGCTGCTGGCTGGCCGGGAACTCCTCCAGCAGCCGCGGCCTGATCTGATGACTGATGTAGGCGTCGGCCAGGCGATTGAGCTCGGCCGCCCTCCGGTCCGCCGTCGCGCGGGCCGCCGACGCGTCGTGCGCAGCCGCTCGCGCCTGCCGCCTCGCCCGCCACGCCTCGGTCGTCTCGGCCGCTCGCAGCGCCCGGTACCCGAGGTACAGGAAGCCGGCGGTGGCAGCGGTGAACAGCACGGCACCGGCCACTGCGGGCACCAGTGCGCCGGTGCCGACAGTGGCAAGGAACCAGAAGCGCAACACCCCGAGGCCCGTCACGAACAACCCGAGGGCGACGCCCACCAGACGCCAGGAGCCTGGCTGGCGGTCCCGGCAAACGTCGAGTGCGAGTTCTCCGCCGCCCAGAACCGCGAGGAAGAGCGCGGTCCAGACCAGCGTCGCCGACTGAGTGCCGCCGAGTACCTGAGCAGCGAAGTAGCAGGCAACTCCATCTAGCGCCACCGTCACCAGCGCCAGCAGGATCTGCTGAGGCCGCGGTGCATGCCGCTGCGGCCGCTCAGCCTGGATCATCCGGTGCACAACCCTGGCCATCGCCGCCCGCTCGGCTGCGCGGTTGGCGCTGTCCTCGGCGCGGCTGGCCATGTCGGCGGCCTGCCTGACTCGGGAGTACTGGTCCCCGACTGCCTCGTTGGAGCCGTTGACCGCGTGGAGCAGCTCCGCAGTGTCGATGTGTTCCCTGTCGTCGGCGTGCTTCACCTGAGCCGCTGGCATCTTTCCTGACGGCTCCTCATCCGATACGCGCAATGTGGTTGGCATCATTGCCGTCCTTTTCTCTCAGGACCACTGACCCTTGGTCATCACGACCTTTTGCGGATCTTCTGGTCGAGCTGTTTAGCAGCAATGTCGGTGATGACGTCCTGCGGCGTCACCTCGCACGGACGCCCAAGCGCCGACCCCTGATTTGGGGGATGCATCGCAGCGAGCCGGAGCTGTCACGACAGGTTGGCCTTAGCCCGGTCGAGCGTAATGACCCAGGTCACCATGTCGTCTCCAGGCTGAGCTAGCGGGGCCGAGTGCTTCTTCAGCCGCCCTGACCGTAGAACCTGGGCGGTCACGATCAAGCCCCCCAAAATTGGGTATCGCAGCCCACGCACGCGCGGCTTACGGTGAGCGCCGGTTGGCGTAGATTGACGGCTAAAAGGCTCAGGAAAGCCGGTGAGTTCTTGATGTCCACGCGACCGGATGAGCACGCCACCAATTGGCACCGCAGCACCGAGCACGACTCGCCGCAGCACCTGGCG
>DATNIU010000017.1:0-31925 GCA_035604275.1 Streptosporangiaceae bacterium | reverse complement strand
CGCCCCGGCGGCGGGCCGGATAGTGGCGAGCATGACCGGTGGGGCAGCTCGGATGTCCGTGGCGGCGGCGGTTCGGAGCGGTGGGACGCCGGCCAGGGCAGCGCAGGCCGGCGGGCCGCCACCGGGCCGGATAGCGGCGAGCTTGACCGGTGGGATAGCTCGGATGTCCGCGATGGCCGTTCCGACGCTGGCCGGCGGGCCGGCACCGGGCCGGATAGCGGCGAGCTTGATCGGTGGGGCAGCCCGGATGTCCGTGGCGGCGGTCCGGACCGGCGGGACAGCGAACGCCGGGACAGATGGGCCAGCGGCCGCCCGGACCGGCGGGACGGCGGGCGAGAAGGCGGCGAAGGCTGGGCCGCACGCGTTCCTGACGAGCCTCCCGGCCGATCGGCCGGCAGGACTCAGGCGGCCGGGCGGCGAGCAGCCGAGCCGCTGACCGGGTGGCCGGGCGGAGGCGGCGACTCCCTTGAGCCGCTGCCGCCGCTTGATGGTCCCGGCACGGCGGCCAGAGGCCGGTCCGCGTGGCGGCCGGACGCGGTGGGCACCGAGGCCCGGTGGGACGACGCCGGGGGTTCTGGCGGCGGCTGGCGGTCCGGGCAGCGGCCTGCCGACAGCGACCGGGGTCGCAGGTTCTCCCTCGGCCGCGGTCGCGGCGACGCCGAGCACGCCACGGAGACGGTGCAGGACTGGGATAGATACGGCTCCAGCGGCGTTCATGAGCGGCGCTGGCCCGAGCCCGAGCCCGAGCCCGAATACGAAGGGGACAGCTGGTGACGGGTCGCAAGGTCCGGCCGGCCAGGAGCCGCCTGCTGGCGAACCGGCTCATCCTGGCGGTCCTGGTGCTCGTCGTTCTCGCTGCGCTCTTCGGCGTGGCCAGGATCAGCCGGCCGATAGCACTGGGCTCCGCCGCCGCAGCGGTCAGCGCGCCTGCCCGGCTTCCGGTGACCTCGGCGCTCGTGGCCTGCCCGGCGCCGGGATCGGGCGGCCTCACCGGCGGCGGACTCGCCGTGGCGAGCTCACCAGCAACCACCGGGACCGGTCAGGCGCTGGTGACCGGGCTCAGCGCGGTCGGCGGCACCCGCTCGGGTAACGGCGTCGGCAAGACCCTGCATATCCTCACTCAGCCGGGACAGCTGAAGATCGCGCGGATCCCGGCGGCCACGCCGGTGCCGAAGAAGCAGGCAAAGATCAGCAAGATGGCCGGCGGGCTGGTGCCGACCACGACTGGCCGCGGCGGAGTGATCATTGCGGCCATCGGATCGATGGCGCAAGGATTCGACGCCGAGCAGCTGACTCCGGCCGGGCTGCCGACCGCGCGCTGCCAGGCGCCGGGCTCCGATTTCTGGTTCGTCAGCCCGGGCGCGGCGAAGCTGCACATCCAGCTGTACCTGCTGAACCCCGACAGCCTGCCTGCCGACGCCGCCGTCAGCGTGCAGACCGACAGCGGCCCGCTGCTTGGCAGCCCGGACTCCGGGATTGTCGTGCCGCCGCACAGCATGATCGTGCAGACCCTGGACAAACTGGTGCACGCCGCCACCGCAGTCGCGCTGCACGTGACGACGAGCACAGGAAGGGTCGTCGCTGCCGTCAGCGAGACGAGCAGTGCGGCCAAGCCCGGCATCTGGCTGCCAGTCGCCGAGCAGCCGACGACACAGCAGGTCCTGGCTGGCCTGCCTGGCTCGCCGGGCACCCGCGAGCTCTACGTGACCGTGCCGGGCAACGCCGCTGCGCAGGTCAAGGTGACAGCGGTGACCCCGCGGGGGACCTACCAGCCCACCGGCGGAAACGGAATCAGCTTGCTTGGTCACGTGACGACCGGGCTCGCCATCCCGTCGCTGGGCGGGATTCCGGCCACGATCAAGATCTCCGCCAACGTCCCGGTCACGGCGGTGCTCGAGGTTCCCGGCGGCCCCCCCGGCGCGCCAGGCGCCTTCATCAGCGGATCCGGTCCCGTCCAGGAACAGGGCGTGGTCGCCGCCAGCCCGGTCGGCGCGGGCGGCTCGACCCTGCTCGTGCTGTCGGCGCCGCAGCACGCGGCCAGCGTCCGGATCGCCCAGGCACTGCCGGGCGCCCAGCTGACCGGTCAGTCAGGCCAGGTCGTGCAGGTGCCGGCCCGGTCAAGCGTGCAGGTGAAGATCCGGCTGCCCCGGCGGTCAGCGAAGCTGACGGAGGTGAGCATCGTCGTGACGCCGCTGGCCGGCTCGGGCCCGGTATACGCGGCGAGAGTCGCCCTCTCCGGCAGCACCGTTCAGGCAATCCTGCCCGTGATCAGCTCGCCGACTCAGATCCTGCTGCCCGACGTGACCCAATCGCTGGTGGCCATCCTGCGGTGAGAACGCCGCGGCTCAGTCCTCGTCGGCTCAGTCTTCGTCCGGATATCCAGGATCGACCGACTGAGGGTCGACGCCGAGCAGCCGGGCGAACTCCTCGATCACCACGTCGAGTACCAGCTCGCTCAGCTCGTCCTCGCCTTCGGCGCGAGCCAGCAGCGGCCGCCGGTACAGCACGATCCTGGCCGGCCTGGCCGGATGCGCCGGGTCGGAAGGGTCGACCGAGCCAGGGTCGAGACGAGCGAGCGGAACCGGTTCTGGCTCGTCGGCGGGTGTGTCGGCGGCCGGGACTTCCTCGACGGCGAACTCAACCCCGGACAGCTCGGCTTCCCACCTCGGTTCCAGCTGAGCGACCGCCTGAAGCACCAGCTCATCGAAGCGCTCGGCACGGGTCCGGTAGAGAGGCGACCCGGCCGGGGCGAGCGGGCCGCGCAGACCGCGGCCGTGCCGGTCGCGCCGCCGGATCCTGGCGGCTGCCGGAGGTCGGCCATCGGCAGGGCGCACAGCCACACAGCGTAACCTACAAGCGCGAGATCCCGCCCGGGCCAAGACACGATTGTGCGCCAGTGCCCTGGGTGATGGCATTACTGCCTGCGCTACCGATACGGTCAGCCGTTGTGAGCGAACTGCGCGGGCCCGCCCTGAGCGGGAGCTGCGGACGCCGTTGCGGGCAGGTCAGGTACCGCGTCAGGCTCGGTGCCGTGCCCGCTGCCGTCGAGGACGCAGGTGAGCTGTGAGCGAGGTGGGTCGTTGAGTTCTCGCCGCTGCTCCCGGCCAGCGTGCAAGCGCGATGCCGTGTGCACGCTGACGTACGTGTACCGGGATTCCACGGCGGTCCTCGGTCCGCTGGCCGCCTACGTCGAGCCGCACTGCTACGACCTCTGCAGCGCCCATGCCGACCGGCTGACCGCGCCGAGGGGCTGGGAAATCGTCCGGCTGCCGCTTGCCCCGTCGCAGGAGGCCGCCTCCGACGACCTGGAGGCGCTCGCCAACGCGGTCCGTGAGGCGGTCGTGCCACGTTCGGCGGCCGAGCCGGTCGGTCAGGGTGTCGAGATCGGCAGGCGTGGTCACCTCCGGGTACTGCGGTCGGCACCGCCAGAGCCCGGACGATTCAGCTAGCGCAGCCAGGCCGGCGCCGCGTTCGGCACCGGCGCCGTCGGCCGCCGCTCCGGCCGGTAGTGTCGTGACCTGCACGGCAGGGTTGCAAGAAACGGCAGCGCTGCAGATAGCTGGGGCGTAACGAGCGCAGCGGACGCCATCGGGCGGCACGCGTTGAAGGCGGGAGAGGCAAGCCGAAATGGCGGACTACGCGAAGATCTTCAAGGCATACGACATCCGCGGCCTGGTTCCCGCCGAGCTCGATGAAGGCGTGGCCGAGGCCGTCGGCGCGGCATTCGCCAGGATGACGGGCGCCCGGTCGCTGGTGACGGTGCACGACATGCGGACGTCATCGGCGCCGCTCGCCGCCGCCTTCGCCCGCGGCGCGACATCCCAGGGCGCCGACGTCGTAGACGGCGGCCTTGGCTCGACCGACATGCTCTACTACGCCAGCGGCAGCCTCGGCGTTCCTGGCGCGATGATCACCGCGAGTCACAACCCGGCGACCTACAACGGGATCAAGCTGTGCCGGGCCGGGGCGCGGCCGGTGGGCGCCGACACCGGCCTGACCGAGCTGCGCGAGATGGCCGCGCGAGGCGTTCCGGCTGGTGCCGGGAGACCGGGTACGGTCACCACGCAGGATCTGCTCTCCGGCTACGCCGAGTACCTGAAGAATCTGGTTGACCTGTCAGGCATCCGCGCGCTGAAGGTAGCGGTGGACGCCGGCAACGGCATGGCCGGGCACACCGTGCCGCGGGTCTTCGCCGGGCTGCCGATCGAGACTGTGCCGCTCTATTTCGAGCTCGACGGTTCCTTCCCGAACCACGAGGCGAATCCGATCAACCCGGCGAACCTGGTTGATCTTCAGTCGGCCGTGACCGGCTCGGCGGCGGACATCGGGCTGGCGTTCGACGGCGACGCCGACCGCTGCTTCGTGGTGGACGAACGCGGCCAGGTCGTACCGCCGTCGGTGCTGACCGCGCTGATCGCCGTCCGCGAGCTGGCCCGTGAGCCCGGGGCGACGATCATCCACAACCTGATTACCTCCCGTGCCGTGCCAGAGATCGTGGCCGCCCACGGCGGGACAGCGGTGCGGACCAGGGTCGGCCACTCGTTCATCAAGGCGGTGATGGCCGAGCGCGGCGCGATCTTCGGCGGCGAGCACTCCGGGCACTTCTACTTCAGGGACTTCTGGTTCGCCGACTCCGGCATGCTCGCCGCGCTGCACGTTCTCGCCGCGCTCGGCCAGCAGGACCGGCCGCTGTCCGCGCTGCTCGCCGAGTACTCGCGGTACGTGGCCTCCGGCGAGATCAACACCGAGGTAACGGACCAGGCAGCGACGACCGCGCGGGTGCGGCAGGCGTTCGCGGCGGTCGATGGCGTCACCGCTGACGAGCTTGACGGCCTGACCGTCACCGGCCCGGACTGGTGGTTCAACCTGCGTCCGTCGAACACCGAGCCGATGCTCCGGCTGAACGTCGAGGCCAGTGATGACGCGACGCTCGCTAAGGTGACGGACGAGGTGCTGCATATCGTGCGGGATGATGCTTCTTAGTCCTTGGCTACCGGCCGGCCGGCCTGGTGCCGATATGACCATGGGAGACCTGGTGAAGATCGACGACTGGCTGCTGGAAATTCTCGCTTGCCCGAAGTGCCGCTCGCCGCTGCGCGCCGACACCGAGGCCAGCGAGCTTGTCTGCACGGGGGCCGACTGCGGCCTGGCGTACCCGGTCCGCGATGACATCCCGGTCCTGCTCATCGACGAGGCGCGCGACCCAGCTGCCAGCTAGCCGCTCAGCCGCGATTTATCATGGGCTCGGATCAGGGAGCAGGCAGCGACCACCCCGGCCACGGCGATAGCCCCCGGGCCGTTATCGCTGCCCTCGCGGCCAACCTCGGGATCGCCGCCACCAAGTTCGCCGCCTTCCTGATCACCGGCTCCGCGTCGCTGCTCGCCGAGTCCGTGCACTCGGTCGCCGACTCGGGCAATCAGGCGCTGCTGCTGATCGGCCGAACCCGGGCCAGGCGGGAGGAGACCGAGGAGCACCAGTTCGGCTTCGGGGCTGAGCGCTATTTCTACGCCTTCATCGTCGCCGTCGTGCTGTTCACGGTGGGCTCGGTCTTCTCGCTGGCCGAGGGGGTCAGCCGGATCATGCATCCGGCCGACGTCGAGTCGCCGGTGGTCGCGTTCATCGTGCTCGCCGTGGCGATCGCGCTTGAAGGATTCTCCTTCCGCACCGCGATCACCGAGTCCAACCTCTCCCGCGGGGAGGTCAGCTGGCGGGCCTTCATCAGGCGCGCCAAGGCACCCGAGCTTCCCGCCGTGCTGCTCGAGGACTTCGCCGCGCTGATCGGGCTGGGCTTCGCGTTCTGCGCCGTGATCCTCTCGACCGTGACGGGCAACGGCAGGTGGGACGGTGCCGGATCGGTCGCGATCGGCGTCCTGCTCGGCTGCGTGGCCGCGGTCCTCGCGGTGGAGATGAAGAGCCTGCTGATCGGCGAGTCGGCCAGCCGTGACGCACAGCACGCGATCGTGACGGCGATCGAGGATGGCCCGGAGATCGAGCGGGTCATCCATCTGCGCACGATGCACATCGGCCCAGAGACGCTGCTGGTGGCCGCGAAGATCGCGGTCAGCCACAGCGACACGGCGGCGGGCATCGCGGCCGGCATCGACGCGGCCGAACGCAGGATCCGGGCGGCCGTGCCCATCGCCGAGCTGATCTTCCTCGAGCCCGACCTCTACCAGGCGTCCAGGCTTGACACGGGCGATCCGGCGGTCCGGGCCGTCCGCGCGGTCCGCAGAAAGAAGTAACCGTCTCGGCGCGTGGCCCTGCCGACATCGCCGGGCGCGGCCACCGCCGACGGCCGCATCCCTGGTGCCGCAGGCTTTACCTCCGGGCGTCACGCAAGGCCGGATCGGCACTTCTGGCGCGATCGCGCTGTCCGGCCCGCGGCCCGGCCGCGTCGCCGAGGAAACGCAGGGCGCGCTCCTTCTCGAAGTCCATTGCCATGGCGGGGAGCGGCCTGATCCGGCCGATCCGCCGGCCTAGCTCGGCCACCTGGGCGCGGGCGGCCGGGTCGGCAAGGACGCGGAGGCCGAAGGCGAGGGCGGCCGGGCTGATGTCGTAGCGCCGCTCGATCGCCAGGCCCAGCGCGACCGCGTCGAGGTCGGCGGGTCCGAACTGGCGGTGCGCCGCGATCGGGCCCGCGGCGCTCACGCCGCCCGAGGCGACGGACCGGTCGGTACTTCCGCCCGAGGCGACGGACCGGTCGGCACTACCGCGCGAGGCCCGGCGCGCGGCCGAGCGGTCCCGGACGACCGGCAGGAGGCCCAGTGTCTCCCGGTACCGGAGCATCCGGGCGGAGATTCCGAGGCGCCGCGAGGCTTCGGTGATGCGCACGGAGCTGATTCTAACAAGTTCTTGTCAGAAACAGCCACTGGAGCGTGCGTTCGGCCGGCTCGGTCCCGTACCTTCGGTGTATCGGCACACGCGTGGCGGGAACGATCCGGCGGACTGGCCCGTGCCGAGACCGACCTCTCCAGACCCGCACCGTCGCCAAGCAAACAGGAGCGCAGATGCCCGCGGAACACCTACCGTTCAAGGTCGCCGATCTGTCCCTGGCCGAGTTCGGCCGGAAGGAGATCAGGCTTGCCGAGCACGAGATGCCCGGCCTGATGGCGCTGCGCGCCGAGTACGCGGACTCCCAGCCGCTCTCCGGCGCTCGGGTCACCGGCTCGCTGCACATGACGATCCAGACCGCCGTCCTGATCGAGACGCTGATCGCGCTCGGCGCCCAGGTCCGCTGGGCGAGCTGCAACATCTTCTCCACCCAGGATCACGCCGCGGCCGCGGTGGCCGTCGGCCCGGACGGCACGCCCGAGGACCCGCGCGGCATCGCGGTCTTCGCCTGGAAGGGCGAGACGCTGAGCGAGTACTGGTGGTGCACCGAGCAGGCGCTCACCTGGCCTGACGCCCGTGGTGGTCAGCACAGCGGGCCGAACATGCTGCTCGACGACGGCGGGGACGCCACCCTGCTGGTGCACAAGGGCGCGGAATTCGAGGCCGCGGGCGCGGTGCCCGCGGAGACGGACGACGATGTCGAGGAGTGGCGGGTCATCCTCGGCGTGCTGCGCGCCAGCCTGGCCATCGAGCCTGGCAAGTGGACCAGGGCCGCCGGCCAGATCCTCGGCGTCACCGAGGAGACCACCACGGGCGTGCACCGGCTGTACGAGATGGCGCGGGCGGGCACGCTGCGGTTCCCCGCGATCAACGTCAACGACTCGGTCACCAAGTCCAAGTTCGACAACAAGTACGGCGTGCGCCACTCCCTGATCGACGGCATCAACCGGGCAACCGACGTGCTGATCGGCGGCAAGGTCGCCGTGGTCTGCGGCTACGGCGACGTGGGCAAGGGCTGCGCCGAGTCGCTGCGCGGCCAGGGCGCCCGAGTGATCATCACCGAGATCGACCCGATCTGCGCGCTCCAGGCAGCGATGGACGGCTTCCAGGTCGCGACCATCGAGGACGTGCTCGGCATCGCCGACATCTTCGTCAGCGCCACCGGCAACCTGCACATCATCACGGCCGAGCACATGAGCCGGATGAAGCACCAGGCGATCGTCGGGAACATCGGGCATTTCGATAACGAAATCGACATGGCTGGTCTCGCTCGTCTGCCCGGTGTCCGCAAGATCACGATCAAGCCCCAGGTCGACGAGTGGTTCATTCCCGGGGGGTCCGGGGGTCGTCCCACGGGTGAGCACAGCCCCGACGGGCACTGCGTGATCGTGCTGTCCGAGGGCAGGCTGCTGAACCTGGGCAACGCCACCGGGCACCCGAGCTTCGTGATGTCGTCCAGCTTCACCAACCAGGTGCTGGCCCAGATCGAGCTGTTCACCAGGACGTCGGCGTACCCGCTCGGCGTGCACGTGCTGCCCAAGTACCTGGACGAGCGGGTCGCCAGGCTGCACCTGGACGCGCTCGGCGTGCGGCTCACCGAGCTCAGCAAGGAGCAGGCCGCGTACATCGGCGTCCCAGTCGAAGGCCCGTACAAGCCAGATCACTACCGGTACTGATCATGACGCCACGGCTGGCCCAGGCACTCACGGCGACCGCTCAGCCTGCGACAGCTCAGCCTGCGGCGGCCGCTCAGCCTGCGGCGGCCGCTCAGCCCGCGGCGGCAGCTCAGCCCGCGGCGGCAGCTCAGCCTGCGGCGGCCGGGGCACGGGCGAGGGCGGAGGCCCTTGCGGCGACCGACGCACCGGCGACGATCCACGCGCGGCTGGCGTGATGGCCGGCCCTCGGTCCGACATCGCCGATCCTGGCCAGGCCGCCGACGGCCTGGCCAGGATCGCGTGGGCGCAGCGGGCGATGCCGGTGCTCGGGCTGCTGCGCCAGGAGTACGCGGGCAGGCGGCCGTTCGACGGGCTCAGCGTCGCGGCCTGCCTGCACGTCACGGCGGAGACGGCCGTTCTCGTCGGCCTGATCACCGCCGGCGGTGGCCAGGTTCACCTCGCGGCATCGAACCCGCTGTCCACCCAGGACGACATCGCGGCTGCCCTGGCGAGTACGCCGGACGTTTTCGTTCACGCGAAATCAGGAGTCGATCGGGCCGGCTATTACGCGCATATCCACCGCGCCCTGGACTGCGGTCCCGACCTGGTCGTGGACGACGGCTGCGACCTGGTCAACACGCTGCACGCCGAGCGGCCCGAATTGCTGCCCGGCGTGATCGGCGGCTGCGAGTCGACGTCCACCGGGGTCGCCAGGCTGCGCCGGATGGCCGCGGCAGGCACGCTGGCCTTCCCGGTCGTCGCCGCCGACGGCTCGGTGACCCGGCGGATGTTCGACAACGGCTACGGGACCGGCCAGTCGGTGATCGACGGGATCATCCGGGCCACCAACATCCTGCTGGCCGGAAAGACGGTCGTGGTGGCCGGTTACGGCTCATGCGGCACGGCGATCGCCGAACGGGCGGCCGGCCTCGGCGCCCAGGTGATTGTCACCGAGGTCGACCCGGTCCGGGCGCTCGACGCGATAATGCGGGGCTACCGGGTGCTGCCGATGGCGGCCGCTGCCGCGCTCGGCGATGTGTTCATCACGGCGACCGGATCGCGGGACGTGATCGCCGGCCCGCATCTGGAAGCGATGCGGGACGGGGCGGTCCTGGCCAACGCGGGGCACTTTGACGTCGAGATCGACGTCCGCACGCTGGCCGATCTCGCGGTGGCTGTCAATCCGGGAGTCCGGCCGCATGCTGACGAGTACGTGCTGGACAGCGGCAGGCGGCTGATCCTGCTGGCCGAGGGCCGGGTGGTCAACCTGATCGCGGGCGAGGGCAATCCGGCAGCCGTGATGGACCTGACCTTCGCCGCGCAGGCGCTCGCGCTGGTCTGGCTGATCAGCGGCCATCGTGGCGAGGCCAGCGTGCCGCGAGATCCCGGTGTGCCGGAGGAGGCCGGTGCGGTCGGCGGAGCTGGTGGAGCAGGAAAGGCTGGCGTGGCGGCCAGGCCGGGGCTCGCTCCCGGCGTCCACGCCATGCCGGCCGCGATCGACACGCAGGTCGCCCGGCTGACGCTCGCCTCGCTCGGCACGCAGATCGACGAGCTCACTGCCTGGCAGCAGGAATACCTGGCCTCGTGGCGGCAGGGCAGCTAGCCGATGTCCGGTTCCGCGATCGCGACACGGTCAGCGTGTGCCGTGCCGCCGCTCTGGGGGCTGTTTGGCCTGCTTGCCCGGCTTGCTCGGCGGCCCGGCGTGTGCGGCGGGCCAGGGCATACCTGAGAACGTATGCGAGGGGCATCGCGTACGCTGCCGCCGGCCCGGCCGCAAGTGATCGTTTCGGCTACCGGCTTACTGGTGGCACGCTGTAGGGATGACAACCGAGGGCATAACAGCCGACTCGCTGCTGCCCGGCTTGCGTGAGCCGGGAAACAGGGTCAGCAGGCGAGCCGTCAGCTACTGGACCGCGCGTGCGGTCGGCAGCGGCGTCTCGGTCGTGCTCGGGGAGGTAGTGGCGGCCACGACTGCGGGATTCTCGGCTACCTGGCGGCTGGTGATCGCGGCGACGGTGGCTCTGGCGCTGGCCTACGCGGTCATCATGCCGCGATGGCGCTACCGGGTGCACCGCTGGGAGGTGACCGAGGAGGCGCTCTACACGAGATCAGGGTGGTTCTCCGTGCACTGGCGGATCGCGCCGATCAGCCGGATCCAGACCATCGACAGCCACCGGTCGTTCGGCGAGCGGATCTTCCGTCTCGCCAACGTGACAGCCACGACGGCCTCGGCCGCCGGGCCCGTGCGCATCCACGGGCTGGACCGGGCGACCGCCGACCTGCTGCTCGACCGTCTGGCCATCGCCACCGGCCAGTCGCCGGGCGATGCGACGTGACGGGCCCGGCGCCCGATGGGGCGGCTGGGCTGACATCCGGCGGAGCGCCTGCGCCGGATCAGGCACCCATGCCGGACGGCACAGCAGCGCCGGACGGCACAGCCGCGACGGATGGCGTGGCCGCGACGGATGGCGTGGCCGCGCCGGATGGGATTTCTGTATCTGGTGCGGTGAGTGTTCCTGGCGGGGCTTCTGCGCCTATCGGGGATTTCGTGCCTGGAGGGGATTCTGCGTCTGGAGGGGTGATCGCGCCGAACGGGGTTTCTGTGGCGGGCTGGACCGCCGGGCCGGCGGACGGGATCGAGATTCCGCTGGCCGTTCCCGTCGGCGCCGCTGGCGTGGCTGGCGTGGCTGGTGCCGCTGGCGCGGCTGGTGAGCTCGGGGGAACGGATCGGCGGCCAGCGGTGCCGTTCGGGCAGGCGTGCCAGCCCGCCGATTCGTCGGTCGGCTGGCTGCGGCTGAGCCCGCGCAGCCTGATCGTGCGGCCGCTGACCGACCTGGCCAGGCTGCTGCCCCTGCTGGCCGGCCTGCTGATCCTGCACTCGCGGACTGGCAGCGGCCTGATCTGGGGAATCGCGGCATCCGTGCTGGCGGTCGTGACCGGTCTCGTGCACTGGGCGACGACCAGGTACCGGATCACCGACGAGCGGGTCTACGTGCGGCGCGGCCTGCTGAACCAGAAGATCCTTTCGGTCGCCAGAGACCGGATCCGCACCGTCGACGTGACCGCGCACCTGCTGCACCGGATGCTCGGCGTCTGCCGGGTGAGCATCGGAACCGGGCGCAACGACCTGAGGCCAGGCGAGAGCTTCCATCTCGACGGACTGACCAGGTCGGCCGCCGAATCGCTGCGGGATCTGCTGCTGGCCGGATCGGCCGCAGTGGGTCGCTCCGGCGCTCCCGCTGCGGCGGGCGGTGACGCGGGCGTGGCAGCGGCCGGCGCCGCCGGGGCGGCGGGCACGGCGGGCGAGATCCCGACGATGGCCTACAGTGTCGACGGCATCGACCTGACCGGCCTGACCGGCGGGCCAGGCCTGGCTGGCGTGGCCGGTGCCGGAGTCCTGGCGTCCGAGCCAGACCGGAGCGCCGACATCGTCCGGCTGCGGGCCGGCTGGCTGCGCTTCGCCCCGCTGACCATGACCGGACTCGTTGTCCTCGGCGTCCTGATCGGGTCGGTCTTGCAGATCAGCCGGGAGACCGACATAAACCTGGCGACCGTCGACCCGGTCCGGCTGATCGTGGCCGACTTCTCGGCGCTGTCGCTGGCGCAGCGGATACTCGCCGGGGCGGCGGCCGCGCTCGTGGGATACGTGCTGGTGGCCACCGCCGGTTATGTCGCCGTGTTCTGGAAGTTCCGCCTGGTTCGCCAGGGCTCGGATACTCTCCGGGTTACCAGGGGCCTGCTGTCCACCAGGGCCACCACGATCTCGCTTAGCCGGCTGCGCGGTGTGGAGATCAGCGAGCCGCTGCTGCTGCGGGCCGCGCGCGGCGCCAGGTGCATCGCCATCACGACCGGGCTGCATGTCGGTCGCGGCGCCGAGCGGGAGGGATCCGTCCTGCTGCCCCCCGCGCCGCGGGCCGTTGCCCGCGCGGTCGCCGCTGACGTCCTCGGCGTATCGGACCACGTGTGCGCGGGCAGCCTGGAACGGCACGGTCCGGTCGCGCGGCGCCGTCGCTTCACTCGCGCGCTGGCCGGAGCTGCCGTGATCGTGGCGGCGGTCGCCGCCGCGACGAGGTTCGGTCACGGCCCGCCCTGGATCTGGCTTAGCTCGCTCGGGCTGCTGCCGGCGGCCGCCCTGCTCGCGGCAGACCGGTACCGCAGCCTGGGACACCGGCTGGCAGACGGCTGGCTGGTGACGAGGATCGGTAGCCTGACCCGCCGGCGCAGCATCATCGGGACCGAGGCGATCATCGGCTGGCGGATTCATCAGAGCTGGTTCCAGCGCCGGCAGGGCCTGGTGACCCTGACGGCCACGACAGCGGCCGGACGCCAGCACTACGCGGTGCAGGACGTTCCCGTCGCGCAGGCGCTGGCCGTCGCGACCGCGGCCACCGGCGACCTGGTCCGGCCGTTCCTGCTGCCAGCCGCGGACTGAGCGCTAGCCGGGCACCGCGAAGCCGAAGTCCTCGGCCTGGGTGCCTGCCGGGCTCTGCGGCACGGTCGGCTCGCCGGTGGTCTCGGTGCCGGTGGTCTCGGTGCCGGTGCCAGGCCGGTTGCTGGCCGGTGGCCCGGCCGATGCCGGCCCGCTCGCCGGCGGGAGAGCGGGCAGCGTGCCAGGCGGGTATGCGGGCGGTCCGGCCTGGCCGGAGGTTGGCGGGAGAGCCGGAAGCGTGCCCGGCGGATAGGAGTACGGGTATGCGGGCGGTCCGGTCGGGCTGGAGGTTGGCGGGAGAGCCGGAAGCGTGCCCGGCGGGTATGCCAGCGATCCTGCTGGGGCGGCGTTCGGTGGGAGAGCGGGCAGCATGCCGGGGGCGAGCTGCGCGGTCCGGGCCGGATAGCCGGGAGCTAGCTGCGCGGCCTGCCGCGCCTGGAGCCTGGCATGCTCGCGAGCACGGCGCACGGCGAGCACGGCGCAGAGGTACGCGGCAGGCGGGGTCCCCTCCGGCGGCGGAGGGCTGACCTGCGCGGCGACCGCCGAGGCCAGCTGCCAGCCAAGCTCGTCTCTGGCGGCCGGCCGTAGGTCATTGAACCGCCGCAGGTAGCTGCTTGCCGCCGCGGCGGCATGGTCAGAGAGCCTGGACACCTCCAGATTCCGTGCCCAGACGGCGAGCGGCGGCGGAACGGCGGCGAAGCCCGCCGACAGTTCGCGCCGCCGGGGCACGCGCTCGGAGATCACGAATGTGCCGGCCGCCATATCACCGAGTCGTTTGCCTTTTGCCGACACCATGGCGGTGATCAGCCCGACGAAGCAGAGAGCGGGATTCCAGACTTCGACAAAGGCAGCGGTAAGCGCCCGGATCAGCGCCTGCCTGAACCTGATCGGGCTGCCGTCGTCGCTGACCACCCGGAGCCCGAGAGCCATCTTGCCGAGCGTCTTGCCTCGGCTCAGGGTCTCGAAGATTGTCGGATAGCCGACGAAGACCAGAACAAACCCGGCCGTGTAGATCGCGGCGGCTGAGGCGTCGTTCAGATGCTGTGCGGCCTTGGAGAAGACGACCAGTTCCACGAAGGCGAAGACCGGGAGCTGGACCAGTATGTCGATCAGCAGCGCCACCATCCGGCTCGGGAACCTGGCGACCGCTAGGTCGAGGACCACGGCCTCGCCGGTCACCACCTCGGCCACTGGCAAATCCTCTGTAGTCCGCCCGCATAGTCGGCTTCGTTCCCTGGCCAAGACTATCCAGCCTGCGCGCCTGTAGTCTCCTGAGGTGGATCTGGACGTCTTCGTCGCCGCGCACCAGGCGGACTGGGCCAGGCTGGATGAGCTTTCCAGGCGGCGGCGACGGCTATCCGGCGACGAGGTCGATGAGCTCGTCGCCGTCTATCAGCGGACGGCCGCTCACCTGGCCGCGCTTCAGGGCTCCGGGCTCGATCTGGCCCTGGCGGCCCGGCTCTCCAGCCAGCTAGCCCGGGCTCGTGCCGCCGTGAGCGGGGGCCACTCATCGACCTGGCAGTCGGTTGGCCGGTTCGCCGTCATCTCCTTTCCCGCCGCCGCCTACCGTGCCCGCTGGTGGTGGCTGGGGAGCGCGGCAGGCTCGATCCTGGTCGCCGTCCTGCTGGGCTGGTGGGTAGCCAGGTCGCCCGCGCTCCAGGCCAGTCTGCTGCCCAAGTCGGCGGCCAACAATCTGGTCCGCCATCAGTTCCGCAACTACTACTCCCAGTACAACGCCCAGTCGTTCGCCCTGAAGGTCTGGACCAACAACGCCGTGGTCGCCGCCGAGTCGGTGGTTCTCGGCATTCTGCTCGGCATACCGGTCCTCTACGTGCTGTTCCAGAATGCGGCGAACGGCGGGATCCTCGGCGGCCTGATGGCGGCGCACGGCCGGACCACGGAGTTCTGGGCGCTGATCCTGCCGCATGGCCTGCTCGAGCTGACGGCCGTGTTCCTGGCCGCCGGTGCCGGTCTGAAGCTTGGCTGGACGGTCATCGACCCGGGCCCGCGGAAACGTTCCGTGGCCCTGGCCGAAACCGGCCGGGCGACCATGACGATCGTGCTCGGGCTCATCGTCGTGCTCGGGGTCTCCGGCGTGATCGAGGCTGCGGTCACCCCGTCGCCGCTGGGCACCTGGGCCCGGATCGGGATCGGCGCCGCGGCCGAGTGCGCGTTCCTCGGCTACGTGATCATCTTCGGCCGTCGGGCTGTCGCGGCCGGCGAGACAGGGGACATCGCCGAGGCTCCTGACGTGCTCGCGGTGGCTGGCTGACGGCGGCCGCTACAGCCGGCCGGCCGCCTTGAGGCTCAGGTAGGCATCGGCCAGCGCCGGCGCCAGGCTGTCCGGCGGCGCATCGACGATCTCGACGCCATGCCGCCGGAGCAGCGCGCTGACGTGTGCCCGTCCCGACTGGGCCCGCGCGGCGGCGGCGGCGTCGTAGATGGCCGAGATGTCGCCGCGGCTGGCCGCCATCTGGGCGAGCCGAGGGTCGGCCACGCCGGCCACGATGAGCTGATGCCTGGACGTCAGTAGCTGGACCTGCGGCAGCAGCCCTTGCTCGATCGCGGCCGGGCTGAGGTCGGTGAGCAGCACCACCAGGCTGCGCTGCCGCGCTATCCCGAGCACGGTGCTGGCCATCAGGCCGATGTCCGACTCGATCAGGTCGGGCTCAAGGGTGGCCATGGCGCTGGTGACCGCCGCGAGCACCCCAAGCCGGCCCGCGCCGACCACCCTGGCGCGGACCCGCCGGTCTATCGCAAGGAAATCGACCCGGTCACCGGCCCGGGTGGCCAGCGCTGCGAGCAGCAGCGCGGCATCCATCGACGCGTCCAGCCGCGGAATGCTGCCGACCCGGCCTGCCGACGTTCGGCCGGTGTCAAGCACTACGATGATGCGCCGGTCGCGCTCGGGCCGCCAGGTGCGCACGAGGACGTCGGCGTTCCTGGCCGATGACCGCCAGTCGATCGAGCGCACGTCGTCACCGAGCACGTAGTTTCGCAGCGAGTCGAACTCGCTGCCCTGACCGCGGATCAGCGACTTGTGCTGGCCGTCGAGCTCGCGAAGCCTGGCGAGCTTGGCCGGCAGGTGCTTGCGGCTCAGGAACGGTGGCAGGACCCGCACCGTCCACGGCGCGTCCAGGCTGCGCTGGCGGCCAGCCAGGCCGAGCGGCCCGAGCGAGGCAACAGTGACCTTGCCCGCTACCGCGTCACCGCGCCGCCGTGGGGTCAGCGCCGTGCTCACCGTCACCGTTCCGCCAGCAGGGACGCGCAGGCCAGCCCGCCCTGGCTGGGCTCCGGCGCTCGGCCGCCAGGCATCCCTGACCACGCCGCGGACCGTCCGGCGGCCAGTATTCGCGATAGTCAGCCCGGTCGAGCCGGTCTGACCGAGGTGGATCTTGGTGTCGCCGGACCGGCTCAGCCGAAGCTGCCTGATGCCGCCCGCCAGGATCAGGTCGGCAACGATTCCGGCTCCGATCACCGCGTTGACGATCAGCAGTACCGCCGTGGTGCGAAACGCGAGCACCGCCAGCCCGCCGACCAGCGCCGTGAGCGCCGCACGGCCGGTCAGCGTCATCGCGGCACTGGCACGGAGGTGAGAACGCCCTGCAGCACGCCGTCCGGGGTGGCGCCGTCAAGCTCGACCTCCGGCCGGAGCTGGATCCGGTGCCGGAATGTGGGCCCGGCCAGCGCCTTCACGTCGTCGGGCGTGACATAGTCGCGGCCGGAGAGCCACGCCCAGGCCCGGCTGGTAGCCAGCAGGGCGGTGGCCCCCCGAGGCGACACCCCGAGGCGCAGCGACGGGGACATCCTGGTCGCGCGGCAGATGTCCACGATGTAGCCGGTGACTTCCGGCGCGATGTGCACCCGCCGGGCAGCCTCCCGTGCGCCGGCCAGCTCGGGCGGCCCGGCGACCGGGCGGATCCCGGCGGCGCCGAGGTCCCGCGGGTCGAAGCCCGCCGCGTGCCGGTCCAGGATCGAGATCTCGTCGGCCCGCTCCGGCAGCGCCACGGTGAGCTTGAGCATGAACCGGTCGAGCTGCGCCTCGGGCAGCGGGTAGGTTCCCTCGTACTCCACCGGGTTCTGGGTGGCCGCGACGAGGAACGGCACCGGCAGCGGCCGGGGCCTGCCGTCCACCGACACCTGCCGCTCCTCCATCGCCTCGAGCAGCGCGGCCTGTGTCTTGGGCGGCGTCCGGTTGATCTCGTCGGCGAGCAGCAGGTTGGTGAATACCGGGCCTTCGCGGAACTCGAACTGGGCGGTTCGCGCGTCATAGATCAGCGATCCGGTGACGTCTCCCGGCATCAGGTCAGGCGTGAACTGAAGTCGCTTGCCCTGCACCGACAAGGCGCTGGCCATGGCACGCACGAGCAGGGTCTTCGCCACTCCGGGTACGCCCTCGAGCAGGACGTGTCCCTCGCAGATCAGCGCGATCAGCAGACCGCTGACGACGGAATCCTGGCCCACGACGGCCTTGGCGACCTCGTCCCTGACGGCGGCGAGGGCGGCCCTCGGACTGGCCTGGGCTGCTGGCGGGGCGGCTGCCGGGAAATCGGCTTCCACCTGGTCGGCCGCCACCGGATCGTCGGCATTCACTGCGAACGTACCTCTCTTTCCAGTTGGTCAAGACTACGGACCAGGTTCACCAGCTCGGCATCGCTGGCGGGCGGCGGGCCGAAGATGGTCATCGAGATCTCCTGCGGGCTCAGCCGGGAACGGCTAGCGATCGCCCCGGTGACGGCATCCTGCGGCGCGCCCTGGCCCAGGCCGAGGGCCGGCTGGACGCGGGCGAGCATGGCCTCGCGAATGGCGGCTGCCGCCCTGCCCCTGGCTCGCCTGGACTGGTAGAGCCTGGCGTGGCCTTCCACGGTCTCGGACGCCCGGACTACCACGGGCAGCTGCTCGGGCACCAGCGGCCCGAGGCGGCGTGCCCGCCAGAGCGCGGCCAGCACGACGGCGACACCAAGCTGGAGCACGACGAGGACGGCGGCGACCGGGATCAACGGCGGCGTCGATCCCGTGCCACGCCCCGGCCCGGTCCCGGCCGCCGGGGATGGCTGCGCGGTCAGCCAGACGATCCGGTGGCTGGTGCTCAGCAGGTTGATCGCCAGCGCGGCGTTGCCCTGATCGGCCAGGTACTGGTTGCTGAGCGGCAGACCGGTGCCCAGGATGGTGACGACCTTCCCGGCAGCGGCGTACCGGACCAGCGACGGATGACCGCCGGCCCGATAGCAGCCGGCCGCGCCCGGCGTGGCCCGCGAGATGGCGAAGGTGACCCCGCCCATGTCCGCGTTCCCGGCGGCTGTGGCCGGTCCTAGCTGGCAGCCTGGCGGGACCGGCCTGGTCACTCCGGATGAGCCGGCGATGGTGATGCCGGGGCTCAGCAGCGCTAGGACGGGGCGGTCGGGCTCAACCACGACAAGGTCGGCCTGGGCCAGCGAGAGCCTCGTCAGCTCCGGCCCGGTCAGCAGGCCCGGGCTGGTGATCACCACGGTGGTGTTCCCGGGCCGGATCGCGGCCAGCGCGGCCGATGATGTGTATGTGCCGACCACCTGGTGGCCGCGCTCGGCGAGGATGTCGGCGAGGGCGCGGGTGCCGAGCTGGGTGGTGCTGGCCGGGTCCAGGTAGGCGTTGGGCCTCGGCGCCGGTAGCAGGATCGCGATCACCGTGGCCCCGATCAGGATGAACGCGATCAGCGCCAGCGGGATCCGCCACCGGCGCCATGCGGCGGCGGTTCCGGATGCCGAGCCCGGTCCTGATCCCGCCCGCCAGGGAGCCGGCCGGGCCACGATCGGCTCGCGGCGGCCGGTCTCCGGCTCGGCCAGGTCGGCCGCCGGGAGCTCGGCGGTGCCTGGACCGGATGCCAGCGGCCCGGCGCTCACCGGGGCACCGCCGACCCGGCAATCGCCGACCCGGCAATCGCCGGTTCCGGCGAGCTGCCTGCCGTCGGGCGCGCCGAGCGCAGATCGGTGTCGACCAGGCTGACCTGCTGATAACCGGCCTGGGTACCGTCGCGATCGCCGTAAAGGACATCGTCGAACAGCCGCATGACGCCGTGCAGGTCGCTGTAGTGCGCCGGCAGCTCACGGCCGGCCTCGGCGGCGAGCTCGTCGGCGGTCCGCCCCGGCCGGGCCGACACGATCCCGCGCTCCTCAAGCTCGGCCGCGATCGCGCGGACCCGCTCGACGATGGCTCCTGAATAGTCGCCTGCCGCCGCATGCTGCTCGGCGTTGCGCCGGTAATCTTCCGCGCGCATACGCCTGCCGGCCAGGCCGTGCTGCTTCACTGTCCGCCGCGACCGGACCGGCCGGACCCAGAAGACGACGCCGCTGACCACCAGGACGGCAAGCACCGCGAGTGTCACCAGCCCGAACCAGCCACCCGGGACCGCGCTGCCGGCCCCGTTCAGCAGCCGGCTGAGCCAGGCCAGGACGCGCTGGCCGATGCTCGGCTGGTAGATCGACCTGGCTAGCTCCCGGCGGGCCAGCTCGCGTGCCGCACGACGGCCGATCAGCGGTGCACCGCCGGCTTGCCCGGTCATCCTCAGGCCAGCCGGGATGAACCTCGCCGTGACCCGGAGCGCCCGCATCGTGGCCGCCGTCACCAGGCAGACGACCGGTCGCCGCCGCTACCGGGCCAGCCGTCCTGCGCGCCGCCCCCAGGCATGCCGCTGCCGGAAGTGCCGAGACCAGGCGTGCCGAGACCAGGCGTGCCGAGACCAGGCATGCCGTTGCCGGGAGTGCCGAGACCAGGCGTGCCGTTGCCGGGAGAGCCGTAGCCGGGAGTGCACGGGCCGGGAGTGCCGAAGCCGGGGTAGGCAGACTGGCTGGCGGCTGTGGGGCGCCAGACCGTGGCGAACTCGTCGCCGTCCAGCCGCTCGTGCCGCGCTGCTACCTGCTGGAGCACCAGGTCCATGCCCTCCTTGCGCATCCGCATGTCGGTGTAGAGCAGCACATTCACGCCGGCGGCGATCGGCGAGGTGACCGTGCCGGCGATGATGCCAGCGACCGTAGTGGCGATCAGCCAGCCGATTGAATGCCCCGTCGAGATGAAGCTGAACGGTCCTCCGGCGGCTAGCCGTGCGAGGGTGACCGGGGCCGTCAGCAGCCCGGCCGTTACCGATACCACCAGGCTGGCGAGCAGCAGGATGCCGAGCAAGCGCCAGAAGCTGCCGCGTGCCAGGTGCCAGGATCTCGACAGGGCAGCGACCGGACCCAGCCGTTCCAGCACGGCCGCGGGCATCGCCAGGCTGAGCGTGACGTAGAGCCAGACCGTCAGGACGACCGCAGCGATCGCGCCAAGGCAGCCGGCGATCGCCGCGACGACGGGAAGCCCGGCGATGGCCAGGGCGACCACGATCGCCAGGGGCACGGCCCAGAGGCAAACGAAGATCGCGAGCGTCAGGAACGCCACGGCGAGAACCGTTCCCAGCCTGGAGTCGCGGACGGTCGGGCCGATGCCGACCTTGCGGCCAAGCACTCCCCGTCCCATCGCCCCGGTAAGCATGCCGGTCAGGATGCCGCGAAACAGGATCACCAGCAGCAGGCCACCGATCTCCAGGCCGAAGATGGCCGGAAGAGATCGCCCGAGACTGGCGAGCGCGCTGTTCGCCTGGCTCGAAGTAGCCTGCTGACCGGGCGTGATGAACAGCACGGCCGGCAGGCGGCCGGTGATGTACGCCGTGACGATCGCCGTGACGATCTGGTTGATCGTCACGATGATCGCGGCCAGCCCGAGGATGGTGCCCGGATTCCGCCGGATCAGCGTGAACGCGCCGCTCAGGATGTCTCCCACCGCCATCGGCCGGAGCGGCACGCCGCCCGGCGCCGGGACGGCCAGAGGCGGCGGAGCCTGCTGCCCGGGCGGGCCGTAACCGGGCGGGCCGTAACCGGGCTGGCCGTGGCCGGGCGGGCCGTAACCGGGCTGGCCCGCCGACGGCTGGCCCCGGTCGCCCCATGGCGGCACGTCGCTCATGATCCTCCCTGCGGGCCGGCCTGTCGGCGCCTGCACCACCTTAGGGGTGCCGCCCCGGACAGGGTCGTGCCTGCCGGCGAGCGCCTACCTCAGCGGCTGAGCCCGCGTGCTCGTCTGGTGCCCGTCACCAGCCTGCTGGCGCTCCAGGCGAGCCGGCGCCGGGATAGCCGCCGGCGCCCGGGAAGGGCCCCGGGCCGGCGGCAGGCGCCAGGACGTTCGCGAACTCCTCACCAGTCAGCCGCTGATTCTGCGCCGCCTGCTGCAATACCAGATCCATGCCTTCCTTGCGCATCCGCAAGTCGGCGTAGAGCAGGACGGCGACCCCAGTCTCTATCGCGGTAGTGACAGAGTAGAGAACGATCTCGCCGATGATGAAGATGACCAGCGTGATGGAGAGCCCCGCGGTGCTGCGGCTCAGGCTGAATCCGGCGAAGCCGCTGATGAGCTGAAGCGGAATGCTGAAGATGAAGCTGAACACGAACAGGATGACGAAGGTCAGCAGGAAGATGCCGAAGACGCGCCAGTAGCTGCCCCGGACGAGCCGCCACGATCTGCTCAGCGCCGAGGCCGGGTCCTGCTTCTCGAGTACCACTACGGGGATGGTCATGCTGACCATGACCCCCAGCCAGGCCGACAGAGCCAGGACCGGGATGATCCCCCAGCCGTGCAGCACCAGGAGTATCGGAACCCAGATCACCACGAAGCCCAGTCCCAGCAGCAGGACAGCGAGGATGACCCATCCGGGCCTTGAGTTCCGCACGGCGTCGGAGATGCTCAGCTTGCGTCCGAGTATGCCCCGGCCCATCACGGCCGTCAGCCCGCCAAGCTGGATCGCCGACAGCAGCAAGGCCGGAAGGACTCCCACGTAAACCACTGCCGCGCTGGTCTGGCTCGCGATCAGCGCGACGACTACCCACATCACCACGTTGGTCGTCAGCACCGCGGCCGTCAGGCCCAGCGTCGTCGCCGGGTTCTGCCGGATCAGGGTGAACGCGCCGCTGAGAATGTCGCCCACGCCAAGCGGGCGCAGCGGGATTCCGCCCGGTGTCGGTGCGCCCCAGCCGCCCTGCTGACCGTACCCGGGCTGGCCGTACTGCCCGTAGCTGGGCAGCTGACCGTACCCGGGCTGGCCGTATCCGGTCTGGCCGTACCCGGACGGGCCGGGCTGGCCGTATCCGGGCTGGGCGTACTGGCCGGGCTGCGCCCCGGGCTGGGGGGATCCGTACTGGCCGGGGTACTGGGCTGCCGGCTGGCCGGGCTGCGGCGCGGCGTACTGACCGGGCTGGCCAGATCCGGGCTGGCCGTACGGTCCGGGCTGAGCCCCGGGCTGGGCGGATCCAGGCCGCTGGGTGCCGGGCTGGTCATATCCAGGGAGCTGGCCGTACCTGCTGGTCGGCGGGGCTGCGGGCGGCGCATCGGCAGGCTGGCCGTACCTGCTGGTCGGCGGGGTTGCGGGTCGTCCGTACCCGGGCTGATCGTACCGGCCGGGTTGTGCCGCTCCTGGCTGGTCAGACCCGGGCTCGCCGGGCTGCGGGTCCCCTGGCTGGCTGGACCCTGGCTCGCCCGGCTGGTCTGGCCTGACCCACGGGCGGGTGGGCGGCTGATTCGACAACGGCCAGTCTGAACCGCCCCCAGGCGGTGTGTCTGTCATGGTTCGTCTCCAATGATCCGGCGCGCTGACTCGGCGCCGACGGAGCCGCGCTGCCTGCCCCAGCGGCTGCGCCCATAGTCGCACAATGCGCCTCGAAATGTCGCCGGCCAGGGGTCGCGTGCGGTTACCGGCTTCACGCAGACTCAAGGAATGAGCATCATCGCGTTGCGCTGGCTCGACCCGCCGGCCGGCCCGGCTATCGAGCTGGCAGACCAGACCCGCCTGCCGGCCGTCGAGAGCCAGGTGATGTGCAGGGACGTGCCGTCCCTGGTCGACGCCATCCGCCGACTGGTCGTCCGCGGCGCGCCGCTGCTTGGTATCGCCGGCGCCTTCGGCGTAGCCCTGGCCGCGGCCAGAGGCGATGACGTCTTCGCCGCCGCGGCGGCGATCGAGGGGGCCAGGCCGACCGCGGTCAACCTGGGGTGGGGCGCCAGGCGGGCGCTCGACGCATATGTGCGGGCACAGCAGGATCCGGATCCGGCGAAACGGGACGCGCCCGCCGCTGCCCTGCACGAGGCCCGGTCAATTGCCGACCAGGACGCCCGGGCGTGCGCGGACATGGCGGCCCACGGTCTTGCCCTGGTCCCTGACGGAGCCCGGATCCTGACCCACTGCAACACCGGATCGCTGGTAACGGCCGGGGAAGGGACCGCGTTCGGCCTCATTCTCGCCGCGCATCGCGCGGGGCGGCTCGCGATGCTGTGGGTGGACGAGACCAGGCCGCTGCTGCAAGGCGGCCGGCTGACGGCCTACGAGGCCAGCCGGGCCGGGCTGCCCTATCAGGTGCTGGCCGACTCGGCGGCGGCATCGCTGATGGCCGCAGGCGACGTGGACCTGGTCGCGGTCGGAGCGGACCGGATCGCCGCCGATGGCAGCGTGGCCAACAAGGTCGGCACGTACTCACTCGCTGTGCTGGCCAGATACCACAACCTTCCGTTCGTGGTGGTAGCCCCGGTGTCGACGATCGACTTCGGCACCGCGGGCGGCTCGGCGATCGTGGTGGAGCAGCGTGCCCCCGAGGAGGTGACTCACCTGGCCGGACAGCCGATCGCGCCCGAGGGCAGCAGCGCCTTCAATCCCGCGTTCGACGTGACGCCGCCCGAGCTGGTGACAGCGATCGTCACCGAGCGAGGCGTCATCCAGCCGGTCACAGCGGGTAATCTGCGTGTTCTGGGTTCGGAGCCGTAGTACGTGCGGGCTTCGGTGCCGCCGTTTCCATGGAACGATGGGGACTATGAAAGGTCGCGTGCTGGTCGTCGATGATGACGCCGCTCTTGCCGAGATGCTGGGAATCGTCCTGCGCGGCGAAGGATTCGAGCCAACATTCGTGGCCGACGGAGACAGGGCGCTTGAGGCATTCCGGGATACCAAGCCCGACCTGATCCTGCTCGACCTGATGCTGCCGGGCATGGACGGGATCGACGTCTGCCGGCAGATCCGGGCTGAGTCTGGCGTCCCGATTGTGATGCTGACCGCCAAGAGCGACACCGTCGATGTGGTCCTTGGGCTTGAGTCAGGTGCCGACGACTATATTGTCAAGCCGTTCCAGGCCAAGGTCCTGATCGCGCGGGTACGAGCGAGGCTGCGCAGGACCGACGATCCCGCTCCCGAAATGCTCAGCATCGGTGACGTGACCATCGACGTCGCCGGGCACTCGGTAAAACGGGCCGGCGAGGTGATCAGCCTGACGCCGCTCGAGTTCGATCTGCTCGTGGCCCTGGCCCGCAAGCCGCGCCAGGTATTCACCAGGGAGGTGCTGCTCGAGCAGGTGTGGGGCTACCGCCATGCCGCCGACACGCGCCTGGTCAACGTGCATGTGCAGCGACTGCGGGCGAAGATCGAGAGGGACCCGGAGCGGCCGGACATTGTCGTCACGGTCCGCGGGGTCGGCTATAAGGCGGGGCCGGGCTGATTGCGGCAGGCCGGTCTCGGCATCACCAGGCACACTGGTCGGTCCTGATTGAGCCGGCCGGCGGTTCAGCGCAGCGAGGCCGATCATGACGGGGTCAGCGATCGGCGGCGAGATGCCACGGGCGGCCGCCGAGACGGGGCACGCCGCGGAATTCGTCTCACCTGGGCAGGCCAGCGGCGGACCTGATGCCGTCCAGCCTGGCCAGGCCGGGCAGCTAGCGGGCCTGCTGCGGTCCCTGGCCGCCGAGGTCGCGAGCGCCCTCTCCAGGTTCGCCGGGCTGCTTGGTCATCTGCGGCGGCGCTGGGCCAGCTCGCTTCAGCTGCGCGTGGTCAGCACGACTCTGGTCGTCTCCGCCATCGTGATCTCGGTACTCGGCTTTTTCCTGATGCAGCAGATCGCCGCTGACCAGCTCAAGCAGGCGGAAGCCTCGGCTTACACGCAAGCATCGGATGGCCTGACATCGGCGCAGACCGAGCCGGGCGTGACCGACCAGCCGAGCGCTTCTGCGGGCACTTTGATGTCGAACGTCCTCGATGGCCTAACGGTAAGTAACGAGAACCCCGAGGATCAGTACGGCGTCGCCGTCATACTCCCGCCCGACCCCAACCAGCTGCAGGCCAGGTTCGCCTACGCCTATGCCTTCAAGCTCCCGGCCACGGCGCTCTCTCAGCGGCTGGTCCGGCAGGTGAGCGAGGATCAGGGTAAGAGGCCGACCTTCATCTTCACCAGCCTGCCCTATCCCGGCGTCCGCAACCCGCGGACGCTCGGCCTGCTCTACGGTGCGCCGTTCGGCAGCTCCTACGAGCTGTTCTACTTCTTCCCGCTGACGCAGCTGCAGCAGCAGCTTGGGCTCGAGCAGCGCACGCTGGCGCTGGTGGGCCTCGGGCTGGTATTCCTGCTGGCCGGGATCGCATGGCTGGTGACCCGGTGGGTGGTGGTGCCAGTCGCGAGGGCCGCCCGAGGAGCGCAGTTGCTGTCCACAGGCAACCTGGCCGAGAGGCTGAGCGTGCGCGGCAACGATGAAGTGGCTGCCCTGGCGACCTCCTTCAACGAGATGGCCGCCAGCCTCCAGGACAAGATGCAGGAGCTTGAGGAGCTATCGCAGGTGCAGCGGCAGTTCGTCTCCGACGTGTCGCACGAGCTGCGCACTCCGCTCACGACCATCAGGATGGCTGCGGACCTGCTTTTCGAGGCGCGGGAGCAGATGGAGAGCTCTGCCGCGCGATCGGCGGAGCTGCTGCAAAGCCAGCTGGGAAGGTTCGAGGCACTGCTGGCCGACCTGCTGGAGATCAGCAGGTACGACGCCAATGCGGCGACGCTGGAACCCGAACTGGTGGACGTCTGCGATCTGGTGCGGCACTCGGCTGACGTTGCCCAGCAGCTCGCCGAGCGGCGCGGCGCCAGGATCGAGTTCATGCTCCCCGCCGAGCCGTGTGTGGCCGAGGTGGACCGGCGCCGGGTAGAGCGGATACTGCGCAACCTCCTCGTTAACGCGGTCGAGCATGGCGAGGGCGAGGATGTGGTGGTCACGTCTGCCGCCGACCGGGACGCGGTGGCTGTCGCAGTGCGGGATCACGGAGTGGGCCTTGCTCCAGGCGAGGAGCGCCTGGTCTTCGACCGGTTCTGGCGGGCCGATCCGGCTCGTGCCCGGAGTACCGGCGGCACCGGGCTTGGCCTGGCTATCGCGCTGGAGGACGCGCGCCTCCACAACGGCTGGCTCGAAGCGTGGGGAGAGACCGGCTACGGCTCGGTCTTCCGGCTGACGCTGCCACGTCAGGCTGGGTCTGAGCTTGCGGGCTCACCCCTGCCGCTGGTGCCCGACAAGGCCGATCTTGATGCCATGCCGGTGCAGCTGCCGCAGTCGGTCACGCTACCGGGACCGGCCGCCGACCTGGCGCCGCCGCAAGGTGAGGAGTGAGCATGCGCAGGCATCGGAGGCTGGTCCTCGCTGCCGTCGGCTCGGTCGCTGCCGTCACGGTTCTCGGTGCCTGCGCGAGCCTGCCGTCGAGCGGGCCCGTTCCGGTCAGCGGGCTGGGCGGAACCGCCGGGCAGCCACAGCCGGGCATCCAGTTCGTCCCGGCACCACCCGGGCCGAACTGGGGCGCGCAGGACATCGTCAACGGGTTCGTGATCGCCAGCGCCAGTGCCGACAACAACTACGCGGTGGCCCGCGAGTACCTGGCGCGGAACTTCGCCTGGACTCCGACCTGGGCGGCTACCGTCGTCGATGATCCGCCCGAAGTCAGCCTGCCGACAGTGTCGAGCCACGTTACGGGCGGACCGCCGACGGCTCAGGTCAACCTGACCAGCCGGCACCTTTCCACACTGGAGGCGTCCCACAGCTACGAAGCCGGCCATCTCCTGGTACAGTCCGGCTCCCACCGGTTCAAGTTCGTGCTCACGCAGATCGCCGGCCAGTGGCGGATCGACGGCATCTACACAGATGGCAAGCCCACGCCGAAGCTGCTGCTGCTCACGCTGCCCGACTTCAGGCGCGACTACCAGGCCCGCAACCTGTACTTCTTCCCGGCGAACCAGTCGGAGAACGTACTCATCCCCGATCCCGTGTTCATACCCGAGCAGGCTGGCCTGCTGGGAGATCGCCATCTGGTCGATGCGCTCCGCGGGCCGCGGCAGGCGGGCTGGCTGAACGATGCCACCAGGACCGCGTTCCCGCCGGGCACGACCTTTAGCATTCAGGTCAACGGCATCAAGGCGGTCGTGAACCTCGGCGGAGCCGCCGCGAAGGCGAGTCAGCTGCAGCTCAAACGGATGGCCGCGCAGCTGGTCTGGACCCTGACGAGCGAATCGTATGGGGCCAGCCCAGGGATCCGGTCCGTGGTGATGCAGGTCAATCACAAGGACTGGGCGCCTCCGGGCTGGCAGCAGCCGCTGCTACCCAAGTACTTCGCCTCATGGGTACCTCTGGGACCCACCGGGCCTCTTTACTACCAGGTCGCGTCCGCCTCTGCTGAGCCCCAGGTCAGGGCCTGGACGGCGGGAGCCTCGCCGGCCCCGGTCGAGCTGCCGAAGAGCCTTGGGCAAGGATCCTTCAGCACGATCGCTGTCTCGCCAAACAGCCCGATTCCGTCGATCGGTGCCCGCTCGCCGACCGGTACGGGTCGCACCTTCGCCGGCTGCCGGGGAAGGAACGTTTACCTCGCCCCGCTTGGCCGCGGAGCGCCGACGATACGGCAGACCCTTTCTGTCGGCTGCACGTCGCTGAGCTGGGCGGGGCCGGTAAACCTGTCAGCGCCAGGCCTCATCGCGCCCGCCGGGCATGAGATCTTGATGCTGGCGGCCGACGGTCCGAGCGGTGAGGCCGGGCAGACCGTGGTTGTAACCCCGGCCCCGGCGCTCGCGGGTGGCACTGTGACCTGGCTGAGCGTGGCGTCCGATGGGGTGCGCGCGGCGATGATCGTCCGCACCAAGACCGGCGTCAAGATCATGATCGCCGCGATCAGCCAGACGGCGTCTAGGTCGAACACCTATCTCGGGCAGAGCGAGCAGGTTCTGACAGTCGGCTCGGACATCTCCAACCCCCTCGCGCTGACCTGGTGGGGTCCCGATCACCTGCTTGTGGTCAGCCAGCCCGCTCACGGTTCGGCCCAGCTGTCTGACGTGCCGCTGGACGGCGGTGCCTCAGATCCGATCGTCACGCCCGCGGGACTGACTTCGGTCGCGGCGAGCGGGTCGAGCCTGGTCGTCGAGACGACGAATGCGGGCAGTGGTGTGGAGATCGGGCCTAGCCAGTACCAGATCTGGACGGCGCCGATCCTGAACGGGCCATCGCCAGTGCTGACCGGGCAATGGCAGCGGATCGCCGCGCAGAGCTTCTCACCGGTCTTCGCCGGGTAATGCCGGTTCGCCGCGAACCTCCCGCACCACTGCTGACCAAGGTCCCTAAGGTCCGGGGACCCTGCACCTGACATCTGGCTCGCACAGGACTAGCGTCGGTGTCATGGCACCCGTCCGGGTCCGTGGTTGCGCTGGGGACTCTGCCCCGCCAGCGGGGCGGCTCTGGCAAGCCGATGCTAGCCGCAGGCGAAACGGCCCACGTAAGGCGACTTGTCGTCGACCGATCACGGTGCGGCTTAGAAGTGAGTCCTGCCCCGCCCAGGAGATCGGACATCCCCTGGGCCGGGAGAAGGTCAGTAGTGGCACAAGCTGGCTGCGAAAGCCTCAGCAGGCGGATGTGGGGTCGAAGACCAGGTCGGCCGGGCGGGTGTCGCTTCCACACCAGATGGAAGGGAGCTCGTGACATGGAAATCATCTTCAAGGGCCGTCAGACCGACGTCCCTGTGCGGTTCCGTAAGCACGCCACTGCAAAACTGAACAAGCTGGAGAAGCTAGACCAGAAGGCAATCAGGGTTGACGTGGAGGTGTCCGTCGAGCGCAATCCCCGGCAGGCAAGCCAGCGGGAACGCGTGGAGCTGACCGTCAGGTCCCGCGGGCCGGCGATCAGGGCGGAGGCGGCGGCCGAGGACCGCTTCGCGGCGCTCGACCTCGCGCTCGCGAAACTCGATTCACGGCTGAGGCGGGCGCTTGACCGCAGGAAGAGCCATCATGGCGGCCACGGGCCGGTCCGGCTGGTCGACCTGCCGGAGGGCGAGCTCCCGGCAGGCCAGGAGTACCTGGCGCCGCCCGAGCGCCCAGCGGAAGCCGAGTCTGCCGCGCAACGGCTCGCGGTCACCGTCCCCGCACAACCAGGCAGTGCCCAGGCAGACGATGTCGTGCCGATCGAGATGGAGGGTGACGGGCCGCTGGTTGTCCGGCAGAAGTTCCATCACGCACATCCGATCACCATCGATCAGGCCCTGCTGGAAATGGAACTGGTAGGCCACGATTTCTACCTGTTCCAGGACATCGACTGCGGTATGCCGAGTGTTGTGTACCGTCGGCGCGGGTACCAGTACGGCGTCATCCGGCTGATGGACAATGCGGACAGTGATGCCGAGCCGCGTTCGGCTTCCGTGACCGGAGGCGGAGCAAGCCAGAGCGGGCACCGGACCCCCGAGCCGGCCGCCAACGGCCAGCCCGAGCATGACGCTCACGGTAAGACCATGACCATGCTCACATCCGGATAGCGACCGGACCGCGCCGACCGTAAGGCGCGGCTTGCCAGCTTGCTGACGGTCGGCAAGAGTTTGATTGCAGACAGATCAGGATCGCCGCAGTGCGCGGCGCGGCTTGTCGCGCCCGCACTGGCCTGGCGCAGCGACAGTGACGAGAGGGACGGTCATGGCAGCTAGCGCGGAGGCCGACGAGGCAGCTTCGGAAGCTGGTCAGCCTTCCGAGCCCATCCGCACGATGATCGTCGACGATCATGCGCTGTTCCGCCGCGGCCTGGAGATCGTGCTGATCACCGAGCCGGACATCGACGTTGTCGGTGAAGCCAGCGACGGCGCCGAGGCGGTGCAGAAGGCTGGTGAGTCACTGCCCGACATCGTGCTGATGGACATCCGGATGCCGCGCAGCAGCGGCATCGAGGCCTGCCGGGCGATCAAGGAAATCGCCCCGAGCGCCAAGATCATCATTCTGACCATGAGCGATGAGGAGGAGGACCTGTTCGAGGCGATCCGAGCTGGTGCGAGCGGTTACCTGCTCAAGGACATCCCGCTCGATCAGGTCGCCGAGGCGGTGCGGGCCGTGCATGGCGGGCAGTCCCTGATCAGCCCGCCGATGGCGGGCAAGCTGCTGTCTGAGTTCGCGTCGCTGGCCAGGCGGGACGCTGATGAGCAACCGCAGCAGATCCCGGTGCCCAAGCTGACCGACCGTGAGATGCAGGTGCTCAAGCTGGTCGCGCGCGGCATGAACAACAGGGACATCGCCAAGGAGCTGTTCATCTCCGACAACACGGTCAAGAACCATGTCAGGAACATTCTGGAGAAGCTGCAGATCCACTCCAGGATGGAGGCCGTGATGGTGGCGGTGCGAGAGAAGCTGATCGAACTCAGCTGAGGCTGTGCTGTTCGTTAATCCTGGGCTGTAGTCGGTGCCGGACGGCCTCAGCGCTGGCCGTCCTCTCGTACCGGCGGCCTTGGACGGCGGCGGGGCGTCATGCGCCGATCGCCGTCAGCGCGGACCTCAGCCGGTGTTCCACGGCGGGCGGGTTCACCTGACCGAGCTGCACGTTGTCGCAGCCGACCCAGGCGGCGGCTTCGACCAGCGCCCGGGCCATCGGCTCGGCCGCGGCTGGCGTGTCCAGGGTTAGCTGCCTTGCCACCAGTGTGCGCCCGCTGCGCGCCGGATCCACCCGGCCGACCAGCTTGCTTCGCCAGAGCAGCGGCATCGTGAAGTAACCGTGCACCCGCTTTGCCTTGGGCACATATGCCTCCAGGCTGTGCTCGAAACCGAACAGCCGCCTGGTGCGCTTGCGGTCCCAGATGAGCGAGTCGAACGGCGACAGCAGCGTGACGCGGTGACGGCCGCGGCGGGTCGGCGAGCCTGTCGCGCTCCCTGGGTCGGCCGAGCCAGCCAGGTCAGCCAGGGCGCCGGGGTCCGTCCAGGCCAGCTCCTCGCCGCGAGAGCCGCGGTCGATCGCCACCGGAATCAGGCCAGCGGCGATCGCGGCGTCGTCCGCTGCCAGGCCAGCGCTGTTCCGGCCGTTGCCAAAGCTTTTCACCCGCTGGTAGTCAGCCAGATCCGCCCTGGTGACGACGCCGAGCGCGCGCGCCGAGACGCCGGCCAGGTGAATCAGGCATTCCGCGTCCGTCGGCTCGGCCTGGAGCAACTCCGGCGCCAGCACCCGCTCTGGCAGGTCATAGACCCGGCGCCAGCCGGTCCGCCGGGCGCAGATGACATCGCCGGTGTCGAGCAGCCACTCCACGGCGATCTTGGTATCAGACCAGTCCCACCAGGCGCCGCCGTTCTTGGCGCCGCCGAGCTGAGTCGCGGTCAGCGGACCCTCGGACCGCAGCCTCGCCAGCACGTCGGCGCAGACACCCGGATGGCTCTGGTGCCAGCGCAGCCCCCGTGCGCGGAACGAGCGGCGCCGGAACGCATAGAAGGGCCACTCTTCGATCGGCAGCACGCAGGCGGCGTGCGACCAGTACTCGAAGGCGGTGGCCGCGCGCGGATGCCAATAGGCATGCTCGATCCTGGCCCTAGGAACGGCGCCGAGCCTGGCGTATGCGACAAGCTCGTGCGACCTGGCGAGGACGCTGATCGTGTCAAGCTGGACGCCGCCGAGCCGCCGGAGCATGCTATGCACACCGCCCCGCCGCCCATGGGTGCCGACCAGGCCCTGTGCTTGCAGCATGACGAGCCGGACTTCGTCCGGGGTGAGCTTCATCTCGGGCGCGGGAACGCTGGAGCTGGCCACCTGCGGAGCTTAACCGGTGGCTCTGACAATCAGAAATGCTTGCCCGCGGCCCGTTGCTCGATCCCCGTGACTCACCGCTGCTGGCCGCCGCCGACCGGGGCTGGCCGCCGCCGGTTGGGCTGGCTCGGCCCGGTGCCTACTGCTGGCCGCC